>NZ_BAVR01000055.1 GCF_000521465.1 Acetivibrio straminisolvens JCM 21531
AAAAGTCAAAGGCCACCCCTGATCCTTTGAGCTTTTTGCAGACTTTTTATTCTATCAATCCCGCACCCCGGTAGACCCAAATCCGCCTCCGCGGTTACTGCCTATTTCCTTTACCGAATCCACTACTTTAAACTGAATTCTAGGAACCTGCTGCAGCACAATTTGTGCAACTCGATCCCCTTTGCGAATCTTATATACTCCTTGCTTGTTTCCTTTACTGTCGATAGTATATTCATCAAAAGAAGTTTCTTTATTGCAAAGCGCAGCCGACGTATTGGTAACAATTATCCCTATCTCATCTCTGTACCCGCTGTCAATGGTACCCGGTGAATTTGAGAGCCTCAGAGGAGTATTTAACGATACGCCGCTCCTGGGGCGGACCTGTATTTCATAACCCTCGGGAATAGCCATCTTAAGTCCTGTTGGAATTATTACCGTTTCTCCGGGCCTTATGATTACATCTTCGGCAGCACAGATGTCCATACCTGCATCCCATTGTTTTGCATACTTCGGTATTACTGCACCTTCCCTGCATATTTCCACAAATACCTCAACATTATTTGACATTCAATTACCTCCAAATAAAACCTTTTCGGTATATTAGACACCCCTTGGGAAATGTCCCTTTGTAAAACCCCTGTCCTTTATTTTGTCAATTAATTGCTTATAGGCGTTTAAAGCCTCAGAACCGTTATTTAAAATATCCCGGTGCATGCTTACTATCTCTTTGACATCGTCCGGGCTCTCATCGGTAAAATTAAGCCGTATCATGTCAATACCCGATGTTTTAATTCTATCAATAGTATCTGAAAGCAGCAATACCTTTGCATTAAAAATCACACTTCTGCAGTCTATCCTGTCGCATAATACGGGAAACTTCATGTTCATCCTGTCCACCAAATAGAAGTTTCTATCCTTGCATGCCATATTGCATTTGGAGTTCTTTCCGAAATTGCCCTTTATGCTCCCGACAGGACAATACTCGCTGGTCATAAGGGGTATTCTTCCGTATACCAGCACTTCTTCTATAAATTCCGGAAATTTCTCCAGTGCCTTTATCTGATTCAAGTTGAGTTCGGGAGATACAGCAGCACCGTCAAACCCCATATCCTTAAGTGTCCTTATTGAAGTGCTGTTGAATATGTTTAACGAGTAGTCACCCATGACACGAATCTTCGGATAAGCTTTGGCATATTCCACTGAACCGAGATTGCCCAAAAGGACCCCGTCAACTCCCATTCTCACAATGTCCTGGAGTTTGGATTTTATCAGCTCATTATAATTTCCCCTGGTTATTGGGGGAATAAATACAAAGACCTCTGCATTTTCCCTAAAGCGTAAAACTCTTTCTTTCTTTTCCTTCACAAGCATGCTAAAAGGAAGGTATATCCGGTCTACTCCAAGGCTTTCATACTCTAGTCCGTCTATATCTTTGTAAAAACATGCAGAAATTTTTATAACCTTTTCCTTATTTCGACTATTTCCCGGGAAATGCAGCATATCTTCCGATTTTTCTTGCAAATTTCCTGGCTTTCTGTTGGGATATCTGTCCGATCTTTTTATTTCCAATTGTTCTAAGGCACTGCGCCGGATAGTATTGATTTCACTTATGGGAACGGACAGCCCTTCTTCGACATTGGCAGATAATACCCTAAACTCAAAAGGAGTCTGTCCGGTTTTGGCCGCCTGTTTGAGGACTCTTTCTTCGGTAATGGGACTTGTCAATGCTTTTTCAGGTATATATTGGGACTCAACCACAACCGTATTTCCGGTATAATCACCTACAGTAATCGATACAGGTTTTCCGCTTGTTATACTGAGTCTTCCTTCAATAGGAACCTTTCTTACAGATTTCCCTGTAAAAGATTCTCTGGCAAACATATTTAGCTTTTTGTCCGATGTCTTGTAGACTTTATTACCTTTGCTTATCCTGCCTTTAATGCTTCTTATTTCTGCCACTTGCCGCGGCTTTGCTTCTGTCACTGCTTTACCGTTTACCCGGATGGAAGTTACAATTGTCCCCGGGCTTTCATCCTCATTGTTCCATACCTCAATCCCGTCCCCAAGGCTCAAGGACTCCTCAAGATTTATTTTAACGCTTTCTGCAGCCTTGTCATAGGATAATACTCTTCCCAAATATATCCCCCAGTTTTTAGGCTTCTCAAAACTCATCATATCCTTTCCCGTCTTTCCTTCCAGGTATCCTTTTGAGAATCCTCCCCGGTTGAATATCTGGGCAAGGTCCTTTATGTCCGTATCCTCAATATTTGTATAACCATTGGGCTCCTTTAACAATTTATCAAGATATTTTCTGTACACTCGAACCACAGTGGCTACATACTCGGCGCTTTTCATTCTACCTTCAATTTTCAGCGATTTTACGCCGGCATTTATAAGCTTATCCAAAATCTCAACAGAACAAAGGTCTTTAGGACTGAGAAAGTATCCTCTGTCCCCTTTCCTCCCTGATGGGCCGTCTTTTTCGCCGGATTCCAAAAGCTGATACGGAAGCCTGCACGGCTGGGCACACTTACCACGGTTGCCGCTCCTTCCTCCAATAATACTGCTCATGAGGCACTGTCCCGAATAGCAAACACATAACGCCCCATGAACAAACACTTCTATTTCCAAGGAGGTGTTTTGGGTAATATATTCTATTTCCTTTAATGACAATTCCCTTGCAAGTACAACCCTTTTAAATCCAAGTTCCTCCATCAACTTTACGCCTTCCAAATTGCATATTGTCATCTGTGTACTTGCATGAAGCGGAAGGTCGGGATACAGCTTTCTTATTAAATTTGCCAGTCCGATATCCTGGACTATTACCCCGTCAACACCTGCAAGATACGACTTTTCCAGTGCTTTCAGCGCTTCTTTCATCTCGCTGTTGTTTATCAGGGTATTCATGGTTTGATATACACTTACATCCCTTGCATGGGCATAATGTATTGCCTCTTTAAATTTGTCCTCATCAAAGTTGAAAGCAAATTGTCTTGCATTAAACAGCTTTCCCCCCATGTATACCGCGTCTGCACCGTTTTCCACAGCCGCAACAAAGGCCTCCCAGTCTCCGCAGGGGGCAAGCAATTCCGGTTTAAAATCTCCTGTCATAGTTCTCCCTTTGCATCAAAAATATTTAATATTGCCGGCATAATATCCGTCAGCGAATTTATTTTAATCTCAACATTCTTAGGTATTTTCCCAAGAATAACAGTGGGTACTTTGTTGAATGTATGAGTATTTACCGTCAAGTCTTCAATATTTCCATGGTCACTTGTAATAAATATAATTTCCCCGTTCTCGTCGTAAAGCTTTAAAAGCTCACCTATAAAGGCATCAAGAATCTTTAAATTTTCTATTGCAGTATCCATTTCCGCCTTGTGCCCCATTATATCTGTCTTGAAATACTCGAAAAGCGTAAAATCATATTTCCGGCTCAAACTGTAAAGCCTTTGCGCCGCTTCCTGAGGAGTAATCAGTTCCTTTACGTAACCTTCATTTTTCAAAATCTCCCCGGTGATGTCATGATACACGCCCTCCCCAGCTATATATTCTTCCACAGTTCTAAGATTTAATCCGCAAGAAAGGGTCATTACCGTGGTTACCGAAGGCCGGTATTTTCTTTCCTTTGGGTCTTTAATTCTATCGATATAGGGCGTTCTGTAAACATTTGAATTTGTAACGGCAAAACCTCTATTTACAAGTTCTTTAAAGAGATTGCCGTCAGCTATCATCTTCTTTAATGTAATTGTAGGCTGCCCGTGCAAATGTCTTGACAGTACTTTGGAAGCATTTTGGCCGGTAAAAATGGCTGTTTGTCCCGTGGCACTCTGAGGCAAGCCGGGTACGTCAAGGCACGCATCCGTGGGAATTGCTCCTGCATCATTAAGTATATAGTTTATGTTTACAAGCTCGGGGTTTACCAGAGGATTGACCGATGCATCCGGCTTTCCGATACCAAATCCGTCTATAAAGATAAATATCATTTTCATGGTTAGACACCACCCTGTAAAAAAAGTAAAAAGAAGCGCTGTTTACGCTTCCTTGCTTTCATCGTCAGCCATATATCTAAATTCTGGCCCTGGTCGACTTTTCAAGGGCACTTCGCACTTCATTCAATTCCGCTTCTCTCTTAGCCAATTCCAATTGAAAATAGGTGTTTTTATTGCTTATTATGGCATTTTCATCGGCAAGCCTTCGGTTTTCCTCTTTCAATCTTTCAATCTCTTCCTTCGCACTTTTTAATTCTTTGCTCAAGCTGATCACGTTTTCATGCGCCTTGAAGTAATCATCGGCAACATTAATAGCAGTAAGCACCGATGCCATTGAAGTACTGAGTTTGCTATTCATCCTCATGATTTCATTCATCTTTCTGTCTATATACAACGCTACTTTCTGAATGTACTCCTCGGACTCAATACCAACCAACGTGTAATCCTTGCCTGCTATCCTGACGTCCACCTTGTTTTTCTCCGCCATACCATCAGCTCCTTTGCACATTGCAAACTCCTGCAACTCATTTTCTCAAAAAAGGACACATTATTATATATTATACAATATTTCGGCACAAAAATCATTGGTTTTTAGCGAAATATCAGAAATTATGCGCTTAAATGCAAAAAAGGACCGGCAAAAGCCGATCCTTTGAAAGCAATTTGAAATTATATATATGGTAATGTATCAATTTCCTTAAGAACAAATCTCTTCAATATTGAGAAGTCTGTTGAGTTAATTTTTCCGTCAGCATTTACGTCAGCATTCTTCTCGTTGATATTATCTAACTGTCTGAGAACATATCTTCTCAATGCTGTAACGTCTGTGGAGTTCACTTTTCCATCATCGTTAACGTCACCGTATAATGCTGGATTAACAATATCACCTGGAGGATTATATTTCAAATCTGGGAAGTATGTAGCCAATACACCCATAGCAACTGCAAGGTCAACTTCATGCCAGAAACGGTGATAGTTCAATACAGGAGCTTCTTTTCTCTGGTATGCCTCATATACTACATTATAGTATGGATCCTGTTTGTATTTTGTACGAATGTCTATAAACTTAACACCAGGCTGAATTCTGTCACCATTTGGCATAGTACCGCTCCAACCAGCCGGAACAAATACTTCCTGATCGAAGAAACGTTTGTAGTCAGCACGAGATTCTTCAGTAACAACACCTTTTCCTTCTTCGCAGTAGTAGTTGTACCATGCACGGTTAACCAATTCAACAGCCATATCTCTTGCTCTTGTATCAAGTTTTCCTTCCCATTTTTCTGTAGCTGCAGCATAAGTTGCAAGAGCATTTGCAAGTGAACCTGTAACACCAAGGTCAGTACCGTAAGCAACAACTTTTACATGCAGGTTCGGGTTGCCAGTATATGTTCCTGTCCATGTATCAGGTTCACCTGACCATTCAAGGGTGCTAGGAATAGCAAATGTTCCATCTTCATAAAGCTGAACTTCACTCATTACCCAATCTGCCCACTTCCTAACAAGGGACTTAATTCTTGTATCTCCAGTTTCGAGGTAGAGATCCATCATACGCTGCATTGACCAGCACTGCATACCAAACCATTCGTTACTTCCAGGGTCAGCATATACAGGGTGCGGAACATATGCCATACCATAGAATGTTGATTTACCTGCAGGATATTTTTCATATCTACCGTTCCATGAGTTAGTTGCTCCACCGGCGATAGCACCTTCAGCTGACTGCAACCACTGATAGAATTCGATCTGTCTGTCTAAGCTTGATTGCCAGTCTTTCTTACCGTTGGATGACTTAGGAGCAAAGTCGCTCTGTGTTGCACTTATCCATGCCTGGAATGGGTTCTGATATCCGAAGTGTATGTGCTGCATCCGATCTTCCATGCCCATGATGAACCGATTCCGCCACCCCATGAAGTGTACCAAGCCATGAGGTAGTGTGCACTGTCATAGCCATTACCAGGAGTCTTGTCCTGTGCACCAATCTTCATGAAGTACTTGTCGAACATGTCATTTCTTAAGAAGTCACCCATTTTAGCTGCTTTTGTTACAACAGAAGAAAGAGTTGAGGCTTTTCCCTGTTCTTTTGCCCATTTGTTTGCCCAGTAAACAGCCTGTATAGCACGGCCTTCTGCGTCAGGAGCGTTTGTATAACGCCACTGTCTTGAATATGATTTGTCCTTTGTAAACAAATCAAGGAATCCGTTAGGTCCGCCGTACTTGAACTCTTCTATTGACGGATGAGGAATAGTTTCCCATGTTGATTCCTGTTCACCTCTTTGGAAGGTGTTTATGAATGTTGCTCTGGTTCCTGTACCGAAACCGTACCAGTTGTCAACGTCCATCAGCCAGTGCATGAGGTACATGTCAGGACCGTATGCTGAAGTAAGGTCGTTGTGTACCGGGTCACTTCCTACTCTTACGCTGTCAAACATCAATTCTGAAGGATAGTATGAAGGATCCTGATATTCGGCAGCATATGTAGCAGGGCTGCTTGGATTATACATTGCCATACCTGGCTGCTCTGTGCTGTCAGGAATTATCCAGTCTTCCATAACTTTCCAAGATGTTTGTACTCCAGACCAGTCACCTGTGAGTTTTCCATATAATGCTTCAAGCCAAATATAGTAGCTGAAAGCTTCACTGGTTGTAACGTGACCATAGTCAGGAGCTTCAACAATCAATGTTTCAATTGAGTGATAAGGTATTCCCTCATCAGAGCTGAAATATCCGTTTTTAGGATCTTTAATCATTCCATAGAATTCAAGGAAAAGATCCTCATAAGATGTTCCTGCTGGTGTAGGTGCCTTTGTAGGACCTGCGAATACTGTTGCAGGTATCATTACGGATACCAGCATTACAATCGCTAATACAATAGAGATTTTTTTGCTTTTTACCATTCTCTCCATCTTCCCCTTTCAAATATACTTTTTTTATTCTTTTTAAGTTATATGATGTAATAATGCAACTTACCCGCAATTCATCCATTCCCCCTTTTTGCGGATACATTTTCACGCATTATTCCCACCATAGAACTAAGCTGGACTTAAAAACTTCTTATTTAAACACAATAAACTTGTGTTGATAACATCACGAAAAAATTATAACTTCCTATACTTTTACCTTAAATCAGCCATGCATTTGACCAAAACACATCTTTACTGCTCAATCAATGTATAATCTGACAGATTGCCACAAAGATAATACTGAAAGGTTTGAAAGATAATTGCTGCTTAGAACAAGGAAATTGGAACAAAGAATATTGCAAATACCGAAATTTGTACATACCAAGTTATTACTTCAATAAATACATCTTTATAAATGGGAATTTAAATAGGCTGGCAAATCCTAGCAGCAAATGCAGCTGAATTAATTACAACAATTCAATATATTCAATTTTCAATGACCAAAATTTGGTCTAAACACAATATCTCAATTATATATTTCGAAAAAATAATTTTTTGAGGGGGCAAGAAGAAAAACTCAAAGGCAAATCTACGGTACGGAAATACCTGAAGCCTTTGTATTCTTTTCGAAAAACAGCGGATATGTCATACATTGTACGGTTGTTAGCAATACCCCCATTCAAATATAATCAAGTCAATTATTGCTATTTTATTTCGTATTTTAATTATAATACACATTAAGCTTGTATGCAAGTCATAAAATTTATATTGAATCAGGCCTAATTTTAATAGTACCATACATTAAGGACCGTAGTGAACTTTCCCAGTCAAAGATAAAAAAGCCTATGGCCCGGATAAAAGCCATAGACTGAAAATATTTTGTCAGGGGATACTAAAACTTTATTTTTCTTCGTCTTCCTCTGCCTGATATTCATTGACGCTGTTTGCTTCTTCGCCCTCTTCGTCAACTTCTACATTACACTCCGAATTACTTTCCCCACTACATTCTGTATTATTTTCCGTATCATTCTGTTCGCAGGTTTCTGCATTATTTTCTTCCTTTGATTCTTCGGAAGCAGCTACATCGACTTCCTGTCTTGTACCGCACTTAGGACAATAAACAACCTCTTCACGAAGCTCTTCATTGCATGAAGAACAAATCTTTATGCTTTTGAGTCTCAGAATCTGCTGCTTCATTTTCTCGATATTTTTCTTCGAAGCTACAATTTTTTCACAAAGTCCTTTTAAATCTTCAGGAATCTCTTCACCCTTTTCAAATGAGTGATACACTATTTCCCCTATTTGAGCATAAACCTTTTTAATTTTATCCTCTTCCGTCCCAATATTGAAATTCAGCTTGGTAATCTCTACCATGTCACTGGATTTTTTCGCTGCTATCCTGGCTGTATCAGTAACTTTCCTTGTAAAATCCTTAATGAACTCCATTATATGTACCCTCCTTTATTTCCCGAATAACTTACACTATATATAATATACCATATCACAAATCCAATAGTTTTATAAATTTTTAATTAATTTATTAATTATTTTAATATCTTGATTAAAATATCTGATGTCCCTTGGTTAACTCATGTTTAAAATCTCACCCGTTGTAGGATTTATATAAACAAGCCAATACCCGAATGCCCCGTATTTGGGAATATTTCCGTTAACCTGAGCCCATCTGCACATTTTCCCGAAAGGCTTTTCGTCAACCCAATAGACCCCGGGAACCCCACAGACAATATAACGAAGGTTCCTGGTTTTATCTTCATAGACCCCCACAAGCAAATGCCTGTATTTAAAGTGGGCCATAAGCACCAGAGGATTAAAAAGGATAGGCACATCTATTTTCATTTGGTACAGTATGTTGTTTAAATGAACAGGACTTGCTATTTTCCACCATCTGTAGTCTTTTCGGCCCGCCACAAACGGATTGCACTTTTCAAAGCATCTGTCGAATTTCGCCACCAATTCCTCAAAACTTATTTTATCGCCAACATCTCTTTTAGCTCTATTCTCATCCTCAATTTCAGCTTTATTTTCATTTTCATTTTGAACTTTATTTTTAATTTCATCTTTAGCTCCATTTTTTCTTTTCTGTTCGTCTTCATGATAAACCCCATTATCTTTTTTATTGCCGTTTTCGATACTACCGGCTTTATCCTCTATTTTATCTTTTACAGACGACTCATCACTTTTTTATATATGCTTTCAATCACACTTCCATATTTACTTGTAATATTCTCATCTATTTTTTCGTTTTCATCAATTTTTACAGGATTTATTTTTATAGATATATCTTCCATTGATTGTATTTTTTCTGTTGTTTGCATTTCGCCGGCCTTTTGCGTTCCTTCAGTTTCTTGTATCTCTTGAGTTCTTTGTATTTCTTCCGTTTTTTGTATCTCTTCTTCTTTTTCTACTTCTACAGCTTCTTGTTTTTCTTCCGCTCTTTGCTTGTTCAAAAACCTTCTTAGCTTCTGTCTCCACTCGATTTTCCCGTTTTTATATGCCGCAAGGGGACACAGTATATTGTCTATGTACGGTTCATTATTGTTCTCAAGAATAATTGCAGCAATGTTAATGTCTGCTATATCCAGCCCGGCTCCGCCAATGTTTCCCGGATTAAATTTCCAATCCAATTCACCTTTGCCCTTCCTCAAAGGAATGGCTCCGGAACAAACTGCTTTGAAATTTGACTCATCTCCATTTATTAAATACAGTTTATAGACCGCTTCATTGCTTTCCTTGAGATTTGACAACTGACAGGACAGCCTTCCCTTGCCATCCTTGATTTCTATTTTCAAATATCCCGACGGTTCTCCCCCTTCCCCGTTTCTTGAATCTTCCTGGGTAAATATCAAAAATGATCTGTGATATTTAAATCTATTATCCATTTTGTTGCCCCCTCCCTCTACAGGACTGAAATGAATTGCTTACCGCCCATATACAAAAAAACTCTTAAAACTCAAGATTCAACATTTTTAAAATGAATTTTCATATTATCAAGTTCATAACTATATATATGATAGTAAATAAAAAAATAAACCGTTTATACTCTTAAAAGATTGAAAGTATTAACGGCTTATTTTCCATATATTGAAATTTCATTGTATTTTGGATTTACAAATATTTTAAGAACATTTGAAAAGTAGATTTGAAAGTTCTGCGAACTGCGAAATCGATAATGTTTCTCCCCTTGCATTTTCATCTATACCCAGTTGGTTTAATATTTCCTTGATTTCCTCTTTTGTCTTCTGAAATCCTTTAAAATTATACAGTGCATTTACCAAAGTTTTCCTTCTTTGTCCGAAAGCAGCTTTCACCACCATGAAAAAGAAGTCCTTGTCCATGAGCTTTACCGGCGGAGTCTCATTTACATTCAGTTTTATGACGGTTGAATCAACCTCCGGCTGAGGGATAAAGCAGTGAGGAGGCACATCAAATGCCTTTTCCGGCTTCGTGTAATACTGAACTGCAACAGACAAGGCACCATAGTCCTTTTTTCCCGGTGCGGCAGTCATCCTTTGAGCTACTTCCTTCTGGACCATGAAGACCATAAGGCCTATATCATTTTCTTCTTCAAGAAGCTTCATGATAATAGGTGTGGTTATGTAATAGGGAAGGTTCGCAACTACCTTAATATTGCCAAATTGCCCGCTGTCCCGAAGTTCATTTATATTTACATCCATTATGTCTTTATTAATGATGTTCACATTTGAAAATTCCCCAAGATTCTCTTGCAATGCAGGTATAAGTTTTTTGTCAATCTCTACGGCAATGACCTTTCCGGCTCTTTGAGCCAATTCTACCGTCATGCTGCCAACCCCCGGTCCAATCTCAATCACCATGTCATTTTCGGTTATTTGAGCGGCATCAACTATACGTTTGACAACATTATCATCTATAAGAAAATTCTGTCCCAAGGACTTGGTCAACCTCAAATTATATTTTTGAATTAGTTTCTTAGTATTTCCTCCCATTATTTCAACTCCAGAAAAATATATTATTTAATGCGTCTAAAATCTAAAAAGCCGGGACATTTAATCCCGGCCCAATTTCAGTCCCTTAAAAATATAACAAAGTTTCTTATGTAGTATTATCTAAAGTATATTATGCAGAAATTAATCGTAAAGTATATAGACTCTTACCTTTTTTACTCCCCATCGTTTAACCGATTCTCTATCGTCCATATAGAGGTCAATAATATTGCCTTTTACAGCACTTCCAATGTCTGCTGCAACTGCGTATCCGTAATCGGGTACGCCGCCTATACCTTCAATATATAACTTTGTTCCTAAAGGTATAACCTTTGGGTCTACGGCAACAATACCTCTTCTTGCTCTGACTCCGGTATAGGTAATTCCGAACTCAGGATGGTCGGGGGTCTTTCCGGTGTCCTCATAGGACGCAGTATAAGCTGTGGCTTTCATGGTCATTACACTTTTATATCTGAACTTTTCACCTCTTGCCGTAGTATAATTCAGGACAGTGCCATACTCTACAATTTTGGTTTGCGGCTCCGAAACCACAGTGTCTCTTAAAAGCTGCTTACCTACTTCCTGTCCGTCCTCATACGAAACCACGTATACCTTTTCCCTTACTCCATCCTTGCCTTCCTTGATTACCTTGTAATCCCCTTTGTCCATGCTGTTGTTTTCCCTTCTAATCACGTCACAAGGGATAATTTCATTTTGACTAACAAGTTCCTGCTTTACTCTGACAACTTTCAACTTCATGCCTGCGACTATTTCATCATCCGGTTCGGCTCCCTCAACCCGATCCAAATGGCTAAGATTAACCGGGTCATCCTCAAGAGCTTCCCGGACCGTCTGTTTTGAAGTCATCAGTTGAATTTCCTGCCCATCGGCAATTACTGTAACAGGTACTGCACTTTTTATATTTATGACATTATCTTTCTTGCTCTGCAGTTTTGAATCAAGCGGAACACTAATGTAGTCATTCTCGCCCAACTTTATGCCGTTTTGCTTCAATACTTCTCTTACGGTAGATTTCATCGTTTTGACAACAAATTGCTTATCATCAAAATTTACTACTACTTCTTTCTGACAGCGGAAATATACTCCCGCTCCTGCAATTCCTGCAATTATAAATGCAACAACTACAACTGACAACAATTTAAATGAAACATACCTTTTAATATTTTCAAGAAGTGGCGACAGTTTCAACACCTCCTATTCAATATTAAGGGACTATGGGTATTTTATTTGAAATGGTCGCCTTTGTCAAATTCCCATACATTATTATCATATATATCTAATTATTGTCTGTTTTTCTAACCATTATACCTCCTATCCCTTTCCAACTTCTTGTCTTTAATCGGCAAACTGCATTGATATATTTATACAAATTGATAATTTATACAAAAAGCAGGTAAATAATTTACCCGCTTAAATTTATAAGTACTTTTAATTTTTTAATAATATACTTTACGCCAAGCTTTGTCATTATAAATTCCTTGCGGATTAATAATAACCCGGTCTCATCGGATTATACATATTCTGTTCGCACATGTCGGAACCGCATCCAAAAGGATTATTCATATACTGTGCGGGATATGGACTACCGCAAGGGCCTGGCACATATTGATTGGGAGACACTGCTTGAGGCATTGCTTGTGGCATTGGCTGAGGTATTGGCTGCGGCATTGGTTGAGGCATTGGTTGAGGCATTGCTGCAAAATCCGTGGGTATCAACGGACAATGCATATTAGTCAAGAAAGGACAGCAAACCATGGGCATCATCATCTGCGGCATTGGCTGTACACAAGGCATCTGCTGAGCCTGTGGAGCATAGGGAGCTTGATCCATCGGCTGTATAGGCATTTGTTGCATCGGTCCTATTTGAGGCATTTCCTCCGTTACTCCCACTTCAGTTACCTCCTCCATTGGTTTTTGTTGCTGCATTATATCCATTTCCAGCACCTGAGTATCCTCAGCAACCTCTGTTATCTCGGGTGGTATTTGAACAGGTTCTTTCCTATACTTCTTTTCCATAAAAAATTTACCTCCGGTCAATATTCTTCTTATATTCAATATCATTATATGTACCGAAGGTAAATTGGTGATAACAGTATTATGTCAATATTTTGATTAATTGATAACTATTTGATTCTAAAAAGCCTTTTGGCATTATTGGTCGTGGTTTCAGCCACTTCTTCAAAGCTTATGCCCCTTATCTGTGCAATTTTTTCCGCAACCAACCTGACATAGCTTGAATCATTTCGTTTTCCCCTGTGGGTTCAGGAGTAAGATAGGGACAGTCGGTCTCTATCAAAAGCCTGTCTAAGGGCACACGTTCCACCACTTCAACAGCTTTTTTGCATTTTTGAAGGTCAGCGTTCCTCCCACAGAAATGCAAAATTGTTGTCCAGTACATCCCTCAGCATTTCAACACTTCCCGAGTAGCAGTGGAATACTCCCCCGACGTCTCTGGCCTGCTCGGACTTTATTATATCCAAAACATCCTTGTGGGCATCCCTGTCATGAACGATTATTGGGAGATTTAGCTCTTTTGCCAGGTTTATCTGCTTTGCAAACCAGAGTCTTTGCTGCTCCCTCGGCGAAAAATCATAATAATAATCAAGCCCTATCTCTCCAATTGCAACAATCTTATCCTCTTTAGCAAAGTTTTTAAGCTTGGCAATATCATTTTCGTCCATTTCAGCCGCAGAATGGGGATGAACCCCTACAGCTCCGTAAACAAAATCAAATTTACAGGTTAAAGTAATGGTTTCCTCCGCAGAAGCCATGTCGGCAGAAGCATTTAAAATATACGTAACACCGCTGTCATAAGCCTTTTTTATTATTTCAAACCTGTCTTCATTAAACCTCTTATTATCATAATGCGCATGTGAATCGAAAAGCATAGGCATTCTCCGTTTCTTGCAAATCTAGAGCCGGCTATTGAACTTTAGCTCCGCTGTTTATTTCTTTGTCGATTGTCGCCAGCACCAGTTCTTTGTCATTGGAAGCAGCAAGAATCATTCCCTGAGACTCTATTCCCCGAAGTTTCACCGGCTTTAAGTTTGCCACCAGCACAACATATTTACCCTTTAATTCTTCCGGAGAATAATGCTTTGCAATCCCCGACACCACCTGACGGATTTCATTGCCCACTTCAATCTTTAGTTTCAGCAATTTATCGGCCTTTTCAACCTTCTCTGCCTCAAGGACCTTACCAACCCTCAAATCTATCTTTTCAAAATCTTCTATGCTGATAAATTCACTTTTTTCCGTTTCCTTTTGTTCTGCTTCCTTCTTTGTCGCTTCCTTGTTTTCAGCCGCTGCCAAAGTGATCTTCTCCAGCTCTTCCATCTCTTTTTGATATCGATTCTCGGGAATAAGGGCTCACCTTTATTTACAGCAACACCTTCAGGATATCCTCCCCATTTCTTGGTGCTTTCCCACTCCACATAATTCTTGTCGTTTATACAACTGGTGCCATATCTTTTCAGGGGTTTCGGGCATAAACGGCTGCAAAAGTATGGAGATTATCCTGATACTTTCTGCAAGATTGTACAAAACCGCGGCAAGCCTTGCCTTGTTTTCCTCACTCTTTGCCAGAACCCAAGGCATGGTCTCATCAATATACTTGTTGGTCCTGGAAATAACTTTCCAGATTTCAGTAAGTGCCATGCTAAACTGCATCCGGTCTAAAAGTTCCTCCACCTTTTGAGGTGTATCCATCACAGTCTTTATAAGGTCATCATCAAAGTCCCCCGCCTGTCTTTCTTTCGGGATACTTCCTCCGAAATATCTGTCAATCATGGCAACCGTTCTGCTTACAAGATTTCCTAGGTCATTTGCCAAATCCGAATTAATTCTGTTTATTAATGCTTCATTTGAGAATATTCCGTCGGAGCCGAAAGGAACCTCTCTTAAAAGGAAATACCTTATTGCGTCAACGCCGTACTTTTCAACAAGTACAACGGGATCAACCACATTTCCCTTTGATTTGGACATTTTTCCACCCTCAAGAAGGAGCCAGCCGTGACCAAATACTTGCTTTGGCAAAGGCTCACCCAATGCCATGAGCATTGCAGGCCATATTATGGTGTGGAAACGAACTATTTCTTTTCCCACAAGATGTACATCCGCAGGCCAGTATTTACGATAATCCGAATCATCCTCAGACATATAATTAAGGGCAGTGATATAGTTGGAAAGGGCGTCAATCCAAACATACACCACATGCTTGTCATCGAAGGACACCGGTATTCCCCAGTCAAAGGTAGTCCTGGACACGCAAAGGTCCTCAAGTCCCGGTCTTAGGAAGTTATTCAGCATCTCATTCTGCCTGGAAACAGGCTGTATAAACTCCGGATTCTCCTCAATATGCTTTATCAACCGGTCCTGATACTTGGAGAGTCTGAAAAAGTAGCTTTCTTCCTTTGTCAGTTCCACTTCCCTGCCGCAATCGGGGCATTTGCCGTCAACCAACTGTGTTTTCGTCCAGAAGGACTCACAGGGAGTACAATACCAGCCTTCATATTCGCTTTTGTAGATATCCCCCTGATCGTAGAGTTTCTTAAATATCTTCTGCACGGTCTTCTCATGCTCGCTGTCCGTAGTTCTGATAAATCTATCGTTAGTTATCTTCATAAGCTTCCAGAGTTCTTTAATTCCCGCCACAATCTCATCCACATACTGCTTTGGCGTAACTCCCTTTTCTTTGGCTTTTCTCTCAATCTTCTGTCCATGTTCATCCGTTCCTGTGAGAAACATTACATCATAACCCTTAAGCCTTTTGTACCTCGCCGCAGCATCCGCCGCAACAGTAGTATATGAGTGTCCTATATGTAACTTATCGCTGGGATAATAAATAGGTGTTGTAATGTAAAAGGTCTTTTTATCCATCTATTTTCCTCCTTGCATAAATAAAGCATTCTTCGATAATAATATTCTGATTTATTATTGCCGTCCAAACTTGCCATTAATACTAATATACATATATACTGTTCATTTTTCAAGGAAATTCACATTATCAGGTGTATTTTTTCACAGTTTTCTCATATTCCCTTTTATAGATGCATAAAATGGGAAGAATAACTATATGCAATTGCATCTATAACAAAATCTTTATATAGAAAAGAATTTTTAGTGGTGATTAAAAGGAGGAAATTATGAATATCTCATGCTGCCATGGACCCAAGCTTGTACTGAAGTGCATAAGCGACATATACCCAAAATCTTATTCTCTTTTCAGGGAATATGGGATTTTCGAGGACAAATGCAGCAATACAGAAGAGGATTCCCCCTCATACACAAGAAAACTTCCTGCCCGCGAAGCAGGCATTTATGCCCTCTATCCGGTGTAAACCTTGACAACGCTCTGGATTTTATAGTTTCATTTCAGGCAATCGATTGTTATCTTAATTTACTTTGCAGCAATATAAAGAAAAAAGACGAGCTGTTATTCAGCCGCCTTTATCTCTCATTAAGAGATGCCGTTGACCCAAAAAGAAAAATCTCCGTCGGCTACCTGAACTGCCTTAGTAACGAGGATATTACAACCATTACAAAACTCATAGAAAAGTGCAGAAATCAGGTTGTAATGCTGTCTTCATACAACCTAGTCATAACTCAATTGAAAAAGTTTATTCAAATTTACTCGGATTTTATGGCCTATTCCCACTTGAATAAAGAATTGAGGGATAAAAAAATAGAGGAGTGGGTAAATAGGTATCACGACGAAAATACGGGCATATCCAAAGGAGAAATGCTTGCCGCATCGGCATCCCCCTTGTTGATATTCGTTTTATTTGCCTGTGCCCATGACCCGGATCTCACCAAAGAAGAAATAGACAATATATGTGCCGCATATTTCCCATGGATTTGCGGACTTCACGCGCTGCTTCGCCATTTCGTCAATGTAAACGAGGCTATGCAGAATTACAGCATAAATCTCACAACTTACTATAAAAACTTAAAAATGTGCGAAGAAAGAATCATATTTTTCATTGAAAAAGCTTTGGAAAGCTGCAACAGTCTTAAATACCCAAAATTTCACAGCACTATAGTCAAAACGATGGTTGCGCTTTACCTTACAGAGCCCAAAGCTTACCATGGAATGAACAAACTTGCAAGCACCAATATCATGAAAAAGTCCGGCTCTGCGGCACGCTTCTACTACAACCTGTGCAAATTGTTAAGGCTCTCCGGAAGGCTTTGATTTATCAGCCTCCAAAAACCTGTGTACATATCCATACGGCAGCAATAACACCGACAAAATCAGCTATAAGAGCGGCGGCCAGAGTATGCCGGATATTTTTGATTCCCACTGCACCGAAATACACCGCAAGAGTATAAAATATTGTTTCGGTAGAGCCATGAAGGTTGATGCCACACGTCCCACAAAAGAATCCGGCCCATGCACCTTGAATATGTCGGACAACATTGCCAAAGATGCGCTCCCGGATATGGGGCGAAGAAAAACCATGGGTAAAGCTTCCGTCGGTATTTTCAAAAAATCGGCAACCGGTTTTACTGCATAGACTAAAAGATCCAGTGCCCCAGAAGCTCTAAATACTCCGACAGCAACCATAAGCCCTACAAGCGGGGTATAATTCTCACAACAGTGTCTATGCCTTCCTTTGCACCCTCTAAAAACACATCATACACTTTTACCCCTCTGTACAGCCCAACGCATAAAATAACAAAAAATAATGCCGGTATGGCATAAGAAGATAATTCTTTTACTAAACTCATGCAATCCTCCGTACTGTTTTATTTTTCAGACCTTTTTTAGGTTGGGATTTGCCCTTGAAAAAGGATGACAATATTTTTGCCGAAAGGATTCCTGCAATGGAGCGCTAACGCTCGCCACCCATATGGTACCTATAATCTCCGTAGGATTCTTCGAGCCGGCTGCCGACCTCAGGGCAATTATTGTTGCAGGAATGAACTGAATACAGGACGTATTCAAAACAAGAAACATGCTCATCTCATTTGTGGCGGTATCTTTGCTTGGATTTAGCTTTTGAAGCTCATTCATAGCCTTTATTCCCAAAGGCGTTGCCGCATTGCCCAGGCCCAGGAAGTTTGCCACAAGGTTCATGACAATTGCTCCTCCTGCAGGATGTCCTTTCGGTATCCCCGGAAACAAAAACTTCATAACGGGTCTTACAGCTTTTGCAATTCCTCCGACAATTCCGCTTTTTTCCGCGACCTCCATGAGCCCAGTCCATAAACACATAATCCCCAGAAGACCTATGCTTATATCTACAGCATTTTTAGATGAATCCACCACTGCCTGGGTAAGTTGATCAACCCTTCCGTTCATTATACCTACTACAAGTCCTGCTATTAGCATTGCAAACCAGATATAATTTAACACAACATAATCCCCATTTAATGTCATTAATACTAATAATCTATATGAAGATTTATCGGACAATATACCACACCCACAACTTCAAATTAATCCACCTATTTCAATTTTTGTGGTATAATTAACTTGTCGAATTTCAGCACGTCACTATCGAAGAAATTTGCCAGTTATATATTGGCTCTATCTCCCTTTATTCCCATTAGGCTGTTAATATCCTAGTATTCCTATTTACTTTGCTAATTATGAAGCACAGGTAATTTAACGCCCCTCTCTGACGATACAAAAAAATATCTTTAGTATTAAATTACAATCTCTCCACAAATTATTATTGAATTTAATTGAATTTTTTTTAAAATATTGTTGACTATTATTGGCATTTATGGTATCATGAAAATTGAAAAGTTTGTCGAATACTGTATTTTTAGAGGAGGATCAATTATGAAATCTACTGGAATCGTAAGAAAAGTTGATGAATTAGGAAGGGTTGTTCTGCCTATCGAATTGAGAAGAACACTCGACATTGCTGAAAAGGATGCACTTGAAATCTATGTTGACGGTGCAACAATAATACTCAAGAAATATGAGCCTGCTTGCATCTTCTGCGGAAACGCAAAAGACGTAACAGTTTACAAAGGTAAGAACATTTGCCCTGACTGTATGAGAGAATTAAAAAAATAATAACTTCATAACTCAGCATAATCGCAAAAGGGACTTGCCTGAAGTCCCTTTTGTTTTTGGCTTAGTCCCCTTTAGTGAAATAAAAGAGGCAAAAGCAAAGAAACTCCATGTCAGATTAAGGCATTGTACACATCCCTTTTACTCATTCCCCGGTCCTGTGCCACCTTTTTCATTGCTTCTTTCTTGGAAAGACCCTCAGCTATATACATCTGATAGTGTTCTAAAATACTCATGGCATCCCATTCACTCTTTTTGTCTTCAATCATTTGATTTTCGTCTGCCCCTTCCACCACAAGGACATATTCTCCTCTTGGCGATTCACTCTCGTACCTCTCAACCGCTTCTTCCAAAGTGCACCTTAAGACTTCTTCATACTTTTTTGTAAGCTCCCGTGCCAATGTTATCCTTCTGTTTCCCAAAACCTCATGCAGATCTTTTAGAGTATAAACAAGTTTATGAGGCGCTTCATAAAAAACTATGGTTCGTATTTCATCCTTCAGCGAATTGATTCTTTCTCTCCTTGCCCTTTTATTCATTGGCAAAAATCCTTCGAAAACAAATCTTCCCGAGGAAAACCCCGACAGAACAAGTCCCATCACAGCCGCCACAGGCCCCGGGACCATGGTGAACGGAATTTCATTTTCAATACACAGCTTAACCATATCTTCTCCCGGATCGGAAATTCCCGGCGTACCCGCATCGGAGACCAGAGCAATACTCTTTCCCTCTAAAAGCTGCTCTACCAGATAATTGCCCTTTACAATCTTATTGTGTTCATAGTAGCTCACCATGGGCTTTTTTATGTCAAGGTGGTTAAGAAGCTTTATTGTCTGCCTTGTGTCTTCGGCGGCTATTAGGTCTACCTCCCTAAGCACCCGTATGGCCCTTAAGGTTATGTCCTCAAGGTTTCCGATGGGAGTTGCAACAAGATACAGTGTTCCTTTATTACTCAATTTTCCTTACCTCTCTGCTATAAATATCGTCTATCTCTTTGGAATAATTTCCGTTATCATCATAAACATACAACGGCTCCATCATCTTTAGCTGTACTCCTCCCTGCCTTGCCCCCTTTATAAGCAGCAGATTTGCTTTTTTACGGGGAGACGGATGTACAAATTGCAGATACTTTGGCTCTATAGAGTATTTTCTCATAAGCCACACTATATCCACAAGCCTGTCGGGCCTGTGAACCATTGCAAACTGCCCTCCGGGCACCAACAGCTTTGACGATGCTTTTATTACATCTTCCAAAGTGCATTTTATTTCGTGCCTCGAAATTGCCTTTGTATCGCTGATATTCAAAAGCCCTCCCCCCTGATTCATATAAGGAGGGTTTGTGACCACCACATTAAACTTTGACGCGCCAAACATTTCAACGCTCTCTTTAATATCTCCGCACACTATTTTTACACGGTCTTCGATATTATTGAGTTTTACACTTCTTTGAGCCATCTCGGCCATTTCTTCCTGAATCTCAAGCCCTGTTACAGACTTGGCCTCGGTTTTGCCGGCAATCAAAATCGATATTATACCTGTGCCTGTACCCAGGTCAATTACCTCATCACCCTTTTTAATGTCTGCAAAATTTGCCAGCAATACAGCATCGAGCCCAAAGCAAAAGCCGTCTATCTTTTGTATAATCTTTAATCCTTTATACTGTAAATCATCTATTCTTTCATTTTCATTCAATTTTATTTCCAAATCAAACACCTGCGTTCACAATATATCAATAATAAAAAACAGACGCCTCCGATTTGAGGCATAAAAAAGAGGCCAAATAAAGGCATGCAACCTTTTCGACCCCTTTTAGACACACAATTATTTCTGCTGTGGAGCATCAACAGGGCAAACATTTGCACAAGCCCCACAGTCTATACAAGCGTTTTCATCTATTACATAAACGCTGTCTCCTGCTGAAATACAAGATACCGGGCATTCGGACTCGCATGCACCGCAGCTGATGCAAGCGTCAGTTATAAAATATGCCATTGTATGGTACACCTCCTATACATATTTGCCTATAGCAAGTATTAAAATAATCTACTGACTTTATAATTTTACCACTAAAATAGTGGAATGCAAACCACTTTTTTTATTCCAGACAAATTATTCTCTTTATCATCTTCAATATCAATCTTCAAGCTGCTTTAATTCATCCAGGTCTATCTCTTCCTCTGCCTCTTCACGGGTCACATCTTTTATGACCTTTACCTCCGATGCCTTGTAAACTTTAAGGTCGGTTTCATTATCCCTGTCAAGCTTTACCTTCACCAGTTCCTTTAGCAGACTCACTGACATTACAACTCCCTGTCCTTCAGGGGTTTCTACAATAGCCCCCTCTTTCGGCACTCTGGAAATTATTTCTTCATATGCCTCTTGCTCATATTTCAAACAGCACATAAGCCTTCCGCAGGCACCGGATATTTTTGTGGGATTTAAGGACAATCCTTGCTCTTTTGCCATTTTTATAGACACCGGTTGAAATTCGCCAAGGAACGAATTACAGCAAAGAACACGGCCGCAAACTCCCAAGCCACCCATCATTTTAGCTTCGTCCCTGACACCAATCTGCCTTAGCTCAATTCTTGTTCTGAAAACTGAAGCAAGGTCCTTTACCAACTCCCTGAAATCCACTCTTCCGTCGGCAGTAAAATAGAATAATATTTTATTGTTGTCAAAGGTATATTCAACATCAATCAACTTCATTTCCAAATTGTGATTTGCAATTTTCTGAAGACAAATTTCAAAAGCTTCCTTCTCTTTTCTGATATTATCCTCATGATGCTCTTTGTCTTCATCTGTCGCAACCCGAATAACCTTCTTTAAAGGAGCAACAATTTCTTCCTCACTGACCTCGGTATTTGGCACTACAACCTGACCGAACTCAATTCCTCTTGCAGTCTCGACAATTACATTTTCATTCAAATCTATCTCTAAATCGCCAGGATCAAAATAATATATTTTGCCTGCTTTTTTAAATCTTACTCCAACCACCTTTACCATTACGCATTTTCCTCCTGAAGCTTCATAAGCATAACCTGTATAGCAAGCTGATAATTTGCATTCTGCTTTATATTTCTACGCGTTTCTTCAATTATATCTATATTGTGCAATAGTTTTCCCGTAGAAAACCTACTTGTATTCTTTAATATGATATCCTTTTTATCGGAATTAATCAACAATTTTTCATTTCCAGACTTTCTTGCTATAAGCAAATCTCTGTAAAACAGGAGCATAATATCGAGCATAGAATCCGCATCTTCCTTGTTCTCGTCAAACATAACGGAAATATTCGGTATATCCTCGAAATCGGACCCGGAAAGCTTAATTACCGCATCAATCGCCTTGTCCCGAAGCTCCTTAAATCCCTCCGAATCCATAAGCCTAAGGCTCTGCCAATCACCCCGTCGGCATATGAGGCTATAAAATCCGCTTGCTCAAAATCCTCTCCAACTCTCTTAACAATAAATCTCTTTACCTCATCAAAGGTATTTTTTTTGAAATCAACCCTTACGCTCCTTGAACGGATGGTCTCCAAAAGAACCTCATAGTTTGATGCCGCAAGTATGATAACCGCATACTCCGGTGGCTCCTCAAGGGTTTTTAAGAGACAGTTCTGAGCCTGAACAGTCATTTTCTCCGCATCGCGGATTAAATACACCTTTCTTTTGGAATAAAGCGGCCTTACGCATATATCATGCTGCAAATTCCTTATTTCCTCAACGCCTATACTTAAGCCTTTACATTCTAAAATTCCAAAGTCGGGATTGGTTCCATTCTCAAAAAGACGGCAGGACTGACAATTGCCGCAGCTTTTATCCCCTGTATTATCATCACACATCAATATAGATGCAAAAATCTTTGCAACCGTACTCTTTCCTATTCCTTCCGGTCCGTAAAATATATATGCATGTCCAACTTTATCGCTGTTTATTAGTGTTTTAAGGCCTTCAACAACATCCCTCTGGCCGATAATTTCATTAAAGTTCACAATACACCCCTGCCATAACAAAATGATAAAAAATGTTCTTTGAACCTGAGTGTCACAACATAAGGTCTAAAACAAGACCCCTTATATCCTCAATCTTCTGCAGTATCTTGATGTTGTCCCCTTCGGCATTGAGACCTCTGTCGTTAGCTCATCAAGCTCGGCATTTATTTTCTTTACCGTAGCATAAACTTTGTATCTGCCCCTTCTATCAAGATAGCTGTCCTTTGAAAACATATGGGAATGGTGCAGGACTTCATCCAAAAAATCGGAAATAAGCCTTTTATAAATCTTAAGCTCCCTTACATCTATCTTCTGGCTGAGTTTTTTTCCCTGCTCCTCAATTTGGCTCACCAGAGCACGGATTCTTTCCTCATAATTGCGGCTGTCAAACTCCTTCAAATGCCTTTTAAAGTTGGAACCGCTGCTGTCAGCCACCCTCTTCGGTTCCTGCCCGGAAACCTCGTGAAGGCCCGATGTCTTGCTGGTGCTTTCCCTGATCTTCATAGCTTCTCACTCCATTTGCGGAAGTTTAGTTTACTACTACGGTAAAGCCTGAAATACATCAAATGCCGCCTTATGCACACATAAACAAAGGTATTGTATAGTTCTATTATAATAGTTGGGGCGGATAAGTTCAACAAAGGCATTACTGCCTAATTATTCCACTTACGGCTTCATAGACACTTTCTTGAATTTCATCTATCTTTCTTAAGGTTCCATTCTCTACGCAGTCAATCCGAATCCAATTATATTTTTTTGCAATATACAAAGAATTGTTGTAGGACTCCATCAAATATTCATCATTTCTCTCATGTATATCCTTTTTCTGCTCGCCGGTAAACTTATTTGCCCTTTTTTTCATAAGCTCCTTGCTGTAACTAGGGGGCATGTCGAGAAATATGACGCAGTCGGGCACCGGAAGCTTGTAAATCTCAAACTCAAAATTCCACAGCCAGTCAAGAAAGCGGTCTTTTTCTCCTATGTCCTTTATTTTTGCCGCCTGATGTACCATATTAGACGTAGTGTATCTATCGGCAAGAATTATCCATCCGTCATTATAGGCCTGTCCCCAATCCGTCCTGTAAGATGCAAACCTGTCCACTGCGTAGAATGTGGATGCCACATAGGGACTTACATCATTAGGATTTTTTCCGAAATCCCCGTTTAAATACATCTTAACCAGTGCTGAAGAATCGCTCTCATAGTTCGGAAAAGTAATCTTTCTTACTTTATACCCATCCTTAACCAGCCGTTCATACAGTTTATCGGTTTGAGTCGCTTTTCCGCTGGCATCGGACCCGCTCTCAATTATTATCAGCTTTCCTTTCATATGAATCTCCTTTACACGCTTTTGCTAATCCGTCACATCTATCTCAAAATTTGAAGATACCCCGTTTACCACGCCGCCGGCTTCAATAATTTTTATAACATATTCCACAATATCCTCAGTAACAACCTCTCCCGGGCATATTACAGGTATTCCCGGGGGATAAGGAGTTATCATCGCTCTGCTAACACAACCTATAGCATCGGAAAGTTTTCTTTTTACAACCTCTCTGTGCATGACAGCGGCAGGCTCTATCCTTTGCTCCGGTATATTTAATGCATCTATACGCAGTTGATTTTCCGGCTCTCTTTTTCCACCTGCTTTTACGGAGCAACCAGCCGTTTCAAGAAATGCCCTTTGAAGCCTCATTATATCTTCAAGGGTATCCGCTACGGTAGTAATGCACACAACATTATATAAATCGGACATTTCCACCTGAATATTATATTGATTTCTTAAGATTTTTTCAAATTCAAAACCGGTCTTTCCCGTATTCCTTACATTAACCACAACCCTGGTTCTGTCGATTTCTCCTTTATTTATATCGTCAACGGAGAGAATTCGAAAAACACCATTTTTCGAAAGGGCGCTGCCTAGGTTTTCTACTCCATCAAGCACCCTGTTGATATTTTCTTCGCCACTTGTTTCCATAATAGCTCGGGCAATGTCCAGATGAGCCATTATGATATACGACGGACTGGTGGTCCCTAAAAGAGACAAGGTAAATTCAAGCTTTTCAATATCCACCCTGCTGCCTTTTACATGAAGGTATGCCCCTTGGGTTAGTGCCGGAAGGGTCTTGTGGGCACTTTGAATGCAAATATCCGCCCCATGTTCCGTAGAAGAGGGCGGAAGTTTTTTGGAAAATTTCAGATGCGCGCCATGCGCCTCGTCAACTATAAGCACCTTGTTATATGAATGAACCAATTCACTTATGGACTTTATATCCGAACATATCCCATAATAGTTGGGCCTTGTTATATAAACCCCGACAGCATCAGGATTTTGGATAAGTGCCTTCTCAATCTCTTTTTCCAAAACAATCGAAGGTATGCCGAAAGGACTGTTAAACTCCGTTTTCACATATATGGGAACAGCACCTGAAAGCATTATTCCGGCAACAGCAGATTTGTGACAATCCCTTGCAATTATAAGCTTGTCCTTGGGCTTGCAAAGAGTCATAATTGCCGCCTGAATTCCGCAGGTCGAACCGTTTACCAAGAAAAAAGTTTTGTCGGCCCCAAAAGCCTTTGCTGCCAATTCCTGGGCTTCTTTAATTATCCCCTTCGGGCAGTAAAGACTATCAAGGCCGGGAATTTCTGTTAAATCCATCAAATATAGGTCTCTCAAAAACGATAGAGATATCCCTTTCCCTAGCTTGTGTCCCGGCATATGGAAAACAGTCGGGCATGAATCGGAATAGCTTTTTAGTGCATTATATATAGGGATATTCATTATTTTTGAACCAGCCATGCTGATGTCACCCTATGGTCAGGGTACATTTCCGAAACTATCTTCTTTGCTTCCTTGATGCTTGAAGCATGTACTTCTTCAATCTCCTTGGTGTCGAATTTCGAGCAGGTTTTCTTGTCAGTATGCCAGACTCTGTATAATCTGTTCTTCTCTTTAGTTTTCATTTTCGT
>NZ_BAVR01000054.1 GCF_000521465.1 Acetivibrio straminisolvens JCM 21531
AAAACGATGTTTGTTACGAATAGATATACTAAAATATAGTACAATTATGCAAGGGGGAGAAGAGTTTTATGGGTATGAGGAAAAAGTATTTGGGATTTCTTTTATGTGCGCTTACATTTATCGTAAATATAATACCTGTAAGTGCATTAGAGCCGCTTAGGTATGGTGATTTAAATTCAGACGGTAAAGTAAACTCAACAGATCTTACGTTGATGAACAGGTATATTTTGAAAAGCTACACTGACATTAACTTAATCCGTGCCGATTTGAATGGAGACGGTAAAATAAACTCTTCCGACTATTCGCTGCTAAAAAGGTATCTTATGCGCCTTATTGACGTTCTTCCTGTTGAAATAACTCCAGAACCTACACCTTCACCCACGCCAACACCTACGCCTACTGCTGTTGATGAAGAAGCATGGAAAAACAACACCGGCACAATTGAGTTGGGAGATACAATAAAAGTAAGCGGAGAAGGCATTTCCGTAAATGGTTCGGTTGTTACCATTACAGCCGGAGGAGACCATATGGTTACAGGTACTTTAAACAACGGCATGATCTATGTAGATACAACCGATAGAGTTAAGCTAAGACTCAGCGGTGTAAATATAAAAAATCCAAACGGACCTGCCATCTACTTTTACAACGTTGACAAAGGCTTTATTACAATAGAAAAAGGTACAGTCAACTATCTTTCTGACGGAGCAACATACACTGATAAAGAAGCAAAAGCAGCTCTCTTCAGCAATGACGATTTGGAATTGAAGGGAAAAGGCACTCTTTACGTTACGGGCAATTACAAGCACGGTATTGCAAGTGATGACGATCTCATTATTGAAAACGGAGATATCTATGTAACAGCTGTTACCGACGGATTGCATGCAAACAGCGGCATTAAAATTAAGGGAGGAAACATTACCGTTACTGCAAAATCCGATGCTATTGAAAGTGAAAAAGATTTTAAAATGACCGACGGCACCCTCACTTTGACTGCTGATGACGACGCAATACACGCAGAGCAGGACCTTGTAATTGATGGCGGAGAAATAAATATATTAAAATGTTATGAGGGTATTGAAAGTAAGACTACTATTACAATTAACGGAGGAAAAATTAATTTAAATTCCAGTGAAGACGGCTTGAATGCTTCAAACTGCATTTACATCAACGGCGGCGAACTTTACATAACTTCAGGATATGATGCAATTGACTCCAATGGATCAATATATATCAGCGGAGGATATACTCTCGCATTTGGAGGTAATTTCCCTGAAGGCGGTATTGACTGTGACTGGAACCCATTGGTAATCACAGGAGGAACTCTTATCGCGGCAGGAGCTCCAACAGCTCTCCTTCGAATACAAGCACACAGTGCTCGGTACTTTTGGGCAGCGGAACGGCAAACTCCGTTGTCAGCATTCAAAGAAACGGAACAGAAATAGCCAACTTCACAGCTCCAAAGAATTATCAAAACATGGTATTCAGCTCGCCGGATCTTGTATTGAATGCAACTTATACTGTGTATAAAAACGGAGCACAATCAGTTACATTCACTACAAATTCAATTGTAACTAATGCAGGAGGTTCCGGAGGATTCCCTGGAGGTGGCTGGTGGTTCCCAGGCGGTCCAATATGGTAATAAATAAACTACCCTTAAATATGATGAATAATAATATACAGTAGTTTTCTATTATTCCGAAGCAATATTGAGACAACAGCCTGTTTTTACAGACTGTTGTCTTATGTATGATTATAGATTAAAATATAGCTAGAAATTTATTTTAGAAGGGAAAGATTGACAATGTTAGACATGGATTTAACGACTGCATTCAACACAACATTAACTTTCTGGAGTGCAATATTAACAGTCATAGTTTCATTCTCTTTGGGAATATCAATCAGCGTTACATATATGAAAACCCATCATAAAGGTTATTACTCGCAAAATTTCTCTCTAACACTAATTCTGATACCTTCTGTAATTGCAGTAATAATCCTTTTGGTAGGTAGTAATGTAGCAAGGGCATTCAGCCTTGCAGGAGCATTTTCTATCGCCCGATTCAGAAGTACTGCAGGAGACCCCAAAGACATTGCTTATGTCTTCTTTTCAATGGCTGCCGGACTTGCCTGCGGTGTAGGGCTATTTGGTTATGCCGCACTTTTTACCGTGCTACTTTGCGTATTTATGTTCATTCTATGTAAAATCAATTTCGGCGCAAAAAAAACCTGCAGTAAAATACTAAAAATTGTGATTCCCGAAAACATGAATTATCAAGGAGCATTCGATGATATTTTAAAGAAGTATACAACAAACTACCAGTTATGCAAGGTAAAGACGACGGATTTGGGAACACTTTTCGAACTTGTATATACAATAACCATGGAAAATGATAAAAATGAAAAAGAATTTATTGATGAGCTTCGCTGCAGAAATGGCAACTTAAATATAGTATTGGCGATGGATGCCGCTCCAACAGATTTCTAAAAATGTATTGAGCTTTTATAATTATTTTTTTATTTTTTAGTTGGACCTTCATAGTTTTATGTGTATAATACTATTATAGTTTTATATTAAAATTGTGAGGTTGTATGGATGAAAAAAGGAAACATAGTCTTAATTGGTATGCCTAGCTCGGGCAAAACTACGATTGGAGAACCGCTTGCAAAAACTCTCAGTATGGGCTTTGTGGATACCGATAAGATAATAACGGACAAAGAAAAAAGGCCTCTTAGAGATATTGTAAATCAAGACGGGCTGGAAAAGTTTCTTGAAATACAGCAATCGGTTTTAATGAACCTTGATGTAAGCAACCATGTCATATCAACCGGCGGCAGTGTTGTTTATAGTGAATCTGCAATGGAACATCTTAAAAAAAACAGTATTGTAGTATACCTTAAGCTGGAGTTTGATGAAATTAAGAGAAGACTGTCTTCAGCCAGAAGGCTTGCAAGAGACAGCAGTAAAAGTTTTGAGGATATTTACAAGGAAAGAGTACCTCTTTATGAAAAGTACGCGGATGTTACAATAAACTGTTCTTCAAAGAGTGTTCTATCAATTGTAGCGGAAATTAAAGATGTTTACGAAACCAAGTATAAGGGAATATAAATATTAATGGTTTTTAAAATCTCAGTTCAAAGCAAATTTTTCGGTTGTAGAGGACATTTATCGCCTCGTTATAAGTTCATTTAAGGGAGATGATTGCAGGATGGTAGGAAATTCGTTTGGTAGAATATTCAGGGTCACAACCTGTGGAGAATCTTATGCGGGAGCTTTCCGTAAAAATCTTCAAATACCAAAAGAACTGTATGGAGGATTAATAGCGATTGTAGACGCGTTCCGCCCGGAATAAAGCTTACTGCCGATTTTGTGCAAGAAGAGCTTGATAAAAGGAGGCCGGGAAGGACTCCTTTGGATACGCCAAGGAAGGAAAGGGACAAGGTATACATTTTCTCAGGAGTAATGGAAGATGACATTACAACCGGTACTCCCGTCGGTCTGATTATACCCAATGATGTTATTGAAGATGAGCACATTAATAAGCATAAGAGCTATAAAGAGGTTATAAGGCCGGGTCAGGCAGGGTATACCTTCTTTAAGAAGTATGGACAATTTGCGGACAACATAGGTGCCGGACGCGCTTCCGGAAGGGAGACAGCTGCCCGCGTTGCAGGCGGAGCTGTAGCAAAGGCAGTTTTAGATACCATGGGTATAGACGTAATTGCCTTCATAACCGAAATACACGGAATTAAAGCTCAAGACAATATCACTTACGAAATGGCAAAAGCTAATTATCGCAAAAATGACATCAATTGTCCGGACCTTGAAAAAGCAAAAGAAATGATAGAAGAACTTCAAAGAATAAAGGAACAGGGAGATTCTGTCGGTGGGGTAGTGGAGATAATTGCAAGAGGTGTACCCGCAGGTCTGGGAGAGCCCGTATTTGATAAGCTTCAGGCCACACTTGCCCATGCATTAATGTCCATTGGCGCCATAAAAGGAATAGAGTTTGGCGCAGGATTCGGCCATACAAAGTTAAAGGGTTCGGAATCCAATGATGTCCCTTATTACGACGAAGCTTCCGGACGTGTAAGGTTTAAGACCAATAGGGCCGGAGGTATATTGGGCGGAATTTCCAATGGGGAAGATATCAGGATAAGGGTTGCCGTTAAGCCAACACCTACCATTTCAATACCGCAGGGTACAGTAAACATGTATACTTGTGAGAATGTTAAAGTAGAGTTTAACACAAGAAATGATCCTTCAATATGCCCAAGAATTTATCCTGTTTGCGAAGCAATGGTCAGAATTGCTCTTTTAGATGCTTTATATGTTGCAAAAGGCTATAGAGCAATTAGCAGCAATATAGATCCTCGTTGGGACCTCTTATAACATTTCGGTTAGACGGTTTAAACAAAGAGCTCACTCCTATAATCAAAAAAGCCTCAATAGCTAATATGCTTATAGAGGCTTTTCTTAGTTTATATTATTTAATTCTTTCTTTATTTTAGCCGTTTTATTGTTTAGTTCATTACAACCTTTCTTTGATTTATTCTTCTGAGCGGCTCAAATTCGTATTTAAGGCGAGTTATTGAAAGCTCCTGGTCCATTTTTAAAAACTCCAGGCATCTTTCAATAGTTTTACTAAATTCAGCATGTGGCATGTAATATGCAAGGCCATATTCAAAGCCAAGCTCACTTATCCTTTTCCACATTACCTGAGCCTCAAAAGTAATTTCAATGCTTTCTATTTTTGTATTGATAGTTAATATGTCTCCTTTCTTAAACTCTTGTCTGGAGCACAATGATAAACCATCCAGACTCATATTTCTTATGTAGGAGAAAACTCTGGTGTTACGGCTCAAAATATACGCACACAAAGAAACGGGAAACCTTTGTGTGAGTCTCTTGTTTGTTATTGATTGAACATTATTAATAGTGAGTGTAAAGGTATTTTGATTGTAGTCCACACATTTTACAATACTTTCACAGATGTTTACGACATTTTCGTCCTCGAAGCCCAATACAACCGGATCACTGTCAAAAAAGCTGTAAACAAGAAAATCTCTTTCCGGCTTAACAATAACACTGTTGTCAAATGAATTACTAATTATCCCTCGATTGCTTTTTCTGGCAGAATAATGCTTTAGTGTAACGATTTCACCAACTCTTAACTTCATAAAATCATTCCCATCCAATTATTTTGTTCTCAACTGTATAGTAATGCAAAATCTTTAAGTCGAATAAGTCCGCAAAATAAGAGCAGTTTCAGGATACGTATAATTTTAAGACAGAAGATTAGGATTTTGAACAAACATTTTAGGAAATTTTACGGCATAATTTTATTATAGCATATTTTACTAAAAATTTTAAGTCTTTTTATAATTAATTTTTTACATAAAAAAAGAAAAAAAACTACCGTACAGAAATACCTTAAGCTGTCGGTAGTTTGGTATGAAGGTTGGTATAACTTACTGGCAGTTTGTCTGCCATAAGCTTATTATAATATTCGTACGTCTTGATATTTTGAGGGGGCAAAAATAAAGTTTTATAAAAAAATATATTAAAATTAATAAAAATAATACATTAATACATAATGAATACTTAAACATTAGCAAAATCGCTATATTAAACTTACATTAGATTTAACTGGATTTTTTAAAAAACCTCCTCCCAATTATACAAAATTTTTTATTTTGTATAATTATATATATTTTTTTAACCCGCTCTTCCTAAAAGCTTATTTTAAATTTTTACATTCAAGAATTATTTGGTCCATATGATTACTTCCGGTAATAAAAATTACCGTCAATATTTTTAGCCAAAGTATATTCACATTCCATTCAGAAAATCAATATCTAGTTTTCAAAATAATCTGATACATCATTAATATTATCTTGAAAAATTAAAATTATCATTAAAACATCTTTCCATGGAAAACTAAATTCTTATTTGTCTTCTTAAGTACAATATAAATCTTAGTACTAATTAATGACTTTATTTGCAACAGTATAAATAAATTACATGAATAATAAAAACTCTTTAATTTATTTCAATATTATCTTATTGTGCATTTTATATTGAAAATATGTAAAGTATACTTAGCATAATTGTTGACAAAAATGATAAATAGAAATATAATGTTATAGAAATGAGGTGAATTAATGGCAATTACATCGATTGAAAATGTTATAAAGCTCCTATATTCATATAATCCATGGTGGCGTGTCGGAACAATGCCTCAGGACATGGTAAAGCCCACTAAGCGTTTTGCATACTTTGAGTCCATGCACTGGCTGGAGCATGATTCTGTAAGGAGGTTTGTGCTTCTTTCGGGAGCCAGACGGGTTGGCAAAACAACCATCATGTATCAAATGATTCAAAACTTGCTTGATAAGGCGTGCCGCCAAAGAGTATTTTGTATGTATCCTTTGATCACCCAATATTGAAGTTTTACACAATTGACGAGCTGGTAGGAATCTATACTACCAACATTCATCCTGAAGATAAATGCTGGTTTTTCTTTGATGAAATCCAGTATGCAGATGATTGGGAACTATATCTAAAGGTATTCTATGATACTAAACCGCACATTTACATTACCGCTACAGGTTCAGCCAGTCCGACTATTGAAAAAGGTGCCGGCGATAGCGGAGTTGGACGTTGGAATATTATTCGTGTACCCACTTTATCCTTTTACGAATACTGTAAACTAGCTGGTATAAAGGACATTCCGAACCTAAATGTTGATGTGAAACCCACTTCCCTTGCCTCAATGAGCGAAAGTACACAAAGAGAAATTATGCACCTGCTGGAACCTTTTCAAAAACACTTTACAAGATACCTTGCAGTTGGTGGTTTTCCGGAACTTGTGCTGTCTAATGATGACTTTGGCGCACAAAGGATATTGCGTGAAGATGTGGTTGACAAGGTGCTTAAAAGAGATATTCCTAGCCTCTTCAACATGAGGAATCCCGCGATTTTGGAGAAAGTGTTTTTATACCTGTGTTTCAATTCTTCAAACATTATCAATACTTCTGCTATCAGCAAGGAGCTTGACGGTACTCCAAGAGCTACTATAGACAGTTACATTGAGTTTCTTGAAAGAGCCAACCTTATTTACAGAAGTATGCCGGTTGGATTGGCCGGTAAAATGATACTTAAGGCTGCTCCGAAAATTTATATTTCAGATGCAGCAATCAGAAATGCTGTCCTGATGCTGGATATCAATGACTTGATATCAAATCCCGATGAAATGGGTCTTGTGGCAGAAACGGCAGTATATAAGCATCTGGCCTCATTCTACTATCCCTTGCGAGCAAATGTAGGCTATTATCGTAAGTCCGGTCAAGTACCCAAGGAAATTGATGTTGTGGTGGATTATCCGATCGGAAGAATTCTCGTTGAGATTAAGTACCGGGAGAATCCGATAATAAAACATGATGATGCTATTGTGGAATTGGCAAACAGCGAAAAAGATAAGATCCTTGCGGCTATCGTAGTAACAAAGACTTCAGACTCTTACGGTATATTGCCGTATAAGACAAAGGTACCCATTTATAAAATTCCTGCTTATGCTTTTCTGTACCTCCTTGGACATGCCGAGGAAAAAGGATACAAGAAATAATTCAGATTTAAAAGGCAGCCATATTAGCTGCCTTTCAATATTATTTAATATATTCTAATGGATTGGTCACATTTCCGTCTATACGAACTTCAAAGTGAAGATGTGTCCCGGTAGCCGTTCCGGTGTTGCCAGCCTGAGCTATAGTTTGACCTTTTCTAACTTTTTCACCCTTTTTAACAAGCAGTTTGCTGCAATGAGCATATAACGTAGTTATTCCGCCGCCATGATCGACAATGACGGTATAACCGTATCCATCCTGCCATCCTGCAGAAATAACGATTCCGTTATTCGCAGCAACTATCGAAGCCCCATAAGACGCATCAATGTCAACCCCCGTATGCATTTTATACTTTTTAAATACCGGATGAAGTCTCATACCAAATCGCGAATCTATTTTTTTAGAGCTTGGTACAGGCCACACCATTGTACCGCCGGCATATTCTTTAATCCCGCCAGTGCTTCTTCTTATCTGATTTGCTACTTCATAGGATTGTTGTATCAGCTTATCTTCTTGTTCTTCCAAACGCTTTATCTCTTCATTTCTTTCCTTTATGCGTTTCTCAAGCCCGTTTCTGGTTGCAATCAATGAATCAATACTGTTTTTCTTCTTAACCAATTCAGTTTGTTTAACATTTTTTACATACTGAACTAACTGCTTTTTATATGTAAGATCTCTTTTTATGTCTTGAACTTCTTTTACAATTTCCTTATCCTTTTTAGCAACTGATGAAATTAACTGAAGCCTTTCGAAAAAATTAATCAAATTCTCCGAATCGGCCAATACATCCAAATATGAAACATATGAGTTTTTGTACATAGTTATGAGACGTTCTTCAAAAGCTTTTAATTGATTGCTGTACCTTTTTTCCGTATCCTCTAATGACTTCTCATAGCCTTCTATTTCCCTATCTATTGCTTCCAATTCCGAAATTAAACCTTGATACTCTGCATTTACAGCATTCTCGGCATCAATTAATTCTTTCTTCTCCCTTTCAAGTTCGTCTTTTTCTTTATTTATCTCGCGTTTTTGTTCGCTAATGTCATTTAATTTGTTGTCTATTTCATTTATTTTATCTTTAAAAGAATTATTGTCTGCCATAACAGGAAAAATCAAAGCTGCCGTCAAAGCTGTTATCAATGCAATTATACAAAGCCTTTTCACTCTTACTCCTCCTGTAAGAACCAGAAAATTAAGTACTAAATACTACGCGTCCTATACAAACTTAATTTTTACTCTATTATATTCTTATATTATTATTCCAGTTTTGTCAACACTTAATTAGAAAAATTGTTAAAAATTTGTCATAATGTAAATATGTCATGACATCCTACCTTTATCTCTGCTCTGTAAAAATATGAGCTTCACTTCCTACAAATCTTAAAAAAGCCTATTGAGCTCCTAATTGACCTTTACGCCTTCCCCTACTGAATAATTGGTCAATATCTCAAAATTCCAGTCATAAATGTATGTTCCCGATACCGCATTGGGCATTGCTGACGTATCTTCAAATGCAACAGTTGTGCTCTCTTCTTTTAACACCTTAAATCCTATTAAAGCAAGAACACCTCTACTTTCCGGTTTGTTGCTGCTTCTATATTTATCTACATCTATATATGCTTTACCGAAATTAATAATACCTTGCTCAACGTTGCTTGAAACCAATGGAAGTACATTATAGTCCGAATTTACTAAAATATCGCCGGACTTCGGCATCTGTTTATTTGAAAGAGGTTTGCCTGTATCGAGGTCTATTGCCTGCAATACGTTAGGGTCATACTTTATATTTACCTGATAACCCGCGACATTTGCGACATTGTCTAATACAATCTTCGCAGTGATTATCTCACCTTCTTTTGCCGTACTCTTGTCCATCACAATTCGGATACTGGAGTCATCTAATTTGCCGGTTGATTCCTCATTGTTTTTTGGTTCTGATGTCTGATTGGCAACATCCGGATTACTATCCGGTGATTTAGCAGGAATCACAGTTTCATTGGTATCCGGTGATTCTGAATAAACAGGCTCTTTACTTACGTCAGTACCGCTATTTGACTCGATAGTTGCCGTGGGTTGAGGACTATCCGACCCTTTTCCTGTTTTACCGCAACTGCATAGAATTGACATTAAAAAAACAGAAATAATCGCTATTTTTATCAAAATTGATTTACGCATTAATATCTTCCTCCAGTATGACCAAATTCCTTTTCAGGTAACTAAAGCAAACGTACTTGATTAAATTTATAACACATTTGATAGATAAATGCAATTATACTTTATTGATTTTTAGGACATGAAAAACTGCAGGCGGTATTCTTCCACCTGCAGCATTTCATTTAATTGTCAATAAGCTTTTAGTTGATGCTATCCGGCTGTATTATCGAATAATTGCTTATCTGATTGCCATACCAGTCAAATAAATATGTTCCTGAAATACTTCCAGGCATTGAAGTTGATTCTTTAAAGCTTATTTTTGCAGTTTGTGCCTTTAATACCTTAAAGTATATTTCTCCTAAAACTCCGCTCTCTTCAGGCACACCATCCATTCTGTACTCGTTCATATATGTATATACTTTAGAGAAGTTCAATACTCCCTTAGTCAAATCATGGGCAGTAATATTTGTCGGACCATATGCGCTGTTTTCGAGCAATTCTCTGTTCTCAAAAGATGACCTTGTAGTATACGGAGCTCCGGTCTGAGAATTAATAGGCTGCAATACATTTGGATCGTAAACTATATTTACTTGATAACCGGAAAGGTTCTTTATATTGTTTACCCTTACTGTAGCTTTTATTATTTCTCCTACTGTCGCTTTGTTCTTATCCAAATCCAGCTCGATATAGTTGGCCGGTAAAACAGCGCCGTTGATAGGCTCAGGCTGGATTACCTCATAGTCAGACTTCTTATTGCCGTACCAGTCAAACAAGTATGTTCCTGAAATATTTCCAGGCATTGAAGCAACATCTTTGTAAAAACTTACAGATGTCTTCTCACTTTTCAATACCTTAAAGCCTATTACTCCTAAAACTCCTGTTTCCTCAGCTTTACCGTCGTTTCTGTACTCATTCATATACAAATAGGTACGTCCGAAATTCAGTATACCTTTGGACAGGTCATGCGAAGCCATTGATGTGGAACCGTATTCGTCTTTTACAATCAGCTCGCCGTTTCCAAGAGGAGTTCTTGCGGAATATGCTGCTCCTGTATTCGGGTTAATGGGCTGCAATACGCTAGGATCATACTTAATGGATATTTGATAACCGGCAAACTCTTTTACATTACCGACTTTTACCGTTGCCTTTATTATATCTCCCACCGACGCATTGCTCTTGTCAAACTCCATTTTTATATAGCTGTCAGATACTGCATTGGCATTGATAGGTTCAGGCTGAATAACCTTATAGTTTGACTTCTTGCCGCCATACCAGTCAAACAAATATGTTCCCGATATGCTTCCTGGCATTGAAGACGCATCTTTAAAGCTAACAGTTGTCTTCTCATTTTTCAATACCTTAAAGCCTATTACACCTAAAACTCCTGTTTCTTCTGCCTTACCGCTGTTTCTGTAGTCATTCATAAATATGTATACCTGACCAAAATTCAATATACCTTCCGACAGGTTATGTACAGCTATTGAAGTTGCACCGTATTCACTGTTTACAAGCAGCTCACCGTTTGCAAGCGGAGTTCTTGCAGAGTATGCTGCTCCGGTATTCGGGTTAACCGGTTGCAATACGTTAGGATCATACTTGATATTTATCTGATATCCGGCAAACTCTTTTATATCCTTTACTTTTATCGTTGCCTTAATTATTTCTCCCACAGACGCATTGTTCTTGTCAAACTCCATCTTTATATAGCTGTCTGTTGACACCGGATCAGTTGGTTTTGGCGTTGCGAAGGAGAAGGTTTCACTGTAGGTGTCGGTGAAGGTGTCGGCACTTGAGACTGAGTAATTTTTATTACACCGGGATTCACAACTTTGTAACCTGATAACAAGTTTCCATTCCAGTCAAACAAGTATGTTCCCGATATGCTCGAAGGCATTGCAATGGAATTTTCAAATCCAATATACGTATCTTTTTGCTTAAGAACCTTAAAGGCAATTACAGCTAATGTTCCGGTTTTTTCCGGATTATTTGTACGCTTATATTCATCTAAATAAGCATAGGTCTTACCGAAGTTTAATACACCCTCAGAAACTTTGTTTGACACAGCGGATATAACACCGTAATCAGTGTTTATAAGAATAGTTCCGTCAGCTGGCATTGTTTTGTCTGTCATCGGTTGTCCCGTAATAGGATTTATAGCTTGAAGTACTGAAGGATCATATTTTATATTTACCTGATAGCCTGCAAAATTATTGATATCAGTAATATTTACTGCAGCTTTGATGATATCTCCGACTTCTGCTTGGTCTTTGTCCAGCTTAAGCTCTATTTGCCCGCCGGAAATCGGTGTTTGAGTCGGAGTAGGCGTTGGGCTTGGACTAACAGGTGTAGATGATGGTGTTGCCGTTGGTGTAGGCGATGGTGTTGGAGTTGGTGAAGCTATAACAGAACCAGTTATCTTAACCGCTTGAGGCTGTACAACTTTATAATCCGATATTCTTACAACATTCCAGTCAAACAGTATTGTACCGCTCAAACTGCTTGGCATGGATATTGCGTCTTCAAATTTGACAGTTGCATCACCTGGGTTGAGAGCCTTAAACCCAATAACCGCAAGTGTTCCTGACTTCTCAGGTTTACCGCTGTTTTTATACTCATTAACATATGTATAAGTTTTCGCAAAGTTCAATACACCTTCTGAAGGTTTGTTAACCGCAATAGAAATTACTCCGTAATTCGGATTTGAAATTAAATCGCCGTCTTTTGGCATAGTGTTAATTTTTAAAGGTTCTCCGGTATCGGGATTTACAGCCTGTAATAAATCAGGATTGTATTTAATATTTACCTGATAACCGGCTAAACTGTCAAAACCGTCAACCTTTACAAACGCTTTTATGATCTCTCCAACCTTAACAGTATTCTTATCAAATTCAATTCCTATTGAACCGTTAGAAGTCGTTACAGGTGTAGGTGTAGGTGTTGGTGTTGGTTTCAGAGTAGGTGTTGGTGAAACTGTAGGCGAAGGTGTTACCGACTGTCCGGAAATACTGATAGCACCGGCTTGAACTACTTGATAGCTTGATACATTGTTTCCGTTCCAGTCAAAGATCATTGTACCTTTAATGCTTCCCGGCATCGAAAGTGTCTCTGCAAATTCAATATATGTTGAAGAAGCTGCTTTAAGAGCTTTAAATGCAATTTTAGCAACTGTACCGCTCTTTTCAGCTACTCCGGAAGCCTTGTATACATCAAGGTATGTGTAGGACTTTCCGAAATTCAATATACCTTCTTCCACCTTGTTTGCTACCGCTGAAATCACACCATAATCAGTATTTGCCAATATTGTGCCGTTCTTTGGCATTGTAGTTTTTCCATATGGAACATTTGTATCGGGATCTATAGGTTGCAATACCTCAGGATTATATTTTATATTAAACTGATATCCTGCGATACTGTCAAAGTTATCCACCTTTATTTCAGCAACTATTACATCGCCAACAAAAGCAGAATTTTTATTAAGTTCCATCTTAACGCTTCCCTTTGATGGCATAACTGACGGTGAAGGATTTACTACGGAAGAATTGATAACACCGGACTGAACTACAGTATAATCTGAGATAATTTCACCGTTCCAGTCAAACAACATTGTACCGGAGAGGCTGTTTGGCATTGAAGGTGTATTCTCAAATTTAACGGTTGTAGGCTGCACTTTAAGTACTTTAAAGCCTATTTCCGCCAATACACCTGTCTCTTCCGGCAAAGTGCTGAGCTTGTAATCATTGAGATATGTATATGCTTTTCCGAAATTCAAAATACCTTCTTCGATTTTATTTAATACACCGGATATAGCGCCGTATTCAGGGTTTATCAGTAAAGTCCCGTCCTTTGGCATCGTAGTTGCTTTTAGAGGAGCCTTTGTATCGGGATTTACCGCCTGCAATACTGCCGGATCATATTTGATGTTTACCTGAAATCCGGCAAAATTTTTGATGTTGCTAATCTTGACATAAGCTTTGATTATGTCTCCTACTTGAGCAGTTGTTTTGTCAAACTCCAACGATATGCTGCCAACACCCGTAACTGACAAAGTACTTGTCGGATATGCAGACATAGCAAAAGAAGAGGTCATTACCATCAACATAGCAATAACCAGTATAATACTTATACCTTTCTTCATACCAAAAAAACCTCCCAATAAAATTATAATCTCTATAGCATTTAAAACGCCTAAAACATAACATGCCAATTCAATATGCAAATATTTTACCCCTGCCTCCCCCAAACTCATATTTTACACCGGTTGCTTCAATATTTTGGTGTAAAAGAAAATGTATAAATAATTTTATCCTCCTTCCTTCAGTATTAACTAGGAAGCATTGGCGTCAAAAGTAAAATTTAGCATGTTATGATAAACAACATTTTAATATCTATCTAATAAAACATAACAATAGCATATAAAAAAACTCGTTATTAAAATTATAATTTTTTGACCTTATTTTGGATTAATTACGAATGCTTAACATAGAAAACATGTAATTGGAAGAACGTATAGAAGAACGCATTGTGCGAGGAGATGTATGTTATAACGTAGTGTGCGTATATTATTTGACGTTTGTTTATCGCAATAACTAACGAGATAAATTATAGAACAATAAACAAAACTTATAGGCAGCCATTTTTACTGGCAGATTAAACTATAGAATCAAAAATAAAAAACTACAAATTCCTTAACACTTTCTAAACATACTTAAATCATATTAATAGTATCTTGAAACAAGAACTATTGCGATAAAATTAAACGCAAAAAACAACAAAATAATTCACAATATTCAATTTTGCAAATTACTTCAAAAAACAATAAAAATTTATATGAATACAATTTTACTTTCATTTTCATTATATATGATATTTAATTGCGTTTCAAGAATTTTTTAAGCATTTCATTATTCAATAAAAATTCAAAAACCTCCTCAAAACTTTTTATATCAATCTCCTCCGGAAATTGTGGTTCCATGGAGCATACTGCAAATTTGTATTCTTTATCAATATCATATTTTTTAAAGAAAAAGTGTCTTGGTTCGTCATTTGATGTAAAAATGATGTTATCGTTTTCTATTCTAAAGGAAAACGAATTTAAAGGCAGTGAAAGTCCTCTACCATCTGCTTTTATATAGCTTTCCTTCAATGTCCACAGCTCAAAAAAATATTCTATTTTCTCATCACCATTTTTTGAAAAAAGGTCTGAAACCTCCTCCTTTGAAAAAAACCTTTTTGCAATATCTAAATCTATCTCTTTTATCTTCTCTACATCAATCCCGACAGGCTTGGAGCTTACCGCGCATACTACCCAGCTTCCGGAATGGGAAAGGTTAAAATGAAAATCCTCATGTCCCTCAAGATAGGGTTTTCCATAAGCCGATCTATTAAATTTGACGGATTCATTGTTTATACCCAGCTTTAAGCAGACAATCGCTCTTTTTAATAGCTCTGCAGTTAAAGACATTAACGAGTCTTCATACCTTCTAAATCTCTTTATTTTATCCTTTGTTTCATTAGGAAGGAAATTTAATGCTTTCTCATATAAATCTCGCTCAATACTGTTTGCCAACTTTATGCCAAATAGCTCTACCACATATTCACCTCACAAAAACTTTAATTCCGGGATTTCCCTTTGCTTCTATAATAATATATTATCATCGGTTGCAAGTCAAATTTTAAAACAATCAAATATAGTCACACTTTTCATGAGCCATTAATAATATGTTATTAGCAAAAACGCATCAAACATTCTAATTCTCAGGGAGGTTACATACTATGTCTGAAAGAGGTTTCTTTGGCGGAGTATTTGATGACGATACGATTCTATGGTTTATAATTCTCTTCCTGTTGCTTTTCTGGTGCTGGTCCGGCTCCGGATATGACTATGGTGCAAAAGGTTAATAACCACTAAAATAAAACATAAAAAAGGGAGGCTCATATAATGACAGAAAGAGGTTCTTTCAGCAACGAATTAATATGGATAATCATATTAATAATCATTTTCTGTTGTTTGTGCGGCGGATTCCGCTACTAGGAAAGACTCGTTAATGTCCACCATTTGGATTGGGCAAAAGGTTACATAATGACATGCAAAAAAAAAGTCATAAGCAAAGGGGCTTCTTGCCCCTAAGCTTTATTTTTCACCTTTTTGTACTTACATAACATCGTATCCTTGTTCTTCTATCGTATTTTTAATTGTTTCAACATTGAGCTTGCTACTGTCATACTCCACAGTTACTTTCTTCGCTTCCAAATCAACATCTACATTATCTACACCTTGAAGGCTTCCGACTGCTTTCTTTATGCTGTTTACACAGTGATTGCAGGACATTCCTTCCACCGTAAGATTCGCAATATCCCTTGACATATTATTTCCTCCTTTATATTATCGGTACTATTATTTTTCCATCCTTGCATACTATTATATCTTAAGATTATCAAATATCAAAAATAAAATATCAAAGAAAAACATTCAAACATTTCGGAAATATATTTTAATTTTATTAATTCTGGTTTATTATAAATAATAACAATGACACTATAAATCAAAGAGGGACTTTATGAATATGAATGCATCTAAAATTATACTTACCATAAACATAATAATATTGATATTGTCGATTCCGGGGTTTATTCTCCTAAATTATTATCTTGAACATTCAAATTCCAACCCGGACAATACCGCGGTGTTGCCTTCCGGCGATGTGTCTCCCAATCCTAATGAGACCACCGCACCGAATGCGACCATAAATCCGGAAAACTCCGACGCTAAAAGATGGACAGCAATATCTCCCCATGAAATCGACATCGCAAAAGAAAGCCTTCCTGAAAGCCATAATTTTAAATGGGACGTTATTAAAGACGGCCAAAAGCTTGATACATATTTTAACAATGATTCTTTTGTATTTAGGCCTTCAGATGAATACAATGAAATTGACGGTGTAACGACCTTTAGAGGAAACAATTACAGGAACTCTGCCAGCTATGGATTTGCAAATATCAGAGAAGAAAAACTTGAAAAAGTTTGGAGTATCAAAATAGGATATATTGATACATGGACAGGGGTTGGCTGGAACGGTCAGCTTCAATAGTCAGATGGGACAACAACCTTCGAAGAAAAATGAATCTGTTTCATGAAAAAAAGAACAAGGATGACCTCAAAGAGGTTATATATGCCACCTTGGACGGAAAAATATACTTTCTTGACCTTGACGACGGTTCTTATACCAGAAATCCAATCAATGTGGGTGCTTCCCTCAAAGGAAGTGTAACTGTGGACCCAAGGGGTTATCCCCTTCTCTATTCAGGGCAAGGTATTGACGAGGTGCAAGGTAAAAAGGTTCCGATAGGTTTTCGCATATACAGTCTTTTGGACCAAAAGCTTCTTTACTTTATAAACGGTCTTGACAATACTGCTTTTAGATACTGGGGAGCCTTTGACTCCTCTCCCCTTTTGCACAAGGAAACCGACAATCTGTTTTTATGCGGCGAAAATGGCCTGCTGTACTCCATAAAGCTAAATACGGATTTCGACCCGGTGCAGCCTGCTATTTCCATAAAGCCGGATATTACAAAATACAGGTACACTTCCCCTGTCAAAGGCAGACTTGGAACTGAAAACTCTATTGCCGCTTACAAAAACTTTGGATATTTTGCAGACAACAGCGGTACTCTTCAGTGTGTCGACCTAAACACCCTCTCTCCTGTATGGGTAAGAAATATAACGGATGATACCGACAGCACCATGGCTATTGAGGATTTAGGCGGATCCAATGTTTTTCTGTATATTGCGAACGAAGTTGACCTTCAGGGAGAAAACGGGTACAGTTTCGTCCGAAAAATAAATGCACTGACAGGCAGTCTCATATGGGAAAAGAAATATAAGTGTTCATATAACGTAGATACCAACGGTGGAGCATTGGCTTCTCCCGTAGTTGGAAAAAACGAAATCAGCAATCTCGTTATATTTAGCATAGCAAAGTCCTATAAGAAAAACGGAGGCAAACTAATTGCATTTGATAAAAATACCGGAGAAGAAGTATGGGTTATAGATTCGGATTTTTATAGCTGGAGCTCACCGGTTGATATCTATACCGAAGATGGCAAAGCTTACATTATCCATTGCGATTCCGGAGGGTATATGAACCTTATCGAAGGCAAAAGCGGTAAAATACTGGACAAAATCCCTCTTGGCGGAAATGTTGAAGGTTCGCCTGCAGTCTATAACGATATGATAGTAATAGGTACAAGAGGACAACAAATATTTGGGATAAGAATAAAATAGTAAAAAGTTTATTTGGCGTTTTCAAAAAAGAGTTTGCATTTATCGGCTCTGTACTTTGATACTACAAATTCTACTACCTGACCGCTTTTGGAAAATATTATATTAGATATCTTAAAAAGAGCCTGACCTGGCTGAATCATCAGGTACTGTGCTTCATACTGTTCAGTATACATTATCTCAAGAGTGCTTTTTGTTTTAGCCGGAAGAAGAGGATATTTTCCTCTCAGTATATCATAAGAGGGCTTTTTGCTTTTTATATCTTCTATTATATCCGGAAAAAGATTCAGAGGTATATATGATGTATTCAGTGAAATTACATCTTCACCGTTTTTGCTTTTATAGTCAACCTGTGCAAATTCAACTACTTGGTTGTGAGCTATGGAAAACACTTCATCGAGCTTTTTGTAGTCTTTATTGGTTATTTTATCTATAAAAATAATTTCTCTTTCGCTTGTTATCTCATTGTCTAAAATAGAATCGGTAAAACCAGTATATGATTTTACGCTGATTAATGACTTAGGCTTTGCTACAAAGGTCCCTTTCCCCTTTTCCTTGTACAAATATCCATTATTTGTTAGCTCGCTTATAGCCTGTCTTACTGTAGGACGGCTAATGTTGTAAAGCTCACAAAAATCCTGTTCTGAAGGTATTTTTGTGTCAGGCGGGTACTCGCCGTTCTCAATTTTTTCAATAATTATATTTTTAAGCTGAGAGTAAAGAGGCACGTTACTATACTTATTAATCACGTTAATTTCCCCCTGACCTGTCAAACCAAATTAATGTAATAGGAATTTAAGGTTGTTGTAATTGGAAAGCAAATCGAAACCGGTGCTTAGAATTAATCATCATAGTCATAATTGTACTATATGAAAGACTAAATTTCAACATATTTTTAATGGCACAGGCTCGACAAATTAGCATTTTTAGTACCAATTTGCCGAGCCTGCTTCCAAATATTAAACCTTAAGTTCAACTTCAATATCCTCGATTTTATTCTTTTCAAGAACTGGTTTTACATACTCATTGATAAATTCTTCCACCTGCTGAGGAGATCTTCCGATATAGTTCTCCGGTGCAAGCACAGATTTCAGCTCATCAATGCTAAGGCCAAACATCTCGTCGGCAGCTATTCTCTCTATAAGGTCATTTTTCTTTCCTTCTGCCTTAACCTGTTTTGCAGCTTCCATTGAATGAACTTATACGTTCATGGAGCTCCTGCCTGTCACCGCCTCTTTTAACAGCTTCCATCATTATATTTTCCGTAGCCATAAACGGAAGTTCTTCCAAAACATGCTTTTCTATAACTTTCGGATACACAACCATGCCGTCTGCGACATTTATATATATGTTCAATATTGCATCCACCGCAAGGAAGGCCTCCGGCATGCATATACGCTTATTTGCCGAATCATCAAGAGTTCTTTCAAACCACTGGGTTGATGAAGTAATCGCTGGATTTAAGGAGTTAACAATTACATATCTTGCCAGGGCACAAATCCTTTCGGATCTCATCGGATTTCTCTTGTATGCCATCGCAGATGAACCTATCTGATGCTTTTCAAAAGGCTCTTCTATCTCTTTCATGCTCTGAAGAAGTCTTAAGTCATTGCCGAACTTGTAAGCACTTTGGGCAATTGTACTTAAAAGATTTAGAATTCTGCTGTCAAGCTTTCTGGTGTAGGTTTGGCCCGATACGGGAAATACGTTATCAAATCCCATTTTCTTGGCAATAAGCTTGTCCAGCTTTTTTACCTTCTCATGATCGTTTTCAAAAAGACTTAAAAAGCTTGCCTGCGTTCCTGTTGTACCTTAGAGCCCAAAAGTCTCATGTTGGCCAGAATATAATCCAGGTCCTCAACATCCATTAACAGATCCTGAATCCAAAGAGTTGCTCTCTTTCCCACGGTAACAAGCTGAGCCGGCTGATAGTGGGTATAGCCCAAAGTGGGAAGTTCTTTGTATTTCATTGCAAAATCGGATAATTTGGATATTACGCAAATAAGCTTTTTCTTTATAAGCTTTAGCGCTTCGGTCATGATTATAATATCGGTATTATCTCCAACATAACAGGATGTAGCGCCCAAGTGAATTATAGGTCTGGCGTTGGGACACTGTTCTCCATAGGCATGTATGTGAGCCATTACATCATGCGAAATTCTTTTTCTTTCATTTCAGCCACATCATAATTTATATCATCTTTATATTTCTTAAGCTCTTCTATCTGTTCATCGGTAATGTTAAGTCCCAATTCCTTTTCTGCCTCTGCAAGTGCAATCCAAAGCTTTCTCCATGTACGAAACTTCATATCGGGAGAAAACAGTTCCTGCATTTCCTTGCTCGCATATCTTGAATTTAAAGGACTTTCATAAGTGTTTTTCAAAATCTTCAACCTCCAACATCATTCTTTTTAAAATAACTTTACTAAACGCAACACTTATTATACAATTTTTTCTGATGTAAATCCATATTTAATCTCTATAATCTTTATAAAAATATCTTTTACAGCGAATCGCAAATTTTTTTAACCCTTTTGGCTTCATTCAAAACTTTGAGCCACCATTCATTATCATCCTTCGATATTATAAGTACTCTAAATCCAAATTGCGTTCCGTTGTGCTTAACGGAAATATCATCATCAATATGCAAATATATTGCGAATTTAGAGGGTACCTTGGACGGCATAATCTCTTTTCGATTTCCCTGAACCAAGTCCTTGTGAACCTTTTGATTGATTACATCACAAAGCTTTATACCGTAAACGTCAAACAATCCCCTTATGTAACCAATACTTCTCTCGGATGTCGTGTAGACACAAATATCATATCCCAAGGACTTGAGCTCTTCACACAAATTTCTGATGCCCTTTCTCAGCTTTTCTCTGTAGAATATAGCTTTAAACTTTTTGACCGGGGTTTCATGCAACGCGCCTTTGTCAGTTAATATCAGTGTATCATCCAAATCAAAAGAAATCTTCACAAAATCAAGCCCTTCCGCAATGTTTTGCTTATTATTAATATGTATGGAATATGAAATTCTTCGGCACAACACATTTTACCCACTTAAGTTCATCCTTTGTTATGCCGGTAATTGAAAATTCCTTGCCATAGTGCTCCGAAGAAAAAAACACCTCACCATCTCTTACTAAAAACAAAGAAAACCACTTAATTCTTCTCTTTTCATCGAAAGCATTGTATAGTATTTGTTCAACGGTTTTTTCATTAACCGGTAAAGTAAGAATGGTCATACGTTCGCTGCTTTCTTTATCAACACTGCTGCTAAAAGACAATATTTTATTTATAATGCTCTCTTCTTCATTCCAGCAGTCAATTCTTATACTGTCTGCTTCATCTAAAAAGTACTCAACCAGTATCCGCCAAAAATCAAACTCTCCCCACATTAATTTGTTACAAAAATATACATTATATATCCGTATGATGCATTCCTCCAAATTCATCGATAACATTTTATTTTAAATTCCAATACACTATATGTATCCAGATTAGGCTATTCCCCAAAATCATATTTATCCAATATTTTTTTTGCCCTATAGTCCGATAAATTGAAAGTCTGCCAATAGCTTTCCGATGTAAGCATACTTTTTCTGTATTTAAGCCCTACTTTGATGTTATATACGACTTGCTCGTCTTCACTCTCAAGAAGCTTTACTATATAGGCAACTGCATCATTCGAAAGATATCTCAGATAATAGGTATCTATCGTTTCGTTGCTGTTTAATTCATATCTCCTGATATTATTCTTTGCAATAAATGCGTCCACATTAAAATAATTTAATGCAAGATAAGCAATTACCGAAATAACTATATAAGACTTCAGCAAATAGAAGTTTTCTCTCCAAACTTTTATCAAAGTTACAACAAGTAACGCAAATATATATAGCATAAAGGCATGGGTAAAAACTCTGAGATAAGTAAAACCATACTCTTGCTCATAAAGAGACATTCTAAAATGAGCAGACAAAAGCATAACCATAGTACATGCAACCAAACATGAGTTCATAATCTTTATAACATTGGATATAATCGGGTTTTCGGTTTTTGTTAGGTTTATTATGCTTGTTAGTATACTTACATTTATTAATGTGACTAAAACCAATTCAAAAAAGCCTTTTCTGGCATATTCGGCATAAGTAACCCCCTCCGGAAGCAATGAACCGATACTTCCGAAAAGATATCCGAACTGAATAACTGTAAAAACAACATATATCAGATTTACAGATACTAGAACCGTTAAAACTATTATCGGATCCCAGATCTTTTTAATGCGAATACATTCACCGATGGCTTTGGGAAAGTCCTTTTCTTTCTTATAGTAAAGACTCCAAAGATAGCTGAAGGCTATTATGCTTATAAAAACCCCAATAATCATCTGCACTATAAAATCCGCTATATTCACGTTTATAAACAGATAACGAACATTCTCCATCCAGTAATCAAACACCTTATCTGCCGAAGAAAGCAGAGAAATTACCACAAGGAGCAAGGGAATTGATAACACCAAACCTGCAATTATCTTAGTTACAGTTGAAGCCCTACCCGAGCGTATTTTTCTTTTGCTGATTTCCGAGAGTAAAACAAATGCTTCAGATACATACAGCAGACTTCTCAAAAGCATTCCACCCAATAAGTCAAATATAAATCTCGCATCAAACCACTTGTAATAATTGTTATTTGTTATGAGCAGTGTCTGGGCAATAATAAGAATAGGTATAATCATGAAATTTAAAACTTTAAATATCCAATTTGAAAAAAGTGCATAGGTTAATGACAATAGTATAATCGGAATCGTTAAAAGTGTTCCGAAATTTAATTTTAATTCGATTTTATCCCGCTGAGTGAATATAACTACGCCGTAAAAAAACAATACAAATATGGGATATGAAATTCCAAACCCTTTTTTATAAAACAAGATGTTAAATATTACAGCAAGAACAATAGCTCCCACTAGAATGTACACATTCTCTTTCTTTACTATATCTGCCCTATTACTGGCCATTCTTACTTTACTTTCTGTTCTGTTTAATTCCTCCATAACCTATTCCTCCTTTATATAATTTCTATTCGGAACATATTCAAGAATGTCTCCCGGTTGACAGTCTAAGGCTTCACATATTGCCTCAAGATTTGAAAACCGAATTACCTTTGCTTTACCCGTTTTGAGGATTGACAGATTGGCCAATGTAAATTCTTTTCTTATCTCATGAACCAAGATGAAAGCAAAAAATAGTAATTTTCACCAAATATATTGTTTATCAAATTAAAAGCCAGCTTTAGGCACCAAGGCAAACTAATAAGAATAGCCATTCCACCAATAAAAACTCTATCCAGTATTAATTTTACCAAGCCAGAGAGTCCCTTCTCTCCTAAAACTTAAACAAAATTTCCTCCTTTTAGTTGGTAGTTTAATTATAATGTAAACGATTTCTCACCTAAATTCAATAAACTTTTATTGTTTTTCAATATTTTTTCGCCGAAAACACTTTAATAAGAAACTTTTAATAAAAAACTTGCTGCTTATAATTTTAGTTCAAAATCCAAATGGAATTTAACTTAAATTAAAGATAACACTATTTTGACATTTTCTATATGAAATACCTTGAAAACAAAAAATCAGTTAAGCCACATAAAAATATTTTACACATACGCCTTTTTAAATAAGGAGTGATTTTATTGTTCGGGTTGGACTTGTTTAAAAAAGAGATAAGTTTTCTAATGATTCAATAATTGAAATAATAGACAGTATTCGAAAAGGGGACTTGCAGCTTAGAGACAGGTTTATAAGTGAAAGTATGCCTTTTATTATGAAATCACTACATAAAATTTTAAAAAGACATATTGATATTAAAAATGATGAGGAATTCAGTATAGGCTTGTCTGCTTTTAATGAAGCAATAGATCATTATGACCTGTATAGAAAAGGTGACTTTTACAGGTATTCGTATATTATGATTAAGCATAGGATCATTGATTATTTAAGAAGTACAAAAAGAAACGGTAAAACTATACCATTTTCAAGTATTGAGGATAATGAATACTTTGATCAAAGATACCTTACTTCTAATATAAATAATCAATACGAAATAGTGGAGCTAAAAGAAGACATACTGATTTTACAGCAGAATTTAATGGAGTTTGGCATAACATGGGATGATTTAATAAACAATTCGCCTATGCACAGGGATACCAGACGTCTATGTATAAGAATAGCAAAAGAGATATTGGAAAACGAGGATTTATATACAAAATTTATAAATACCAAGAAAATTCCTCGTTCTCAATTGGTAGAACGGCTTAAAATTCATCGGAGAACTATAGAAAATCACAGAATATTTATAATCGCAATTTGCCTGATTTTAAAAAGTAATCAGGATGAGTTGAAAGCATTTCCCATTCACTTTGAAGAAAGGGGGAATTCATTATGAAATACATTGGGTTAATAATTGGCTTGGAAAAAAATAGAGCTGTTGTGTTGACTGCGGAAAGCAAGATTGTTGGGATTAAAAAAAAGTGAAGGAATGTTTTTAGGGCAAAAAGTATTCTTTTCCCATAATGATATACTTACTGTCAAACGCAGGAAAATAAATTTTTATAAGCCAGCTATTGCTGGAGTTGCTGCTCTGTTGATGCTTATCTTCAGTTATTTTAAATTCTTTAATAGCAGTGAAACATTGCTCTTTATTGACGTTGATATAAATCCAAGTATTGAATTTGCTGTTGACGGTAAGAGTGTTGTAAAGGATGTACATCCAATAAATAAAGAAGCCGATGCATTGACACAGAATTTAGATTTGGAAAACATTCCTTTAACAGAAGCGTTAATAAAATATATAGATAAAGCTATTGAAGATGGCTATTTGAATGATAGAAAAGAAAACTCAAACTACCTTCTTGTGTCGGCTGCGCTCAATTCCAAATCCAGCGAATTCAAAAAAAACCGGCTAAATACAGAGAAAAAACTGGATTCCGAGTTGGAAAATTTGAAAGATGATCTCCTTAATATCTATAGCCGGAAATTCAATTTTGAGATTCTAAAAGTTCCTGAATACTATAAGCAAAAGTCTATGGAAAAAAATATTTCTATGGGCAAATACATGGTTTATGAAAAGATAAGAGAAAAAGGCACTTCCATAACCATTGAAGAAATTCAGTCGGGTAATTTGTATAATTTATTGCACCAAAACGGATTATACCCTTTAAGCGAAAAAAGTACTAATATTTCGCCAGAAACTACACCGGTTAGTATGAGTACATATGCTGTTTCTCAAACACCACAATCTATATTTACTCCTGAAGCCACCGGAAAAGCAGAAGTTACTCCTACACCAACATATTATAAAACTCCTTCTATAACATCAGAGCCAACCCACAAAATAAAACCTTCTGATATACCTAAAGTTACTGATCTGGCACAGTACAATTTTGAAAACGGTTTTCAGGGTTTTAAAGTTTCAAATGCAATTGAGTTTTATAACAGTTCCGATAATGCCTTTGCTGGAACTAAGAGTTTAAAAATCCGCATGAGATCCGGGGAAGACGAATATATAGATACTTCAAATGTTGATCCGAGTATAACGCATGGAACAACAATTACATTCCATGTATGGATTCCTGAAACCACCGAAATAACAGCTGTTGAGCCATTTTATCAAGATGCCGATTGGGAGTGGACAGGAAATTGGAATTTTTACTCACAACTAACACCAAACAGTTGGAATACAATTAAGCTAAAAGTACTAGAGGATGAGCCCTTACCTATTCGAAGAATAGGAGTAAAAATTGCCGCACAAGGTAAAAATTTTTCAGGGTATGTTTATATTGACAGTATTTCGTGGGAGTAGCCAGATATTTTAGGTCTTAATTTCTAAGTTGTAAGGCTGTGAACAATACAGCTCTTTAAACTAGAAATATAGTTAATCTAAGTTTTTATCCGGAAA
>NZ_BAVR01000053.1 GCF_000521465.1 Acetivibrio straminisolvens JCM 21531
ACCAATTTTATATTTTTTAGAAAAAAGAACTTTTTATTATAAATAAAATTTTAAATAAAAACCGGAACCAAACTAATATACTTACAAAGAAGCGATTTTGCTAATTTACATATGAAAGTGATGAATAGCGATGTGGATAAATGTAGCACAAATGCTCATGGCTCTTGCACTGATTTTAATCAGCTGTGAGTTTTTTACAAACGGTGTTGAGTGGCTGGGAAGAAAGCTCGGAGTGGGAGACGGTGTTGTAGGAAGTATATTCTCCGCCGTAGGCACATGCCTTCCTGAAACAATGATTCCGATTATTGCGATACTGTTCTTGGGAGAGGACAGAGAATCAATGGACGTAGGGATTGGTGCAATTTTAGGAGCGCCTTTCATGCTAAGTACCCTTGCATTTTTTGTGGTAGGTGCCAGTGTCATTTTGTTTAGGTCAAGAAGAGGAACAGGTATAAATATGTTTGTCAATAGTGATATTGTGAGCCGTGACATCAGTTTTTTCATTGTGGCTTACAGTGTGGGGGTGGCAACTGCCTTTATAAATATCCGCTTTATAAAAAGAATAGTTTCGGCATTCCTTGTCGCAACTTACATCTATTATATTATTTTGACGGTAAGACAGGATAAGGTAAACCATGGATATTTGGATAAGCTCTATCTGACAAAAGTATTGGGTTTGAAAAACAATATGTCCAATATTTTTATTCAGATTTGCATTTCACTTACGGGTATAATTTTGGGAGCCAATGTTTTCGTAAAAAATATAGAGTATGTATCGGACTATATCGGTATAACTCCCCTTATCCTGTCTCTGATAGTGACCCCCATAGTAACGGAGCTACCGGAGAAGTTCAACAGCATTATCTGGATTGCCAAAAAGAAGGATACCTTGGCTCTGGGAAATATAACAGGGGCAATGGTGTTTCAGAGCTGCATACCGGTATCTATCGGAATTCTGGCGACGCCGTGGCAGCTAAATTCTCATATTATAGTAAGCTCTGTAATGGCTACTTTGTCCGCTTCCACAATATACTTTTGGATAGAGGACAAGAGAAATTTAAATCTTATTCCGCTGCTTATGGGAGGCGCATTTTATGCCCTGTTTATAATCTCCCTTTTTATGAAAGGATAAGTTTTGAGAGCATTTGAGTAAAGTCAAGAAAAAAGCTAAAGAGGGGCTCTTGTTGCCCCGGATTTTGATTTATACTGCGAAAGAATGTGATATAAGTCGTCAGAGAATATTTTTCAGAGAAAAGAATTGATTTTCCGGGATATGCTTTATAAAGTTGCGTAAAACTGCTATTTCGGACATTGCCATAGAGATATTTCTACTTTTTACATATTCTGACGCCCGTACAAGGGATGTATCGATATTGTCTATTTCAACATGGTCCAAGAGAACTGCCCATAATTTTTCAACTTTATCCCATTCTTCCCGGACAGCCGTAAGATTATTTTCGGCAGTTGTCCAGTCTTCTTTTTCTATACTCTCTTCAATTGCATTAATCCAATCTTCAAGCATTTGTGCATCCCTTGAAAAAACTGAGGATGCATAAAGGGAAGTGCCTACTATTATAACACATAATAATGCAAGTCCTGTTAGTATTTTGGCTGAATGCATTTATTTATTTCTCCTTTCCTTAACTTGATAATATAGTTTGCCTTCCGAGTCGAGACTTGCCAAAAGCACATCCTTAGGATTATTTATACCGAATTTGGAAAGTGTATTGTTTAGCCAGTCTACGTCGAGATTTGCCAATTTAAGGTTTTCATAGCTTACCTCACCGTCAACAATAATGTCCAGGGACACTCCCTCATATTTAGTAGGTATATTAAGGTCTTCGGGACTTACCGGCCTTTTCTGTGATTTTGGTATTACACTCAGTTGCCCGTTGGTTTCAAGAATGGCAAACTCAACATCGGCTATATTGTGTATATCTTTGATTCGTAGCTGCTCCAAGAGGTCATTTAATGTGTACATCTCTTTTCTTAGCTCGCTTCATTTACTTTGCCGTTTTGAATTAAAATGCTTGGCTTTCCGCAAATTACCGCTCTAGCCTTGGTACTTTTTAACCCTATAAAGGACAGGGCTATTTGGGCAAATAACAGTGTAAGTATTGGAATTATACCGTTTAGCAGAGGTATTCCGGTGTTTTGCATAGGTAATGCGGCAAGCTCGGATATCATTATTGCAATAACGAGCTCAAAGGGCTGCAGCTGGCCGATTTGACGCTTACCCATTATTCTCATGAAAACTACAACAATCAAATAGAGAAACAGTGTCCTGAAAACAATTATTAACACAGAATCATCCTTTCATTTTTTACTGTCGTTATTTTTAGTCGCTTTATCTTTATTATTAGCATTTCATTTTTGAAAAACTCTATTCTGTTTATGAATTTGCTTTAATATTCGATAAATATTGTAATAAGTATGTAATATGAGTAATATCGAAATTTCTGCATGTTTTCATCCTATAAACGCGAAAATTTGAGCTAAATCTAAGAAAATAATAATGTGCAAAAAATGTTCACATGATATAGAATAAATGTCATGTATTAATTGCAATGTGTTCAGGAGGATTAATATGTTTGTAATTGTAGTTGGCTGTGGCAAGGTTGGTTCAAGGTTTGCCCAGGTTTTATCCGAGGAAGGACATGATGTGGTTATTATTGACAATGATCCTGACTCATTTAAGCTTCTTGATCCTGATTTTGGAGGATTAACCATTACCGGAGTTCCTATAGATCAGGATGTTTTAAAAAAGGCTGGAATTCAAACAGCGGATGTGGTTGCGGCGGTTACTCCGGATGACAATACAAACATAATGGTTTCACAGATGGCAAAGGAGATTTTCAAGGTTCCCAGAGTGGTAGCCAGGATTTACAACCCTGCCCGGGAGCATGTGTTTCATGAGTTTGGACTTGATACCATATGTCCCACAGAGATTACTGTCGATTTAATACGGTCAATGGTACTTTGTCAAAAGGAAAAATCCGTACATACTATAGGAAATTCACCCATTGTATTTAGTCATCAAAAGGTTCAAAACGGAGATGTAGGCAAGAAGCTGGGAGCAGTGAAGCTAGGCCGGGATGTTCATCTTTTTGGTGTCATAAAAGACGGTGAATTTGATTTTCCCAATCCGGAAATGATTTTAAGTAAAAATGATGTTTTGGTAATAGCGAGTAAATCGGGGCAAGTGCAAAGCAAAAAAAATTAATGTAAAAGTTGGAGGTTTGCTTTTATGTATATTGTTATTGCAGGGGGAGGAAAGATTGGCTACTATCTGGTAAAGACTCTTCTTCCCTATAAACATAAAATAGCGATTATTGAACCGCAGGAGGATGTTTGCGTTAAGATTGCAAATGAGCTTCACATTCCTGTAATAAACGGTGATGGTACGGACCTAGATATACTTTCGGAAGTGGAGCTTGAAAAAGCGGATGTTTTTATTGCAGTTACCGGAAAAGATGAGGACAATCTTATTTCGTGCCAGCTTGCAAAGAAGAATTTTGGTGTAAAGAGAACCATATCCAGGGTTAACAACCCAAAGAACATAGAGATTTTTCAAAAGTTGGGCGTGGATCTTGCGGTAAGCAGCACTTCTATTATCGCTGAATTGATTGAGCAGGAAGTGGATTTTACGGGAATTAAGACACTTATGAGATTAAGCAGCGGCAGACTGGTTATAAGCGAGGTTACCATTACAGGAGATTCACCGGTTTGCAATAAATGTCTTAAGGATATAAATATTCCTAAGGACTGTGTATTGGTCTCGGTTATTAGAGGAGAAGAAGTAATAATACCCAACGGCTTTACCGAATTAAAAGAAAACGACTCTATTATTGCAGTGTCCTCAAAAGAAGATCAGGAGGAACTAAAGGAGTACTTTGTCGGCAAAGGCAAAAGGTAGGGTATTATTACCCGACCATAATTTTACCTTCGGGATAAACCAGATCCTTTTTATAGTTTTTTGTTGCAAGAGCTATGGCGAAGGAAAGCGGTCCTACTCTTCCCAAAAACATGGTAATTAACAACAGAAATTGACTTGGCACACTCATATTAAAAGTGCCTATTGTGGTCATACCGACGGTAGAGAAGGCAGATGTCACTTCAAACAGGACATCAATAAGGGGCTTGTCTTCAAAAAACAGTATTGCGATGGTAATTGAGACCACCAGCATTGCACATAGACCGATAATGGAAAGGGATCTGTATACAATCTTTTGAGATATTCTCTTTTTCAATATTATGGTATCGCTAGAACCTTTTGCCTGGGAAATAATGGTTGCAATCATTACTGCAAAGGTTGTGATTTTAACACCGCCTCCTGTCGAACCTGGAGCGGCTCCTATAAACATTAAAATAATAGTTATTAATTTAGAAGTTTCTCTTATTTGATTTATAGGTACGTTATTAAATCCGGCAGACCTTGAGGTGGTAGAATGAAAAAATGCAGCATTAATTTTTGAAGGCAGGGATAATGGACCTAAAGTCGCTGGATTGTTGAATTCAAAGGCAAAGAAAAGTAAAGCGCCAAGGAGCAATAATATTGCAGTTGCAATCAGAACAACTTTTGTATGAAGAAGGAAAAATTTGTTCTTTTTATAGTCAACCAGGTCTTTCCATACAATGAAGCCCAATCCGCCAAATATAATAAGAGAAGACAGTGTATTTAGAATAATGGGATCCTGATTAAAAGTGGTAAGGCTGCTGAAACTTTCCCTTTGACCCATTATGTCAAAACCGGAATTACAAAAGGCGCTGACCGAGTGGAATATTGACATGTAGATTCCCTTTAATCCGAACATGGGAATAAATCTTATAGACAATATCAGCGCACCAGCAAGCTCTACTGAGAAGGTAAACAAAACCACATTTTTGACCAGCTTCAACACATCTTCAAAGCTAAAATGGTTTAATGATTCTTGTGCCAGTACCATTTCCTTTAAGCTGACTTTCCTTTTTATGAGAACCGAAAAGAATGTCGCAAAAGTCACAAAGCCAAGGGCTCCTATCTGAAAAAGCAAAAGGATGACGAGCTGACCGAAAAGGGACCACTGCTGATAGGTGTCTACTACCAGCATACCCGTAACGCAGGTGGCAGATGTTGAAGTAAAAAGGGCAGTAAATAATCCGGCACTGTTTCCGTCCCTTGAAGCTATGGGAAGTGCTAGGAGAACTGTTCCTATTAAAATAATGGCTACAAAGCTGAAAACAATTATTTTTGGAGAATCAAGCTCAAACATCTTAATTTTTTTTGACCCAAATTGAAACTTTATCATAATAGTTTAAATCACCGCTCCTAAAAATCGAAAAATACTATTGGAATATTATATCACATTATTTTAGTTTTCCATAAATAAAAGATTTACTAAAACAGCCGAATAATAAAATAGCAGGAGATAATCTCCTGCTATTTTTATTATTTTAAATTTATTACCTTGAAGTGTCGCCTAAACGTTCTGAAGGATAGCTGTTTCCGGTATAGGACTGGAATACTTTCTTAACGATGTTTCCACCTATTTTACCTGCTTCCCTTGCAGTTAAGTCTCCATTGTAACCCTGCTTTAAGTTAACTCCAACTTCTTTAGCAATTTCATACTTCATGTTTTCAAACTGAGTTTTGCTGTTACTGTTCTTAGCCATTACTATCACCTCCTTAGTCTTATTTTTTCTAAAAATAAGACTATTATGAGTAGAAAGTTTTACTAACATTATATAATTTTACGTCAACTTTATTTTTGATTCGTTTTAATTTTTTTATACTTTTTAAGCACTATTCTTTTATTGTGAGACAGGGATATTCTTTTACGCAGCTCCCAAAATTTCGGGAAATCATTGGGAAACAGCTCTTCGGGGAAACTAATTTCTCCTTTTTTTTCTATACTTAAAAGGAAACTAACTATCTCTTTTGCAACATTAGGATTAAGATATTCTTTCTGAGATTGCTTTATTTTATTTAATTTTTCGGCATTATTGTAAAGAAGCTCATCAACAGTATGCCTTAATTTTCGGAGCTCTTTACATACCACTCCGAGGTTGTGCTTTTGCATATAGGCCGGATTACCTTCTTCTTGCCCCGGAAGATTGCCTGTGATAATGAGAGGAACATTACAGGCTACAGCTTCCATCATAACATTCGGGCTGCCTCTGGTGACGGCAATATCAGAAGACAGCATCAGATCTTGAATATTCTCGACAAAACCGTATATTTCAACCCTATCTCCAAAACGCTCGCCGAGGGTGCGTTCCAATCTTTTCTTCAGCAGTTTGTTTCTTCCTGTAACTATCTTAACCCGGGAGTTAAAATTCTTTAGCAGTATCGATGCAATTCTGCTCATGTTTCCGGAACCTTCACCGCCGCTCATGATGAGGCATTCCAGCGGCCTGTCGCCGGTATATCTTTTAATATTCTGAATATTATCTTCGCCATTGCCGCTAATATGCTTCAAAAACTTCTGTCTTACCGGAAATCCCGTTTGGATAAGCTTTGATTCCGAAACCCCAAACTCAAGACATTTAAACTTTGATTCTTGTGAAGGACATATTATATAATCTGCCCTAGGGTCTACCCAGAGAGGCGTAATGCTTACGATATCCGCTAGCAGCGTAACAAAGGGAATGTTGAGATTATAGTCCTCCAGGATGTTTAATACCGAACCGTTGAAGTTTGGATGTACTGAGAGTATAAGGTCCGGTTTTAGATTTTGAATGAGTTTTAGGAAGTTGTCTTTTATGGCAACTTCAGTAAAGTCATTTAAAAGACTGGGGGTTTTCAAAGATAATTCCCACACCAGTTTCCACAGTTCTTTGGCATTTCTTGTAACGGAACCATAAAGCTTTCCAATTCTAAGGCCAAAATTGCCCGCCAATGTAAAACCGTCAATTACATGAACATTGACGCCGGGGTAACGGGAAAACTGTTCCATAAGGGATTCGGATATGCTTTTATGGCCATGCCCCGTATTATTTGAAGATAATATAAGAATATTCTTAATCATACTGCCTCCTATAATTAATTAAAATTATTATTTGCAGGTTCAATTATTTATACTAAACTTTATTATATAACTTAATTTTTGCAAATCAAAGTGTTGAATATTTATATATTATTAAATATTTCGTGTTTGCTGCAGTTTAGACTTTTAGTAATTCCGATTTTCTTATTTTTTAATCATAATAAATAGAAGAATAACAATATTTATACATATGCGTCAGAAATATAAATAAGCATCAGAAGATATTTCTCTCCTGATGCTTACACATATTAATTCCTTGAAAAAACGAAGGTTTAGATACGTTTAATTTCTCCGTCGGCTGCAAAAAAGGTTGTTGCCAGACAAGATTCCTTAATTTCGGTTTGCATGTTTTTTATAATTATTATACAGTTTGGGTAAACCTTTTTTGTTATAGCTACTTCACCTTCGCCTTTTGCTTTTAAATATCTTGCAATATTCTTTTTTTCTTCTTCTAAGGATTTGAGCTCTCCTTTCAGTTCCGACAGCCTTTGTACTTTTGAGTTATACTCTGCTGCCTGCCGGGAAGTCATTTCTTTGGAAGGGTCGATTTTTGACATATATAGCTTTAGGTCTTTTTGCTCTTCTTTTAATTTATTTATTTTTTCACCTATATCTTCCAGGGTTTTTGTGAGCTTTTTTCTGTCAAAACCCGTAAGAACAATTACGGTCTTTGGTTCAAGCTGCGAACCCAAAACGGGTACGGTAGTTTTAACTTCTGCTTTTATTTGGCCTCCGATTATATTGCCTTTACCGACTCGATAAATACTTCTTTTGCTTCAACTGTGCTGTTTATACAGTAAAAGCCTATATGGGCAATACCGCCGCAAGATAATTTTGCATTATCTACAAACTTTGTATAAATGTTTTTTTTTGCAGAAATTTGTGCAGAACCTTTTGATGATATTCCGCCTTTTATGTAAATACTGCCTTCACGGCTTTTTATTCCCTTGACATTTCCGATACCAATGGGGCTGCTTATTTCTATATCTTTTGTAGCTTCCACATAGAAGCCGTCGGTAACTGTACCTTTAATGGTTACATATCCGTCAAAAATTATATTTCCGGTTTTAAAATCCACATCGCCATCGATTTCAAGATAATTTGATACGGTGATTTTGTCGCCGAAATAGTTTACGGCACCGTCTGTTTTGGAGTAGAGTACAACTTTTTTGTCTTGTACTACTTCGTAGACAGTGTTTCTATCGTAGGGCAGGGGATAGTTTTTTCCTCTTACGGGATAAATGGTGGTGCCATATACTGTTTTCCCGGGAAACCTTCAGTGGCATCAATACGTTCGCCAAGCCAGTCACCGGCCTTAACCTTGTTAATCAGCTTCAATTCGTAGTAATTTGCCTTTCCGTCCTCTTTTATTTCCGGCCTTGGCTCTTCAAGTTCATACATTCTGATTTTGCAGTCTTCTCCGTCAACGGCAGGCATTCCTTCGGCTATTACATATTTTTTTCCTGTTTCCAAATCACCAAAGAACAAGTCTTTTTTTATTCCGAGGTTATGTTTTTTTTCTTCAAAACCTCATAGGTTTCTATTATCAGATTTTCGCGATTTTTAATTTCCAGTTCTTCTTTGGGTAAATTGAAGGTGACGAAAGCTTTTAATTCGTCCGGGGTTACGGATATGACTATTCTTTCTTTTAGTTGGCCGAATTTTTGGGGGGACTGGGAAGCAATCTTTAGGGCATCGTTAAGGTACTGAAGTTTGTTATTTGTATCTGGGGAAGTGATAACAATATGGCGTTAAATTGGTTTAGCGGAAGGCCGGGTTTAAATGTTTTGATGAATACTTCATTGGCTTGTGCGAAGATTTCTACAAAGTCATCTTTATAAAAGGTTTGATGTTTCATAAGCTGTCCCCCTCCTATTTATATTATCGGCAAACTAGAAAAAAATATTTATAAACTTTGATTATTTTTCATATATTTATTACATGGCAATAGATGTCCTACCTTTGAAAAGTTTTTTTGAACTAAAGCATTATAGAGTCTAAGCGGCAATATCGAACATGAGCAAATTAATTATGGGAAGTGATTTAATTGAAAAGAAGTATAAAAAGGATATTGATTCTTTTGTTCTGCTGCATATTTGCAATAAACTTAAACGGAATGGCATATGGGGATGAATTCGTTGAAGATGAGTTTAATGAGGATGAGTTTGTTTTGGAGGTTGATGCCAAGCCTGTTGACGGGCATGACGAGTCGAAGCTCCCAAAATAGAAGCGGGAGCGGCAATAGTGATTGATGCCGATACCGGGAGGGTGTTGTATGAAAAGGATGCATACTCAAGAAGGGCCATAGCCAGCACCACCAAGATAATGACCGCAATTGTGGCATTGGAAAACGGCAATCTTAATGATAAGGTAAAGGTTAGCAAAAAAGCTGCCAGTATCTGGGGTTCTACAATCAAGCTTAAAGAGGGTGAGGAACTTACATTGAGGGAGCTTCTTTACGGTATGATGCTAAAGTCGGGCAATGATGCGGCATTGGCTGTGGCTGAACACGTTGGGGGAACTGTTGAGAACTTTGTAAAAATGATGAATGACAAGGCAAAGGAGCTGGGGCTTAAGGATACAGCGTTTAAGACACCCCACGGGCTGGATGTGGAAGGGCATTATTCCACGCCATATGAGCTCGCAATGATGACCAGGTATGCCTTGCGAAATCCTATTTTTGCCGAAATGGTCGCAACTAAGAGTACAACAATTACCAACCGCAGCTTGTATACAACAAATGAAATGCTTTCCCTGTATCCCGGGGCAGACGGGGTAAAGACCGGCTACACGGGAAAGGCGGGAAGATGCCTTGTGACATCGGCAACAAGGGATGGGTTTAAAATAATTTCCGTGGTTTTGAACTGCGCCAGCAGAAATAAAAGGGCGGAAAGCAGCAAAGCAATCCTTGACTATGCCTTCAACAATTACAGGCCCTATGAACTTTTGAGGGCAAACCAGGAGCTGGGGCAGGTGAGTGTATATAAAGGAAAAAAGAGTTCTGTGTCGGTTGTTGCTGTGGAGAGTATTAAGCTTCCTTTGAGCAAAGAGGAAAAGGCGAAACTCAGAACGGAGCTGACATTGGAAGACACAATAAATGCACCGGTGTATAAGGGAGTTGAAGTGGGAAAGATAGAGTTCCTTGTTGACGGAAAGCTGATTGCCAGGTCGGCTGTAAAGACGGCTGAGGTAGTGCCTGACAAAAAGTATGGAGATTATTTCAGAGATGTTTTGGATATATGGTTTAAGCTGGCAAGGTTAAGATAGGCGGAGAATATATTCACGCATTACCCATGTCGCTTTCAAAATTATCCTTGAAATGATTCTGCTCTGTTTGTTATAATAACGTAATACTTAAGGAGATAGAATCATGAAGACAATAATAATTGGAGTTAATTCAAAATATATACATTCTTCTTTGGCGGCATGGTATCTTAAGGCGTCTTGTGATAAGCAGTGCGGGGAAGTTAGGGTGATGGAGTTCACTATAAACGACAATCCGGAATCTGTCCTTTCCCGTATTTACACTGAAGGGTGTGATGTGGCTGCTTTTTCCTGCTATATTTGGAATATAGGATTTGTCCTTAAGCTGGCTGAAAATTTGAAAATGGTTCTTCCTGACGTGAAGATAATACTGGGTGGGCCTGAGGTTTCCTTTGACCCTGAGGATATTCTGCGCTCAAATTGGTTCGTAGACTATGTAATGTCAGGTGAGGGGGAAGGAGCTTTCGGGCTTTTGCTGCGCTCTTTTATTGATGAAGAGGTAAATCTTGATGCCATTGAAGGGCTAAGCTACAGAAAAGACGGAGAAATTCACGGTTCAAAGTCTTTTAGGTTGGTGAGAGAGCTTGACACCATTCCATCTCCCTACACAGGGGAAATGCTTAGTGCTATTGGCAACAGGATAATATACTTTGAATCCTCAAGAGGCTGTCCTTTTTCGTGCTCCTATTGTATTTCCTCGACCTTTGACGGCGTAAGGTATTTTCCATGGAAAGGGTTAAATCTGACCTTTTGACACTGATTAATGCAGGGGTTAAGCTTGTGAAGTTTGTGGACAGAACCTTTAACTGCAACAGACAAAGGGCTAAAGAAATATTTACATTTATTATTGAAAATGCAAGGGGGACAAGTTTCCACTTTGAAGCTGCAGCCGACCTTTTGATGAGGAAATGTTTGATATTTTGTCCCGGGCGCCGAAGGGATTGATTCAGTTTGAGATTGGGATACAATCAACCAATGAAGCGACTCTTGAGGCTGTTAATAGAAAAACTGATATAAAAAAGGTGTTTGACAACATAAAAAAGCTTAAGGAGTTCGGAAATATTCATATACATGTGGATTTGATAGCTGGGCTTCCCTTCGAGGACTATAATTCTTTCATGAATTCCTTTAATGAAGCCTATGAGCTTTACCCGCACCAACTGCAGCTGGGCTTTCTGAAGCTGCTTAAAGGTTCCGCCATAAGGCAGGAATGCAAAAAACACAGCTATAAATTCAGACAATATCCTCCTTACGAGATATTGTCCAATGCTTACTTGAGCTTTGATGATATTATCAGACTAAAAAAGATAGAAGAGCTTTTGGAGAGGTATTACAACTCAGCAAGGTTTCAAAGAACACTAAAATACCTTGTTGAAGGATTTTTTCCTTTACCGGCCGCATTTTTTGAAGAATTCTCCCGGTATTATGAGAAAGCGGGATATTACGAGAGGTCCATTTCCGCAAGGGAGCTTTATACCATATTGCTGGATTTTGCATCAACTATTAAACTAAAAGCAGACATGGTATTGATTAACGAGCTTCTAAAGTTTGATTTTTTGGTGTCGGATAATACAAACAATCTTCCCAAAGGATTGGAACGGTTGTATATCGACGATTTCAGGGCAAGATGCTTTGAATTTCTGAAAAGCAAAGAGAATATTGAGAAATTTTTGCCTGAATTCTTGGATATGCCTGCAAAGAAAATATATAACGAGGTTCATTTTGAGGCATTCAGGTTCAATGTTGCCGATGATAATGGAATTCCGGAAAAGAGGATACTGTCATTTTGTTTGACTACAGTCAAAAGGACAGCATAACCGGTCATTACAGGTTTTATAAGATACAGCTTCCCTGATTTTACAACGAATTTTTAAAAATTAATAGTTTATTGATACGGTCACTTTGGTGCCTTTTAGGGGAGCGGAAGTTATTTGAATATCATCGCAAAGCTTCTTTAATATAAAAAGTCCCCAACCTCTGCCTTTTATTGTGTTAAAACTTGAATTGTCTTTTTCGAGATTCAAAGATGACGCGTCAAATCCGATTCCTTCGTCAGATATTTCAAGATGTATGGTATGTTCCAGCTTTTCTATGGAAAAGGACACATTGCCGGCACTTTTGTTATACCCATGCTCAAGAGAGTTTATCAATAATTCGTGGATTGCACTTTTGAGCTTGAAGATGGTCTTTTCATCCGAAGCCATATTGTTTATCACCTCTTCACATGAGGACAGGAACATTTCTATACTGTCTTTGTCGAAAGGAATATGGGCATTGAGTTTATAACTTAATATTTGCATATACAGACCCTCCAGTAAGCAGAATCCTTACATCATATTCAAAATTATATCATAAATGCTATCGAAAATGAAATACATCAATTTGTGTTATATATTGAATTCATACAGAAATCTCATAGATAAGAATATACCAAATGCTATAAAAAATATACATGCTAAGGATGCTGCATATGTCAAAGTTGATTTTTTATAAATGTAAAATTCACGATTTCTAGCAGCTGATATTTGTTATAAACGAGAAAATCTGATATTATTTATTATGTAGTAATATTATAATTTAACGATAAAGGGTGAAAAAATAGTGCTTCATAATAGTGATATTGAGTTGCTTGAAATTATGACGGACTCCTTAGACAAATACCTCAAAGCAGCCGGACGGTTGTCGGATGACGCGTTTAACGAGCTGTCGAAGCATTATGGATTGCTGTGGATGGAGCTGACAAGCAAAAAGAGATAATAGAAGGATTGATTAGGACTCAAAATCTTGAATTGAAACAAGATACAAAAATAGAAGAAGATACAGCTATAGAGCAAAACACTGTCATAAAACAAGATAATGTTATAGAAGAAGATATCGTTACAGAACAAGATACCGGCATGGAAGAAAAGCCTTCTTTCAGTGAAAACGCTGCTGTAAAACTCTATGATACAATGGTGGATTATTTGAAACAGCAGAGATATATTGAGCTTCAGTGGGTGAGGGTATATGCAGTAAAGTGTCCCCAGGAGGTTTCTATGATTTTCAAATAAAGTATTTTGAACATAAGAACCCCTCGGAGTCGGAGAAAAACTATCTTTTGTTTGGAGATGCCACAACCAATTACTCCATAAAGAAAAAGGACGATGAGATAATTGGAGATACTTCCCAATGCTTTGAGTTTATATTAAACCTTCGCGACACATTAGGAATCAAACAACCGTAATTTACTATATATTAGCAGGATGGACTGGTTTTTATGGATTACTTAAGCGGAGTCGTAGAAAGAATAACGTTTGTAAATGAAGAGAATGGCTTTTCTGTAGTAAAAATAAAATCAAAAGGTTTTTCAGACCTGGTGACAGTAGTGGGTAATATGGCTTCGGTAAATGTTGGAGCTGTGGTAAGCCTTCGGGGAGAGTGGAAATACGACTCAAAATTTGGTAAGCAGTTCAACGTGTACCATTACAAAGAGGAGATACCTGCCACTGTCGCCGGTATTGAAAATACTTGGGAAGCGGGCTGATTAAAGGAATCGGACCTGTCAACGCCAAAAGAATTGTAAAAGTGTTTAAAGAGGATACCATAAGAATCATTGAAGAGGAGCCAGACAGACTCATTGAGGTTCCGGGAATAGGAATAAAGAGGGTCGAAATGATAAAGGAGGCGTGGCAGAATCAGAAGGAAATAAAGAATGTCATGCTTTTTTTGCAATCCCATGGTGTTTCTACGGTTTTTGCTGTGAAAATATTTAAAACATACGGAAGTGACAGCATAAACGTTGTAAAGGACAATCCATACATACTTGCGGACGACATCTGGGGAATCGGTTTTAAGACTGCGGATAAGATAGCTCAGAATATGGGGTACGACAAGGAGTCTTATGCGCGTATAAGGTCCGGTGTGATGTATGCATTAAATGAATTTGCCAATGAAGGGCATTGCTTTGTGAAAAAAGACGAACTGGAAAAGAAGGCTTCGGAGCTGCTTGGAGTAGATTTGGAAAAGGCTGAAGCAGCTGTCGGGCATATGTTGGAAGAAAAATCGATAATCATGGAAGAGGAGGATGCGGTTTACCTTCCGCCTTTTTACTACAGTGAGGTTGGGGTTGCCAAAAGGATTCGGGAAATCACCGAGACTAAAAGCGCATACAGCTATTATAATACCGAAGATGTAATCGAGAATCTCCAGAGGGAATGCAATATACAATATGATGAAGTGCAGATTGAAGCTATAAAAAGTGCGGTTGCATCGAAATTTATGGTCCTTACCGGGGGACCGGGTACCGGTAAAACTACAACGACATTGGCAATAATAAAGGCATTTCAAAGGTTGGGAGCCGGCGTTCTTCTTGCCGCACCCACCGGACGGGCGGCAAAGCGAATGTCTGAGGCCACCGGTATGGAGGCAAAGACCATACACCGCCTGTTGGAATACAGCCCTCAGGACGGATACAAGAAGAATGAGGATAATCCTTTGGAATGTGATGTCCTAATCATTGATGAGACCTCAATGATTGACATTATCCTGATGTATAACCTTTTAAAAGCTGTTTCAAACAATACGGTAGTGGTACTGGTGGGGGATGTGGACCAGCTTCCTTCGGTGGGAGCGGGAAATGTACTAAAAGACATTATCGAATCGGAAACAGTGACTGTGGTAAGGCTGACAAGGATATTCCGGCAGGCCCAAGGAAGCGCAATTGTAACCAATGCCCATAAAATAAACCATGGAGAATACCCTGTCTTAAAAGGCGGCAAAAACAGTGACTTTTTCTTCATTGAAGAGGAGGACCCGGAAAAGATTGTAGAGCTTGTCCGGGAACTTTGCTCAAAACGGCTTCCGGGATACTACAAGGTAAATCCTTTAAACGATATTCAGGTATTATGCCCCATGCAAAAGGGAATAGTGGGAGCACAGAATCTCAATACAGTGCTTCAGGAGACCCTGAATTCAAGCAATATTTCCGTAAAATACGGCGGAACAAATTACAAGCTAAATGACAGGGTAATGCAAATTAAAAACAATTACGATAAAAACGTCTTTAACGGAGACATGGGCATAATAACGGCCATTGACGGCGAAGAAAAAATTGTGCGCATAAAGTTTGACGATGCGAGGTTGAGTATGATGTGACTGAATTGGACGAAGTGACTTTGGCTTATGCGGTCACAGTACATAAAAGTCAGGGAAGCGAATATGGTTTTGTGGTGGCACCGTTTACAATGCAGCATTATATGATGCTTCAGCGAAATCTATTGTATACCTGCGTTACAAGAGCAAAAAAGTCTTGGTACTTATAGGCTCGAAAAAAGCGCTGGGCTATTGCATAAGAAATTCCAAGAGCGCAAAAAGAAATACCAAGCTTGCCCAAAGACTTAAGCAGATATAAAAAGAAATAAAAAATCAATGAAAAAACGGGTTTGGATTAAAAAATTGAACATTATTTTAATATAAAATATAATATAGATATATATGAACTATTAATCTGATCTATTGGTATTATGAGGAGACTGAATTTAGTTATTGCCGACACCGATGAAGTATATGTTCGAAACATGGTTGACTACTTAATGACTAACTATTTACAGAGGCTTCGGGTAAGCTCCTTCACAAGGCAGGAACTCTTATATGATTTTCTTTCCGGATTAAACAAGATTGATGTTTTGTTAATAAGTCCCGATATGTACTCGGAGGCAATGCCAAAGGAGAGTTATGAAAAGGTATTTTTATTGACCCAGGGAGAGCCTTCTGTAAGAGGCGACATAGACTGTGTTAATAAACACCAGGTGGGAGAAGAGTTTATAAACAAAATAATTGATATGTTTTCCGATGGTGAAAATGAAGAAGAAAAGAAAGAGGATGCCGTCATTTTGGAAGAACCGTCTCGAAACGTAGAAACAAAGGTGATTGCCATATATTCTCCGATAGGAGGAGCTGGAAAGACCACTATAGCAGTAAACTCTGCTGTATATTGTGCAAAAAAAGGTCTAAAAGTATTCTATCTTAATCTTGAGACTTTTCAATCCACTCCGCTTTACTTCAATTGCAAAAGTGAGAAAAACCTTTCCGAATTACTGCGTTGCCTAAAGCAGGGAGAAAACATCGGAATGAAGATTAGGGAAATAAGGCAGATAGACCCTGATTACGATGTTCACTATTTTGTTCCGCCGGAGAATATAATTGACCTCAAAGATACGGGTTCCGGCGAGATAAAAGCGCTTATAGATGCCTTCAGGGCAATGAGATACTATGATATTGTGATATTGGATATGTCCAGTGAGCTAAATGACAGAAATATTGCTTTGCTTGACAGCTCGGATGAAGTAGTGATGGTATTGGCTCAGGACGCTATATCCAATGTCAAGGCCGAGTTCACCTCGGAGCAGTTGGAAAAGTACCTTGCCCAATACGGATTGAACTTGTCCGGTAAACTTATTGTGGCTCTTAACAAGTACAACTTCCATATGGCTTTAGAAGTTGATACGGTATGTATAGACGGTGAAGCCGTTTCGGTATACCTGTCTTTTGTACCGGGAATGACTGCTGTCAAGGGAATTGCACAAATGGCAGATATTCAGGGCGATTTTGGTGCCGGCATAGAAGAGTTGATGGACAAATACATAAAATTGTAATTGCAAGGCTGTATAAATAAAAATATAAGATTTACGCATAATAAATGCGGTCTATATTATTTATAGGAGCGTCCAAATATGGCGGGCAGGTTGGAGAGGACTTATGGCAAAGCTTTTAAATGTTTTCTTTTTGCCTTAAATCCATTTAAGAAAGCTGTAATAAAAACCGAGTGCATGGTTCACAAATATATAAATGTCCAGGCGCTGGAGATACTTAAAAATGATAAATTCATTGACGCCTATTGTCTTTTCAGTGATTATATTGATGACTTAAATCAGGGAGTGACATGGGCGGATCAGGATTTGAAAAGTGCCAACCATTTTTACAATCCCGACAGGAAAAAGGGGCTGTATGGAAACAATAATGCCCTTACGTTGGCAGTAATGTATTATGAAAAGGCTCTTAAATACTGGTATGACTTAGAGCCCAACCCAGCCATGTTTTATCTTGGGGCGGCGGTACATCTTGTGCAGGATATGACCGTACCTCATCACGCCAATATAAGGCTTCTTGATAATCACAGGCAGTATGAAAATTACATTAAAAAGACATATCTAAATACCCCAAGATTTACGGTTGACAGGGGCGGTTATTATCTTGCCGATATAAAGGAGTATATTACTTGCAACGCCAGAAATGCAATAAGGATTTACACAAGGTTAAAAAGTATTAAGGATGTTTCGAAAAGATACTATACCATCACCAAATTTACCCTTCCGCTGGCCCAAAAAACTACAGCGGGATGTTTCTTAACCTTTTACAAAGATATATCCAAAAGGCAATATAAATTTTATGAAAATAAACAAAGCCCGGAGTAAAGGGCTTTTGATATTTACTCCGGACTTACATTAATATAAATAAGTTACAAGGTATCTTTTGTTATTTTGAAGTGGCAGGTGCTACTTGGTTCATAAGCTGCATGATTTCGTTGTTTACCTGGTCCATAGATTTATTATTTGCAATATCGTTGGTAATCTTGCTTATTTTATTCATTACATCATTGGACTCAGTTACTATTACATTGGTTATTGAGGGGTCAATCTCTTTTACCTTATTTATAACCATGTTCTTTCTGGCATTGGCATCTCCTTGAGCATTTTCCGGACTGTAAGCCACAAGACAACTGTTGCCTACTACCAGAACATTTGCCTGACCGATTTCAGGTATTGCCGCAAGCTGGCTGGTTATGTTGGCGGATTTTTCCCTCATAAAAGTGTTGCCCTGAGGTGCAGGTGTGTTTTGGTCTGGACCCATTGAAGGTGTTCCCATCATATTTCCGCCTAAAAGACCATCGTTGCCGGCACCGTTATTTTTTCCGAAAAGATCGTTATTCATGCCGTTGCCATCCGCCGGATTCATGTCCATGTTCAAAAATCTGTTGGTGTTTCCATCCGGGGTAGTTAACTGCTGGGTGTTTTGCCTGGCTGCTCTTCCCGGTTGATTTCCCTGATCGGTTCCGCCGCCCATGTTACATCCGACCAGTGGCAATGATGCAAGGGTAATTCCTAATGACAAAGACGCTGCTTTAATAAAATTTTTATTCATCATAAACCACCTCCAACATTATTCTTCACATCATCGGTTTTTTTATTAGAGTTAATATTATAGTTGAAAGAAAAAAATTATTTGCAAAGTAAAGAGATGCAATTTTTATGAAATTATTTACATTAAAATAATGGAAAAGTAGCAGTGTGGCATTATGCATAAAATAGAGTGAATATATTATTTATCCCAGGGAGGTTTTGAAGTCATGTACGGAAAAGAATGCATGTATCCTATGACTCATATGATGAATGCCATGCATTATCCGCAGCAGTATTGTCCGATGGCAGCAATGCCCGAGCAGCAGCTTGAAAGTATGTATCCGAGAACATATTATATAGTGTATCCTAGAGTTGTACATCATTGCGATATGATGGACATGAACTATGGCTGCTACTATTGTCCGACCAAAGAAGAACTTGATAAAATGTGCGATAAAATATGCAATGAGGTTGAAGCCGAAGTCGAAACTGCCATATGTGAAGAAATGAAGGAGGAGGCTGACAGACAGTTGGCTTTGGAGGCAGAAGATTGTTGAGAGCTTTTGTAGGTACACTTTTGATAAGTGAGCTTCTGAGAAGAAGAAGACGTCCATACGGTTTTTCGGGATATTACGGCGGTTATCCGGGATATTGGTACTGATATTACGGTTATTAAACATAAAAAACCAGGAGTCGTTTTGCAAGTCTCCTGGTTTTTCAAGCTTTGAGGGATTAATCCTTCACAATTTTTCTGCATTCCAAGTAAAATCTTTTTTCCTCTGCTTCACCCATGGAGAAGGTCTTTCTTGGCAGAACACCATCTATGATAACCGTTTTGAAAAAGTCATGTTTTTCCATAGAGGGAAGATAAAAACCTATATTGCCGGGCTTTGAACCCAGACGGGTTACAACATCTTCGCCATGTATGTAGTCCACTTTGGATTCCTTGTGTTTTCCGACGTAGCAATCGAGGAAATCCTGAAGCGTGGCAACCTCAAGGTTGTGCTTCGGATTCTGTACGGTAAATACTCCAAAACCATTATCGGTGACAAATCCAAAGGAGTGGACGGCATTTTCTTTCTTTAACGCTTTGAGTCTTTCGTTTACCGATTTTATTGAATCGTATTTTTCAAAAGAGCAGCAGGAACTTCCGTAGAAATCTTGCATGGCATTTAAAACGGATTCGGTGTCAATGTTGAAAAGAACTCTGTGAATAGGCTCAAACACAATACCGTCATCATGCACGTTTACAATCTCCACCAGAGCAAATCTTGCGGGATGGTTTTCAATTTCAGCTTCACTCAAGGACTTTTTGACATTTTCCCAATGAACCTTTGCCGATGCGAGGGAATGATTTCCGTCACCCACAGCAAACAGAAGTACGCCCTTGTCGTCGCCAACATTGTATTTGGATTTAAAGACTTCCGGGTCTGCAAGGGCTTCAATGGCTTTCAAAATGCCTTCCAGAGTTTTTTCATCATCAATCCTGTAGCCCTTGATATGTCCGCCGTTCATCATAAGTTCAAAATCATAGACCTTCTCAAAGGAGTCAATCTTACTTGCCAGAGGTTCTATAACGGTTTTGTTCGGGTCGTCAATTAAAATCATTACGTGAGGGAGCTCTAAAATAGCATTTTCCCTGATTTTGACCCTCGGCGGAAGTCTTTCGATTACCGTACCTTCCGTTGCCCTGATAAGGGTCTGGGAGCCTACGGTGTAATCGTATTTTTCAAGATCTACTGCAATAATAAGTCCTTTGCGGGATGGGGTGTGGGATGTGCTTCTGTCTACTAAGAGTACGCACGGTTTTTGAGAAACAAGAACACCTTCATTTATGTACTTTCTCATTTCATTATTTATGCGTTTTATTCTCTCTTCCGCGTTTGTGTCTTCAAGATAAATTTCGGGAAAAGTAAGATACAGAGTGGAAGGGCTGTCTCCTACTTTTTTCTCCACCTCCTGCCAGTATTCGGGTTCGGAGGTATACTGGTCACAGGCTACTACCGACACTTTTCCATGTCAATGCCTTCTTTGGGCAGCAAAATTGTAGGGATGTGAATCCCAATTTCTTTATTATATGCTATTTTATCAATCATTTTTGCACCTACCTCATAAAAATCGATTAAATATAAAATGTATATTGAAAAGATAAAAATTATTCAACCGGTTAATAATTGTAAAATTTTCCTCTTAACAATTATACGGTGATACAACGTTTAATTTTATATGAATATGTAATTTAAGTCAAACTGAATGCCGCGTATTTTTTGTGCAAATTTTGAAATAATAAATAGTGTGAAAAATAAACAGTTATAAATATTATATAGTTTTAAATGTATCAATATGTGAGTCTTCTAAAAACGGAGAGATGATTTTTTGCATAGATACAGTGAGGTGCTGGGGCTGCCGGTAATATGTGCGGCAGACGGCAAAAACCTTGGGATAATAAAGGATATAATTTTTTGTCCGAAGGAGAAAAGCGTGGTTGCCTTTTTGATTGAACGCAAAGGCTACAATATAAGGAAAAGAGTGGTTTTTGCCTCGGATGTCTTGAGCCTTGGCAAAGATGCTCTTATTGTCAATGATGCGGATGATGTCAAGGATCTTAAGAAGGTTCAGAACAGACCGGAATTTAAGGATAAGTGGGATATCCTAGGGCTTCCGATATACACAAAAACCGGGGAAGATTTGGGAATAGCCAAAGATGTATTATTTGACTTAAGACATGGAAAAATAGATGGTATTGAGGTTTCCGACGGTTTATTGCAGGACATAGTAAAAGGAAGAAGCGTTCTTCCGTTGATTGGAAAAGTTGAGTTTGGAGAAGAGAATATTTTGGTAGACAGTGAAGCGGTTGAGGAAATGATGGAAACCGGAGGAGGAATAAAGAATTTAATTGAAGGAAACAAGAAGGTGCAAAGAAAGGGGTGAAAATATGATGAGAAATAACTTTACCCGAGGATTGATTATTGGAAGCATAATCGGTGCATCCGTTGGGATGGCTATGAATTCCGATACAATGATGAGCAATAGAACCAGAAAAAAAATGAGAAGAAAAGGAATGGATTTGGTAAGAAAATCCGGTGCATTAATTAGCGATATGGTGGAATTATTTCGATAAATACTCTCAAAATCCTCTTAAAAGACTGGATAACTCCAGTCTTTAACTACATAACGCAGTTTAAAAATGCAGGCTAAAAAGTGAGAATACATATTTTGGAGCATGCTTATTTTTTAGAATCCAAGGAAACAGAGGATTGGCAAATGGTTTCGGCAAGAAAAATACTTACTTATGTAATACTGTTTCTTTTGAGTATTTCAATCATCTATTTCGGGCTTGCTATAGAGATAAATACTGAAGATAATTTTTCCGGTTTTGATGGGCGCTGTTATTGCATATATACTTCGTCCCATAGTTTTGAAACTTGAGTCCAAAAATATATCCAGAACAAAAAGCATAATTCTGATTTACCTGGCCTTTGGAATCGTGCTGACAACAGCGGTGGTGTTTATTGTCCCAATCTTTGTGGACAACACCCGCGAGTTATAAACACCATTCCGGAAATAACTATGGAGTATGGCGAATTTTTCAATGATATATTAAAAACGATAGATTCCAGCGACTGGTCGGCGGAAGTAAAGAATGCCATTTACAATGAGATAAACAACGGTGTGAATATTGCGGAAAACATGCTGGTGGACACGCTGAGAAAGACCCTCGTAGGATTTTTTAAGTCAGTAACGGGTATATCAAACATCATTTTGGCTATGATTATTGCATACTACATTATGAAGGACGCTGAGTTTTTTAAAAAGGGAGCTCTCTCGCTGGTTCCGCGAAAGTGGAGAAATGAAATTATAGGCGCTTGCAGAGAGATAAATGACATACTGTCATGCTTTATACAGGGGCAGCTCCTGACAGCTCTCATTATCGGTGTCATGGAGACCACAGCCCTTGTAATTATAGGAGTAAAATACTCACCGATTTTGGGGTTTATCGGCGGGCTTTCAAATATAATACCTTACTTTGGACCCTTTATAGGTGCAATTCCTTCTGTGGCAGTAGCTCTTATAGATTCGCCGGTAAAAGCTCTGTGGACGGTGTTTGCCTTTTTGGTCATACAGCAGATAGACAATGCCTTTATTTCGCCCAAGATTATAGAAGGAAGGCTTGGGCTTCATCCGTTACCACAATTCTGGCGGTTTTGGCCGGGGGGGAGTTTTTCGGCATAATAGGTATGCTGGTAGCTGTTCCTGTAACTGCTATTCTAAAGGTAATACTAAAGAGGCTGGTAGAGGCTATTGTGTAGGGGATGAATGGAATTATAGGTTCTTGACACCAACAGAATACTTATATATAATTTTACTATTCAGAGTTCGTAAATACCAAACTTTGCAGTCGAAGATGATGCTCTCGTACCTATACAATTAGGAAGAGAGTTTTTATATATTGAACGGCTGGACAAGGGCAGTTGAAACAGGACAACTGAGAAAACAGCTGATGCTTAGTATAACCGGGAGAGGAAGAGTGGGTATGGAAAAATTAGGATTGAATGAGCTAAGGGAAAGGTATTTAAGCTTTTTTGAAGGCAAAGGGCATTTGAGGCTTCCGAGTTTTTCATTGGTTCCTCAAAACGACCCCAGCCTTTTGTTGATAAATTCGGGTATGGCGCCTTTAAAGCCTTATTTTACGGGGCAGGAAGAGCCTCCAGAAGAAGGGTGACCACATGCCAGAAATGTATTAGGACACCGGATATTGAGAATGTGGGAAAGACAGCAAGACACGGTACTTTCTTTGAAATGTTGGGTAATTTCTCTTTTGGTGACTACTTTAAGAGTGAGGCTATTCCGTGGGCGTGGGAGTTTTTTACGAAGGACCTTAAGATACCTGTGGAAAGGTTATGGGTATCCATATTTGAAGATGACGATGAGGCCTTTGAAATATGGAATAAAGAGGTTGGACTTCCTCCTGAAAGAATTGTAAGGATGGGAAGGGACAGCAATTTCTGGGAACATGGTACAGGTCCGTGTGGCCCCTGTTCGGAAATCTATTTTGACAGAGGAGAAGACAAGGGCTGCGGAAGTCCCGATTGTAAGGTGGGCTGTGATTGCGACAGGTTTATAGAGGTTTGGAACCTGGTGTTTACGCAGTTTAACAAGGACGAGGAAGGCAACTATTCCAGGCTTAAAAATCCGAACATTGATACGGGAATGGGCTTGGAAAGACTTGCATGCGTTATGCAGGATGTAAACAACCTTTTTGAGGTTGATACCATAAGAAGAGTGTTGGATTATATATGTAAGCTTACGGGCGTTGAGTACGGCAGCTCGGAAAAAACGGATATATCCATAAGGGTAATTACAGACCACATCAGAAGCACCACCATGATGATATCGGACGGAGTAATACCTTCCAACGAGGGAAGGGGTTATGTGTTAAGAAGGCTTCTAAGAAGGGCTGCAAGACATGGAAAGCTTTTGGGATTGGATAAGCCTTTCTTGTCCGATGTGGCTTCAGTGGTAATTGAAGAGTCCAAAGGTGCTTATCCGGAGCTTGCGGAAAGAGCGGAAAACATTAAGAAGGTTATAAGGATTGAGGAAGAAAAGTTTGAAGAGACTATAGACCAGGGTTTGGTAATCCTGAATAAATATATTGAGGAAACCAAGAATAAAAATGAAAAGGTAATAAGCGGTGAAATGGTGTTTGAGCTCCACGGCACCTACGGTTTTCCTGTGGACCTTACCAGGGAGATAGCCGAGGAAAACGGCCTTGGAGTGGATGAAGAAGGCTTTAGGGAAAAGATGAAGGAACACCAGAACCTTGCAAGAGAAGACTATCACAGCAAGCAGGGTTCCGCTTGGGGTGACGATATTTATTCAAAACTTGATAAAAGTGTTAAAACTGAATTTTTGGGATATACGGAAAATGAAACGTCAGCAAAGGTGTTATATATAGTTAAGGGAGACGAAATTGTTGATGAGGCTCAAAAAGGCGACAGTGTGACAGTTATATTGGACAGGACTCCTTTCTATGCCGAAAGCGGAGGACAGGTTGGAGACCAGGGGTTAATTGAAGCAGGAGGCTTACGGGTAAAGGTTTCGGACTGCAAGAAAACCAATGACGGTAAATACCTCCACATCGGTGAAGTAGAAGAGGGAACCTTGAAAAAGGGTATGGAGGTAAAAGCTACAATCGACAATAAGAGAAGGATGGCAATAGCAAGGAACCATACCACAACTCATCTTCTCCACAAAGCATTAAGGAGCGTATTGGGCTCCCATGTAAATCAGGCCGGTTCTTTGGTTGAGCCTGACAGGTTGAGATTTGACTTTACGCATTTTTCCGCAATGACACCGGAAGAGATAAAGAGTGTTGAAACTCAGGTGAATGAAAAGATACTGGAAAGCATTGCGGTGGATATAAGGGAAATGTCTATTGATGAAGCAAGAAAAATGGGTGCTACAGCATTGTTTGGCGAAAAATACGGGGATGTTGTAAGGGTTGTAAAGATTGGAGATTACAGTATAGAGCTGTGCGGTGGAACCCACCTTCAAGTTACATCCCAGGCAGGATTTATCAAGATAGTCAGCGAAAGCGGTGTGGCATCCGGGGTAAGAAGAATTGAGGCTTTGACAGGTGAGGCTGCATTAAAGCATTTTGACGAAGAGGAAAAGCTTTTGGGTGATATAGCTCAGATTCTTAAGACAAATCCTTCCGACAGCGTCAAGAGGATAGAGTCACTGTTAAATGAGATTAAAGCAGCCCAGAAGGAAATTGGACAGCTAAGGAGCAAGCTTGTAAGCAGTTCATTGGATGATGTTTTGTCAAAAGCTGTGGAGGTTAAGGGAGTAAAGGTTGTTACTGCCCGCTTTGACCAGTTTGATATGGAGGCACTGAGGAATACTGGAGATACCATAAGGAGTAAAATGGGCTCCGGAGTGGTGGTACTCGGAACCGGATTCGGTGACAAGGTGAGCCTTGTGGTAATGGCTACAAAGGATGTTGTGGCAAAGGGTATTCATGCAGGAAATATAATTAAAGAAGCTGCCAAGGTTGCCGGAGGCGGAGGCGGTGGACGTCCGGATATGGCTCAGGCAGGAGGAAAAGACGTATCCAAGATTGACGAGGCCTTAAAGCAGGCTGTAAAGGTAATAGAGTCACAGATTGCGGATTAGTGGATTGAAATTATAAAATAAAGGGCATTTTTTGATGAAAACCGGGTAAAAGAGTTTCGTCAAAAAATGCCCGTAATACTTTGAATCTCAAGAATTAGTTCAAATGTCTATACTTTTGTCTATACGTTTAAGTGATAATCTAAACGATTATGTTAATTTATATCGTAAATGTTTAGCAGAAAAATCCGGTAAAATGGAGTAAATAGCTGTAGAGATAGAATTTTTGCGTTTTTAAATTTGATTATTTTTATTTCAAATTGATTAATATTAAGGGATATCTAAGGCTGGTTAGGTTTTAATGTAGGATGTCAAGGTAATAGAATATGATGATTAACATATTGAAAAAATGGTTAATTTATGATATGTTTTAGTTGTAAATGAGATATAAATGGCAAAATGTGGTTGCAAAATTATTGGCAAAATTGAGATGATGGGCTTTAAAGTATTGAAAATAGCGGGTTAGAAGCTTATGTTGGTGGCTTAAAAATGTGTGAAATTTGATAAAAATCGGGCTTTTTTTTGATGAAAAGTGCGTAAAAAAGTGTCGTCAAAAAAATCCTGTAAGGCTTGAAAATAGCGGAATTTGACTTCGGGGACGTTGAAATGGTACTTCCAGTAAAACAAGGATTGAAACTGTACAGCCTTACCTTTTGTCAATGCTGATTTTGGCGGGTTGAAATGGTACTTCCAGTAAAACAAGGATTGAAACTATAACTCTGCCGTTGTCTCTGATTTGTTTTCGGTGGTTG
>NZ_BAVR01000052.1 GCF_000521465.1 Acetivibrio straminisolvens JCM 21531
CCCAACCGGATTCCAATTGTCGGGACCTTTTAATATATTCTCAGGAGTGAATTTTGCAGCTTCGGCATCTGATAACTGTCTTCTGGATGAATTAACGGCTGCTCCGGGGCCTGTGTTTTTGTATTCAAAAAAACGTGCATTTTCAGGTGCATTACCACTCATGCTGGTCCAGCCAACCTCTCTTATATGATCACCCAAATAACATGTTTTGTAAACTACATATGCATTGGGACGCCAAGGCCTTCCTAAATATGTGGAATTTTTTGGTGCGCTGCTTGTTAAGTTGCAATTTAAAAACAGGAATCCGTAATTTTCGATATCAGTGCTTGCAGCAGTGACATATCCGCCTTTTGGTGTCGAAATAATTTCGCATTTGTCAAACACAGCTGTTGCACCGCCAAATATAAAATCTGTGTCGCCTATAATCTTGCAGTTCACATAATATTGCCTTCCCGAATGGGCATACAAAGTATCCTGATTTCCGATGAAAATACAATTTTTGATTATTTGTCTGTCACCACGAATATAAGCGGCTACAGCTTGCTTGTCGTTTACATTGATACTTTCATCAAAGGAATTTTCAATTGTGAGATTTTCAAGAATTGCATCGGTTCCATAGAGATAGAATGATGCAGAACCGGATGTACCGTATGTGGTACCGTCGGGTTTTAGTTTACCGGCATAATTGTCATATGTAATAATTGTTCCTGTATTGCTTTCTCCGATGAGATGAATATTGTTTTTTCTGATTGTAACAACTTCTTTGTATGTACCGTTCTTGATAAATATAACAGTTTTTTTTGAATTGTTTGACGGTATTGAGTCAATTGCCTCTTGTATAGTTTTGAAATTACCTGTACTGTCTTTGGCAACAATTATATCTGCATTAACTGCAGAGAAAGATACAAGCGGGATGTTGTTTGTAAGTAAGACGGTCAGGCAAAGATTAATGCATAGCAACAGAAATATTTTTTTGCTTTTTTTCATATTCTTTTCCTCCATTTATTATTTTTATATCTTTTACTTTTAAGATTCGAGGCTTAAGCGATATTTCAGTGGGAATTTATAAAATAAAGAAGACTATTTATTAAAAATATAGATAAAGTAGCGGATTAATTCAAGAGACAGAAGAAAAATATTCACTTTAAAAGATGATATAATAAACATCAATCGATGACAGATAGCCGGAAGCATAAAATTCTAGGCATTTTCATGACACGAGATAAGGGATACCATATAGGAATCCCTTATCTTGTGCCTTTTTGCATGCATTTTCAAGTTTTCTTGGATTTACTTTCGTTAATTTTGGGTTATTTCGAGTTTATCGATATTGGGACCTCCATCTGATGATGTGGCAGTAACTCTGATCTTATTTACTCCTGAATTTAAGGATGCAGTTATGCTCTTTGTTTGCCATTGTGTCCATGCTCCTGTTCCTCCAAACACTACATTGGATGCAACAACATTACCGTTTACACTTACATCAACCGTCCTATTTGATGAAGTTCCATTTGCATATGTGAGCGTCAATGTATATGTTCCTGCATTAGCCATGTTCACTGTCCATTCGATATATCCGCCGGGTACATTATCGTAATTTACATAGCCTGTTCCTGTATATCCTGCATTCTTTGCTTCAAATATAGCTCTGCTAAATACTGCATCTTCAGCCTGGTAAGTTGCAGTTCCGTTATATGGCAGTGAAATGATCGAGCCCAATATGAATCTTTTTAATACTGCGTAATCAGTTGAGTTCACTTTACCGTCAAGATTAACATCTGCCGCTTTAATCTGCTCATTTGTTAAACTGATCGAATCAAGAAGGAATCTTTTCATTAAAGCATAGTCAGTTGAATTTGTTTTGCCGTCACTATTCAAATCTCCGTATATTATGCTTATTGGTGTAGGTGTTGGTGTAGGTGTGGAGGTTTCCGGTTTGCCTAATGTTGCTCCTGCGCCCGCTTCAATCTTTTCTTTAAGTCCGGCAGTCGATTCGACAGTATATTTGTAGGGAGGAGTAAAAGCAATACCGTTTCCGGTTGTTCCGGTGCAGTTTCCTATAAATAGATCATTAATGCTCTGGAGCACGGAATTTGGAGAGGAGGTGCTAAAGTCAAAGCATTTTTTGTGTTTACAAAGACATTGCCTTCAGAGCGGATGTTTGCATCGTAGCCGCAGCGAATGGCATAATTGTTGCCGGGGGCATCGAACAGGTTGTTGAAAATATGGACCTTTCCGAAGCGGACACGGGGCATACGCTCTGTTACTCCCTTTGAATACCAGTTGTGATGATAAGTTACCCTGAGCTTTCCTGCGTCTTGCGATGCGTTGCTGTCGCTGTGCCCAATCAGCCCTCCGAATGTGTGGCCTCCATCTCTTGAAAACCAGTATTTGCACCAGGATATGGTTATGTAATCACTTCCGCGTTTTATGCTAAGGTTTTCGTCAGTTGAATCACATAAATCAAGGTGGTCAAACCAAATATGATGGGAATAGTCCGTAACAGATACGGCATCGCCATCTGCACCGTTGCCTTTTATTATAAGGTTTCTCAATATGACGTTGGATGAACCTTTAAACGTCCAACTACCTGTCGTCGCACCGGGTAAACCGATGATGGTTTTGTTGGATCCTACGGTATAGTCGCCGCCGATATTTCCTTGTACATAAATAACCCTTGGGGTATCACCTTTGACAAGTTGCTGGAGTTCACTTGCACTCGTTGCAATTACAGGCGTAACATTTCCGCCACCTGTGGTTCCTCCGGCTTCCGATGCCCAGCCTATAGGCCTATCTAAAGGTGATGCGGTTTGTGCATAAGTTGTGGCTGTAAATAAAAATGCAGTTATTACTATTGAGGCCATTAATATTAAAGTAATGTGTTTTACAAAACTTCTAGACATGATAGATTAACCCCCCGACTTTTGATTTTAATTTTTTTATATTTTAGATTCGAACCTTTCATTACTTAAGATTCGTATCTTAATTAAAATTTCAGCGGGAATTTAGAAAAATAAATTAAACTTTTTATACTCCGCAAAATGCAATTTATCATATTTGGCTTCTTGCTCAAATTTGCTTTTTAAACAGATTACCCGCTATAACTATACTTCTGATGAGACAGGCAGACGGATTGAACCTTTACTACATGTATAATGGACATGCAGATGTAACTGCCCTGGTAGATGCATCTAGCGGCAATGTTAGAGCAACATACTATTATGATGCATTTGGAAATATACAGGAAGAGAAGTATTATACAGCATCCGGTCAGGAAACTAATGTGCCGATTAACAACAACATAATGTATGCGGGCTATCAGTACGATAAGGAAACGGGACTGTATTATCTCAATGCAAGGATGTATGACCCGAAAGTGGCAAGATTCTTGCAGGAGGATACGTATAGAGGGACAATTAATGATCCGCTTACTTTGAATCTATATACTTATTGTGCTAACAACCCAATTACGTATGTTGATCCAACAGGACATGTTATCGGATATTTTGATGAAAATGGGAAATGGGTAGGATATACTGGCTCATGTAATCCTTCGGCAGGATATCATTTTGGATGGATTGGCAACTTTTTTGCAATGACCAATTCACTTACTGGGGAACAGACTATAATAGGAACCAGAGAGATACTTGGAGATGGTACAGTAGTAATTGGTAATAATCGTAAGACAGCAAATGAAGCGCTTAATGCTCCCTTAGTTGGTGCAAATTATATGAAAGCTACTGCTAAGCACTTCGTATTGGGTGATTATACTGAAGAAGTAACTCTTTTAGGTATTATAATTCAGATTGGACTTGGGTTTACTGGCTTGGATCTGCCAGGGGATATAAGAGATTTAAGTTCAGATATTGTTAATTGGAAATCGACCCCGGAACATATATTGAAAACTATCGTGGATGCAGTTGCTCTTGCGCCAATAATAGGTTCTTTGAAGTATGGTGATGAAGTTGCAATCCTATTCAAAAAAGGTGATAAAGTAGTTGAGGTAGTAAAAAAAGTTGATGAAACTACCAATATTTTGGCAAAGAATAGTGATGAAATAGCTGAGATAATAAAGAAAGTTGAAAAAGCTGATGACTTGGCAAAGAACAGCGATAAAATAGTTGAGGTAGTAAAGAAAATTGATAAAGCAGGCGATTTAGCAAAGAACGGTGATGAAGCAGCTACAGTAATAAAGAAAGCTGACAAGGCTGAAGCTGTTATGAAAAACAGTGATGAAGCGGCTTCAGCAATAAAGAAAGCTGATGAGGTTGCAGAGCAAGCTGGCAGGGCAGAAGTTGGCAAAGTCAAGCCTTATCAGATGTCCAATGCTGAGTTGGTGCAGGAAATGGCAAACAGAGAAAATAATACAATGAATAGGAAATTATCAAATGCAGGTAAACCTATTTATGGAAGCAATGCGGGTACCAAAAAGCACTCTTATGCAGCAGAATTGCTAAATAAATATCAAAAATTATTTGGGGATAGAAGCCTTGAGGTAGAAAAGAATTGGTTGAACAATGCGAGTGTTAATGGTAACTTAAAAGGTAGTGTCCGACTTGATGTATATGATCGAATAATCAAAAAAGTATATGATTATAAATTTGTTATGCCCAAAAATACGGGTAAAGGGCTTAAAAAGAGTCAGATAAATAAGATAATTAATCAAGGTCCAGAAGGATTGACGATCGATGATATTATTGAAATTAATCCAAGATAGGAGATGAGATAATGAATAAATTTTCAGCAAGCGACAAGAAGAAAATTACGAAGGATTGGCAAGTATTATTTCCTGAGTTGGGAATTTATAAACCTATGCATCTACTCAATAGATTAGGGCCTATTCTTGTTGGAATTGCTCTTGAAACGGATTCGGGAAATTCATACTATAAGCCATTATTTCATGTACATAACCTTTGCAGAGAGTTCCTGCTGTTAGCTTAACACTGGTTGAAAATTTGGAAAGGGAATATGTCAAATTGTCGTGGCATGAGAGAAAGCACAAAGAGTTGGCGATAGTTATGAGGGAAAAGGCACGTATACCATTCTCCGGTGATGTAACAATAGAGAGTGTTATGAAGGGATATGAAGACTATTTTGAAATCCCATGCTTGGCTGAAAAGATTGAGTACGAAGATTATGCATTAATAGCAGGCTGGAGCGGTGATATTTCAAAAATAAACCGTGCATTGGATGTTGTTAAGTCTTCTCTAAAGTCGTGGCCGGAAGAAAGGTACTTTAAGAAGTTTGGAGGATTTGACAATTGGTTTGCCACTTTAGAAAAAAGAGTAATGGATAAAGATATGTTACATAGCATTGTTGAAACACAAATTGCACAGTTAAAAGTTGAAAAATTACCGGTAAGAAATCTCATAATATAATTAATCATGCATTTCAAGAGATGAAGGCAGGCGTATGGAAATTGAAATTTAGGTACAAGTTCAAACTGCCTGTTGGTGATGCAGTCAAAAGATGTGGTATTGAGCGTAGTTGGAAAAGATTGAAGAATCAATCAAGTGGGTGCAGAGAAGTGTGAAGGAAAATTAACAATATGGCAGATTTGTAAGGGATTATTATAATATAACCCTGCATGATATAATAGAGCAGGAAGAGACTGTTTTTGCAGTAGAGACTGCTAATGGTTCCAAATATAGTTAAATGCATAGCTGTGAATGTGGCTCGAAAAAGTTAAAAAGATTGACGATATTACGCAAATTGATGAAATTTCAATAATAGCAATAAAGGATCTTGCAATAAATAAGTTAAAGATTAAAGCAACGGATTTTGCTAATCCGGAGTTGTTTGAAGCATTTGACAGAGTAGAATGATAAAAGGATTGTTTATGCTTAAAATGTAATACAAGCTTAAGGCATAAAAGGACTATAATGAGGTTTATTTTTATAAATACGTTGAAAATCTACGTTTTAAATGAGCTATATAACAGGAAATATTATTTTTCATTTGTTATGAATAATAATCAAATTTGAGCAAAATCTATGCCCGAGCCCTCAAGTATGGCGTTTTCAAAATTTCAATGCTTCTATTTTCAAACATCGCTAAATCGGTTTATATGGATATGATATAATATATGTAAAATAATCAGATATTTTTCCAAAAAGGAAGGCTGGTTTTATGAAAATAAATCTGCCGTATTTAATTGCTTTTTTGGCTTTATTGATAATTGAGATAATTATCGCACTTTTTGTAAGAGATGCTATCATTAGACCGTATGTAGGTGATGTTCTTGTAATTATTCTGCTTTATACCTTTATAAGAGGAATTTTTCAAAAACCTTTAAAATATTTACCTGTATTTTTATTTATCTTTGCTTTAGCTGTGGAAATAGCTCAATATTATCAAATTGCGAGGTTACTAAATTTGCAAAGCAATAAAATAGTTTCGACGATTATAGGAAGTACTTATGATATTAAGGATATCGTGTGCTATTTATTAGGAACTGTTATTTTAATCATATGGGAAAGGTTAGAAAAAGCTAAAGTGCCGGGATAAGCTTTTATATCGGATGATAGTTAACATATATTATTATTTGAATATAGTATTTTTTTGTAATCACATTTTGAATGGAGGAAAACTGCGGTGAATGCTTCTATGACGCATAGAAAAGTATTTTTTGGGATGACTGCTATTTTAATAATTTTACTTTTCTCATGCCAGCCAACAATAGATATAGAAATAGAAGATTACGAGAATTTTGCTTTGTATCCGGTTAGACAGGGTTCTAAATATGGTTATATTGACAATAAAGGAAATGTAATAATAAAACCGCAGTTTGAGCTTGCCCTTGATTTTAGAGAAGGTCTTGCGGCAGTAAGAAAAAATGTAAAGATGGGATATATCAGCAAAAGAGGAGAACTTGTAATAGAACCCAAGTTTTATGAAGCAGGGAGTTTTAGTGAAGGCATTGCAGCAATTGACATTAAATCTAATTAGCCTCCTTATTATAGGCTTGGCGGTTTTTATTGACAAGGAAGGTAATATCATTAAGCAACCAATTTACTTATCATCAAGAATGTTTCACGATGGGTTGAATTGTGTATCTATTTCGGGAGACAAATATGGATAGATTGATAAAAGCTTTAATATGATTATACCTGAGCAATTTGAATATGCATTAAATTTCAGTGAAGGTTTGGCTGGAGTTTCATTTGAAGATGAAACAAGTTGGGGCTACATAGATATAGAGGGTAAACTGGTGATTGATGATAAGTTTTATTCTGTAAACTACTTCAATGAAGGGTTGGCACCTGTTAAATCAAAAGATACGTTACTCTGGGGTTATATTGATAAAAATGGTGAATTTGCCATAAATCCAGTATATATTGGAGCTGAGCTGTTTAGCGAAGGACTTGGCGGAGTCGGAATTGACAAGGGAAGATATGGGTTTGTTGATAAAGACGGGAATTTTGTAATAGAACCTATTTACGAACAAGTATCTTGTTTTCGCGAGGGTTTAGCAGCAGTAAAAATAGACGCTAATAAAGGTAAGAAATACAAAAAAACGAAATATAAGTGGGGATATATAAATAAATCAGGATAAATGGTGATTGAACCTAAGTTTGACGAGGCTTTACCTTTTTTTGATGGCGTTGCATTGGTAAGAGTAGGTGAACAACCACATTTGAAGGAAGGATATATTGATAAAATGGGGAATTTTATATGGGGACTAAACTAATTTCTTTAAATCACACAATTCAAAATCTGCAGCTTCAAAAAACATAATTTTTTTTAATTGCAGATATTGTATCTTGAATACTCAAAAAAATCAGCTCCCTAACAATAATTGTCTATCATTTTCTTCTATTCTACGCAAGAAATTTAACATCAATAAATTAGCATATATGTTTATTCGTATCAAGTGCAAAAACATATGGATATGATATTTGCCCAACGACACAAAAAAATAAACGGTCACGAATACATAATTAAAACTAGATATTAAAGATACAAAAAAGGGGGAGAATCATGTCAAAAAAAGTTTTAAGTGTATTGCTAATTGCAATGATGCTGATGACATCACTGCTTGTTACTACAATTATTTCATCAGCGGCATCATTGCCAACCATGCCACCTTCCGGATATGACCAGGTAAGGAATGGCGTTGCAAGGGGGCAGGTCGTAAATATTTCTTATTTTTCCACTGCCACAAACAGTACCAGAAGGGCAAGAGTTTATCTGCTCCGGGATATTCAAAGGACAAAAAGTACAGTGTTTTGTACCTCTTGCACGGTATAGGCGGCAGTGAGAACGACTGGTTCGAAGGAGGCGGAAACGCCAATGTTATTGCCGACAACCTAATTGCCGAGGGAAAAATCAAGCCTTTGATAATTGTAACACCAAATACCAACGCAGCCGGCAACGGTATAGCCGACGGCTATGAGAACTTTACAAAGGACCTGATTAATAATCTAATTCCTTATATCGAATCAAACTATTCAGTCTATACCGATCGTGAACATCGTGCCATTGCAGGACTTTCAATGGGTGGCGGACAATCGTTTAATATCGGACTTACGAATCTCGATAAATTTGCCTATATTGGGCCTATTTCGTCAGCTCCAAACACTTATCCCAATGAAAGACTGTTCCCTGACGGAGGAAAAGCGGCCAGAGAGCAATTGAAGCTTCTTTTCATTGCCTGTGGAACCAATGACAGTCTTATAGGTTTTGGCCAGAGAGTGCATGAATATTGTACTGCCAACAACATAAAACACACCTATTGGCTTATCCAAGGAGGGGGACACGATTTTGGTGTTTGGAAACCGGGGTTGTGGAATTTCCTCCAAATGGCAGACGAGGCAGGACTGTCCGGCGGCGGCAGCACCACTCCGACTCCGACACCTGGTCCAAGGCTAGCCAATACACGGATTGAAGCAGAAGATTATAACGATATTTATTCTTCAAGTATTGAAATAATAGGAGTTCCGCCTGATGGAGGTAGCGGAATAGGTTATATTACCAGCGGTGATTATCTGGTATTCAAGAATTTAGATTTTGGAAGCGGAGCAACATCATTTAAGGCTAGAGTTGCAAATGCACAAACTTCCGATATAGAACTGAGATTAAACAGCCCGTCAGGTACTCTAATAGGTACATTGTCGGTGAAATCAACAGATGACTGGAATACATATGAAGAGCAAACCTGCAGTATTAGTAAAGTTACCGGGGTAAATGATTTGTATTTGGTATTTAGAGGCCCGGTAAATATAGACTGGTTCACTTTTGGCATTGAAAGCGGTTCAACAGGTCTTGGTGATTTGAATGGCGACGGAAATATCAACTCTACAGACCTTCAGGCATTAAAAAGGCATTTGCTCGGTACGTCACCGCTTACCGGAACAAATCTTATTAATGCGGATGTAAACGGGAGCGGCAAAGTGGACTCTACCGACTATTCAGTGCTAAAAAGATATATACTCCGTATTATTACTGAGTTCCCCGGACAGGTAATGTACCTACACCTACACCAACTGTTACTCCGATAGGAAGTCCTATTCCTACAATTACAGGAAATACACTGCGCGATTATGCAGAGGCAAGGGGAATAAAAATCGGAACATGTGTCAACTCGCCGTTTTACAGCAATTCAGACCCAACATATAATCAAATTTTGCAAAAAGAATTTGCAATGGTTGTATGTGAAAATGAAATGAAGTTTGATGCTTTGCAGCCGCGTCAAAACAGTTTTGATTTCAGTAGAGGGGATAGGCTGCTTGAATTTGCTCAAAGAAACGGTATGCAGATGAGGGGACATACATTGATTTGGCACAACCAAAATCCATCATGGCTTACAAACGGAAACTGGACACGGGATTCATTGCTTGCGGTAATGAAGAACCACATTACCACAGTTATGACCCATTACAAGGGAAAAATTGTAGAGTGGGATGTGGCAAATGAATGTATTGACGATTCCGGCAATGGTCTAAGAAGCAGTATATGGAGGAATGTAATAGGTCAGGACTATCTGGACTATGCTTTCAAGTTTGCAAGAGAAGCAGATCCCGATGCGCTCCTTTTCTATAATGACTATAATATTGAAGACTTAGGACCGAAGTCCAATGCAACGTTCAACATGATTAAAAGCATGAAGGAAAGAGGTATACCCATTGATGGAGTAGGATTCCAATGCCACTTTATCAACGGAATGAGTCCTCAATATCTTGAAAGCATTGATAAAAACATTAAAAGATATGCTGAAATAGGTGTAATTGTATCCTTTACCGAAATAGATATACGCATATCGCAGTCGGAAAATCAATCAACTGCGTTCCAGGTACAGGCAAGCAACTACAAGGATCTTATGAAAATCTGTCTGGCAAATCCCAACTGCAATACCTTTGTGATGTGGGGATTCACAGATAAATACACATGGGTTCCGGGAACTTTCCCAGGCTACGGCAATCCATTGATTTATGACAGCAATTACAATCCGAAACCGGCATACAATGCGTTAAAGGAAGCACTTATGGGAAATTAATTGCAATTAACTAAATAATTAAAGTTCGAAGAGATATAAAAAATAATGATGCCGTAAAGCCGGCTTTTGAGTAAAAAACGAAGTTGGCTTTACGGCATAATATTTTATTTCCATGGCTTTGAGAGCTTATATTCTGGCTGTACTTGTATCACTTTTCCCTTTAGGTAGTTTAAAACCCCAGCATCGCTGCGAAAATCGAACTTCAGCTTGTATGCCCATAAAGCCTGATATTTGGCACCTAAAAGGCGATTAAAGCTGTTGATTCCGTATTTTCCGTCTCCTACTACAGGATGTCCGATATGGGCAAGGTGAGCCCGAATTTGATGGGTGCGGCCGGTATAAAGCTCAACCTCAAGGCTGCTGATACCTTCGCCGATATCCGGAAGCTCTTTGTAGGAGAGCACTTTATACCCTGTAACTATCTCAACCCCATTGTGGGACTTGGTATCTTTGATAAAAACTCTGCTTTTTCTCTCATCCTTCTCAAGGTATGCCTTCAAAATGTCTTCTCTTTTTTTCATTTTTCCCTTGACAAGGCATTGATAGTACTTGCCGATTTCTCCGTTCTTCATCTTTTTAAGCACCATATGAAGAGTGGCATTGTTTTTTGCTATCATAACAAGCCCGCCGGTGTTGCGGTCAAGTCTGTGGCAAAGGGAAGGGGTAAAGCCTGAATTTTCTTTAAATTCTCCCTTTAACCTAAGGTAATCCTTTACAAAATCAATAAGTGTATTTTCTGCCTGCGTCCTGTCGGGATGGACAGGTATCCCCTGCTTTTTGCTTACTATGAGAAGATTGCTGTCCTCATATGCCACCGTAAAAGCCGTCTCATAATTAAATTCTCCTGCTTTGGGCACACCATCTAAGATTTCATCTGTAATATATATATCCACACGGTCATTGAGCCTTACAATATGGTCTTCTTTAACCCGTGTGCCGTTTACCTTTATATCCTTTTTGCGAAAGGCTTTAAACAAGGCTCCGTTGGGGAGCCTTGGAAAGGTTTCTCTTAAAACTTTGTCAATTCTTTTGTTTGCCTTGTCTTCTGTAATTGTTATCGTACGCATAAATCTCCTTTACTACTTTTTATCATTTATTATTGCTTTTATTTTGTCAAGATATTTGTCTGAAATGGTTTCTGCCACGTCAGGCGTCACTCCTTCCGAGTAAACCCTGCAAAGGGGCATATCCGCATCGGGCAGGACAAGGGCCCAGCCGTTGTCCAAGATAAATTTCACGCCGTCTAAAAGCTCCACTTTTTCTTGGTCTTTTTCGGTTATAAGTGTTCTCATTACCCTGCCTTTTAGCTCCCACGGACAGAAAATCTTCTTTTTGCTGACATAGAAATCGGGTATTTCCTTAAGAGTTTCCGTCAATGTGGTATTATGCAGGCAGAAGAATTCGATAATTTTTACAAGTCCGGCAATAGCATCAAAGTTCAGAAGGAATTGATCCATGTTTTCGCGGTTTTTGAAAAGGTTGTGGTTTAACATTTGCTCCATTACTGCCTGCGGAGAGGTTTTTGTTCTTACAACCTTGCCGTTATACCGTTCGGCCAATGTTTCAATAATGGATGGTGCCGTTATGGGTACAACCACCTTTGAATTTGGAACTGACTTAAAGGTAATAAGGGATGTAAGGCAGAGGAGCAAATCGTCCTTTACCACATTGCCATTCTTGTCTATCAGCACCAGTGTTTCCCCGTTGCTGTCGATGAAAGCCGCGAAGCTCGCGTTATTGTTCTTTATCTCATCAATAATGGTGTCAACTTCGTTCAAATTGGCAGATGAAAAGCTTGCAACCTTGCAGCCTAAGTCTGTGAGCATGGGCACCACAATGGAAATTACAAAATCCGACGGTGAAACTATGCAAAGCTTTGGGGGATTGTTTTTTATGGATTCAACATCCACATCATTTAAAATGGAACGCACATAATAGTTCTTAAAGTCCGTGATGTTGTTAAGCCTGCTGACTTCGTCGCCGGAGCAGCGTTTAAAGTCCTCCCGGGCAAAGGAATTCTCTATTTTCCTTTCCGTAACCCTGCTGATGCTCGCTCCTTTGGAGTCCATAAAATCAACTTTAAGCTTGTTTGGATTGTCCTCACTGAGCTTGATGTGAATTCCTCCCTCAACGGAAAGGAAATTGATTGCATGGCGGGACAAAGGAGTAAGAAGGCTACTTAAATTGAATACTTCCACACCCACCGAAAGGATTCCCGATATGAAGGCATGCTTGAACATTCTGGCCGAATTGGAGGTGGTGGAACTTACAACAACCTTGGAACCCTTTTTGAATATGGAACCGTACGCCGCGCCAAGCCTTGTTGCAAACTCGGGGATATATCAACGTTAATAATTCCGGAAAGACCGTTTTCACCGAAAATACTTTTTGAGTGTTTAGAACCCCAGATAATATTTCTATCTACTATGGCAAAGGGTTCAACGGTTTTTTGCGGCCATATTTTGACATTTGGCTTGATAACAACCCTTTCATTGATTAAGCAATTGTCTCCTACAATGGCATTTTCAAATATATGTACGTAGCGCTTCAGGTTTGTCTTGTTGCACAAAATAGCGCCCCGTATTTCGGAACCGTACTCAATGAAATTGCCATTCCAAATAACACTGCGTTTTACAGAACTGTCCCGTTCAATTACATTATTGTTTCCGATAACGCTCAAGCTGTCAATTACGGCACCGCCTTCTATACGGCAGTTGTCTCCGATAACACAAGGAGGATTAATTACTGCATCAGGCTCGATGATTGAACCTGTACCAACCCACACACCTTTTTCTATTTCCGTTGCGTTTATATCAAGCTGGATTTTGCCTTCAAGGACATCGTAATGAGCCTGGAGATATGCCTGAAGGTCACCGATGTCACACCAATAGTCATCCATGACATAACCGTACATGGGCTCTTTCTTTAAAAGAAGATGGGGGAAAAGGTCTTGGCTGAAATCCACTTTTTTGCCCTTTTCCAGGTACTTTAGCACCTCAGGCTCCAAAATATAAGTTCCGGTATTTACAGTATCGCTGAAAACTTCTCCCCAACTGGGTTTTTCCAAAAAGCCGGTTATGGCTCCGTACTTGTCCGTAATAACTACACCGTATTCAAGGGGAACATCAACCCTTGTCAAAACCAGAGTGGCCTTTGACTTTTTCATCCTGTGATACTCGACTGCTTTGGTAATATCCATATTGGTCAGGGAATCCCCGCTTATTACTATAAAAGTTTCGTCAAGGAAATCTTCTGCATTTTTTACGCTTCCTGCTGTCCCAAGAGGAGTATCTTCGGTAAAGTAGGAAATGTTCACTCCAAAATTGGAACCATTTCCAAAATAATCCTTAATCTTCTGGGGAAGATACATGAGTGTAACTCCGATGTTTGTAATTCCATGTTTTTTCAGCAAGTTAATTATGTGCTCCATAATTGGAATGTTCATTATTGGGACCATAGGCTTGGGCAAATCGCATGTGAGAGGGCGAAGCTTGAGCCTTCCCCGCCGGCCATTATAATAGCTTTCATCTAAGGATCATCCTTTCACTTTACTGATGCTAGTAAAACTTGGTTTGTACCAACTGTTGACAAAAACAGAAGTCCGATTATACCTATAGTATTTGTGAAAAACACAAAAGTAAATCAAAAAGGTAAAGTTACAACTGCGGATACATTGCTCAATATTAATTATAACAAGATATAGCAACAAACATAATATATTTATTTATATTCAATATAAGCGAAAAAAATCCTTTATTAATTGGTTGAAAAATAAACTAACAACCGCTATATAAAAAATATATTGCTCAAAAGGGTTTACTTGTAACATTTTTTTTTATATAATTGCCAATATGGAAATATGCCTTTTTATAGCAAGTATCGTACATAAGTTAATTTGTTCAGACATTTATTTTGACTTTATAATTCGGGCATAAAATGTTACAATTAGGAGTGTCAATTGAGAGTAGGAGGGAATTGAATGCAAAAGAAGAAACCTGCTTTATTTTCGGTCATTCTACCTTCTTAATTGCCTGTATCATGATCAACTCTTCAATAGTATTTGCATCTTCAGGAGTTTTGAAGGAGGGAATGAGCGGAAGTCAGGTTACAGCACTGCAAAAGGATCTTAACACGCTGGGATATCTTGATGTAAGTCCTACGGGATATTATGGGAGCCTTACAACAGCGGCAGTTAAGAAGCTGCAGAAAAACCACGGACTGAAAGATGACGGCATCGCAGGACCGAACACTTTCTCCCTTATCAAAAAGCTGATAAACGAAAGGACTGCTTCAAGGTCTTCGGGCAGCACCGCGTTGAAAGAGGGAATGAGTGGGAGTAGTGTGACAGCTTTGCAGAAAGACTTAAAGGCTTTGGGTTATCTAAATGTAGAACCCACAGGATATTATGGAAGCCTAACAAAAGAAGCAGTGAAGAAGCTTCAGGCAAAGCATGGTCTCCAGCAGGACGGAATTGCAGGGACCAACACTTTGGCATTGATTGACAGACTTATGGGAAGAAGCGGTAGTTCTGCTTCACAACTCTCGACTGCAGCAACCAGAGGAGGTATTGAAAAAAACAATTACCTTTATTCCTGGTTCGGTAATGCAGAGAATATTTTTAAGAAAGGTGATACAGCACAGGTATATGACATAAAGACAGGGCGCACATTCAATATAAAGAGGACTTACGGCTATAACCACGCAGACTGCGAGACTTTGACCGCTAAAGATACGGAAATAATGCTAAGTATTTATGGCGGTAGTTGGAGCTGGGAAAGAAGACCGATAATCATCACTGTCAACGGTAGAAAAATGGCAGCTTCGATGGCAGGAATGCCCCATGCGGGAGTTGACAGTGCACCGGCGGAGGCATATGTTAAGTCGAGAAGCGGAGGCTATGGTGCAGGGGATAATCTTGATGCTGTTAAGAACAACAACATGAACGGAGTGTTCGATATTCACTTTTTAAACAGCAAGACCCACGGTACCAATAAGGTGGATTCAAACCACCAGAAGGCAGTAAAGGAAGCGGCAGAGTGGGCCTCAAAAAATAATTTCTAAGAATACATAGGTTTAAATTTAAAAAAAGGGATACCGCCAGAGGGTATCTCTTTTTCGCGGATATTTTAATTTAAGCCCGTTTTGTTGGGTATGGTAAATTTTACATTGGAGCCGATACATATAAAAAAGGTATTATAAAAGGATAATAAGGTTGAGAATGGTTTTTGATATAAGCTTTAGAAGGGGGAACGGCGATTTTATGAGTTTTTACAGCGAAATTAGCAAATACTATGATTATATTTTTCCTGTCGGAGAAAATCAATTGAATTTTATCAAGGATTGCGCAGGAAGTCCCGGCGGCAAAATCCTTGATGTGGCCTGCGGCTCGGGGGGATACTCGATTGAACTGGCAAAAGCAGGCTATGTGGTGACAGCTGTCGATCTTGAGGATGAAATGATAGAAAAAGTAAAGCTGAAGGCAGCGGAAAACAGCCTTTCGATAAATGCTTTTAAATGTGATATGAGGGAGCTTGAAGAAAAGATCAGGGAACGGTTTGATGCCATATTCTGCATAGGCAATTCCCTGGTGCATCTTTCAAATCTGAAAGAAATAACCGGTGTTCTTGCGAAAATGAGGCGTTTACTGAAAGAAAAAGGCTGCCTTGTGCTTCAGACGGTAAACTATGACAGAATAATCAAGTACAATTTGGATGGACTGCCAACAATAACGAATGATGAATTTGGCCTGGAATTTATAAGAAAATACAAATTCAAAAAAGAAAACAACACCATAGAATTTAATACTTCCTTGAGGATCAAAAGGGGAGATTCTCATGAAGAGTATAATAATTCTGTAGAGCTGTTGCCCCTAAAGAGCGATGAACTTGCTGCAGCCCTTCACGAAGCGGGTTTTGCCACCTTTGATTTCTATGGCGATTTTAAATACTCGGTTTATACGGAAGATTCTCCTTCCCTGGTGGTAAGGGCCCGATAGGATGCAAAGGATAAATAGGGGCGGACTAAAGAACACTATACGGGAGAAGATATGCTGGTAAGACTTGGTTATGTTGCGATGACAATGAACTTAAAAAACTGTTCGCCTTCAGGTACCGTTACCGTAAAAACCCTTACAGGATTGACCGGCGATGAAACAAGACTTTATAAATTGCGGAAGGTTACCGAGGCCAATCTTCACAACACATTGAGAATACTTAGATACAATAAGGCTTATAATATCCATGTATATCGCTTTACGTCAAAGCTTGTGCCCCTGGCCACACATCCCATGGTATCCCACTGGGACTATGTTGGAGAGTTTAAGAATGAGTTTCAAAGCCTTGGGGACTTTGTAAAGGAAAACGGTTTCCGGGTAAGTGCCCATCCTGACCATTACACCTTGCTGAATTCACCTTCAAAGGAGGTTCTGAAGGCTTCGGTGCGGGATCTCGATTACCATGTAAAGCTTTTTGAGGCAATGGGACTTGAGGATTACAGGTACAAATTGGTAATGCATGTAGGCGGGCTCTACAAGAACAAGCAGATGTCTATAGAGAGATTTAAGGAAAACTATGCTTACCTTCCTCATAGAATCAAAAGAAGGCTTATCATTGAGAATGATGACAAGATATATACTGCCCGGGACGTACTGGATATCTGCAGGGAAATAAACGCCCCAATGGTCCTGGATGTCCATCATCATAATTGTGTAAACAATGGAGAGAGACTTGAAGAAATGTTGGGGGAAATATTTAATACGTGGAAAGATGAGTATTTTCCTCCCAAAATACACTTTTCAACACCGAAAAGCAGTGAAAATTTCAGGAGCCATGCCGATGATATAGATGTAAACGAGTTTTATCGTTTTTGCAGATTGCAAAAGGGTTTAATAAGGATTTTGATGTTATGATTGAAGCAAAGAACAAGGATGATGCATTGTTAAGACTTTCCCGGGAGTTAAAGGATTCGATGATATCAGGTGGATAGATGAAGGCCACTTCGAAATTCAATAATTATTATAGTTCCGGCTATTTAGGAAGGTAGATTATTGAAAAAACAATTCCGGAGAATAAAGGCTTTATGGAGGTGTAAAGAAAGTGGAGGGAACCGATGCCGGAAAAATAAAGTACTCGGATATACTTATTGAGACAATCAGAAATGCCAGCAGGCAAATGAGTTTTGATGAGTATGCAAAAGTAACTGGTCTTGATAAGGAATTTATTTTTGCGATACTAAACGGAGAGATTGAAGAAGTGGACAAAGAGATATGGGACAGGCTGTCTTTAAAGAACTGACTGTTAAATTCTAAAGCTTCTGGTGGATAGCCGGAAGCTTTTAATATAGAATAAAAATTATGAAAGAAAAAGGATTATAGCTATATTTGTCGAATTATTATTACATTAAGATTGCTTAAAATGACTTGTCTAGTAATATCTACGGAGCTTAAGGAATGACCGGGTTCGCATGAGTTTTCAGATAAATTTAAAAACAAATATGGACTTCAATATACATTTCGCATTTTACACTATATAGAAATAGATAGAGATAAACGATTAATATTATATGAAGAAGTGGAGGTATATTGTATGAAAATATCAAGGCATACACTTTTGGTGTCATTCCTTTGTTTTCTAATAATATTGACCGGCTGTAATTTTGAGGGGAAGGTAAAGATCCCCAACGAATACAGCCGCGTGCAGGCTGCTGAAATAGAAGAACCTGACGAAGATGTAGAAATAGAATTTTGGACATATAATGATGGCTGGAGAGCGCCTATAAGCCATTTTGAATCGATTCATCCCAAAATAAAGATTAACCATGTAAAATTTGATTTTGACAGCATTGGCAGTGAATACAAGAAAGCGTTGGCAGCGGGAGAAGGTCCCGATATATTGTTTTTTGACAGTGCTTACTACAGTCAGTTTACCACAGGGGAATATCTTGAAGATTTATTGAAAGAGCCATATTATGCAGGAAGGTATGAAAAAGATTTTCCGAAGGACATATGGGAAAGCAATAAATCAATTGACGGAAAACGTCTTTTGGCAATGACCTTTTTGACGTCACCGATTGTAACCTATTACCGTTGGGATATAATGCAGGAAAACGGTTTTCCTTCGGAACCCGAAGAGGTTGCAAAATTTATTGAAGAAAGTGAAAACCTTATGGCTATATCAAAAAAATTAAAAGCCAAAGGCCAATATATTTTCCAGATGCCTATAGATATTATAAACCTGGCCGGTAGTTATTCGGGGATATTTGATAAAAATTTAAATTTTGTAAGAAATTCCGACTTGTTTGTTAAAGCACTGGATATAGCAAGGGAAATCAAAAATCAGGATCTTGCAATTGGTGCAAATATCGTGGAACCAAGGGCAAAAGAGGCTATTGAAAACGGAGAACTGGTTATGGTACTGGGTGTTGGGTCATGGGGAACCAATACTATAAAGAGTTATGCACCTGAGCAGGCAGGCAAGTGGAGAGTGACCGCACCGCCTCTGGGGTTAAAGGCATGGTATTCGGACAGCAAGCTTGCGATCAATGCCCAAAGCCAAAATAAAAAATGGGCATGGTTGTTTGTTGAGTATGTAGCAACCCAGCAGGAGGGCGGGGAAAATATCGATATGATTTCCGGATATTATCCTGCAAGAAGAAATCTAAAAGTTATGCTGAGGGAAAACGAATATTTCGGCAATCAGCTTATTCAGCCTCTGATTGAGGATTTGGCAGAAGAAATGGTTCAATACAGACAGACTCCCATGGATGACAGAGCCTTGGAGATATTTAATGCTGAAATATTCAAGGCTATTGAAAGTAATGTTGATTCCGAAAAAGCTATAAAGGATATTTCAAATAAAATTGAAGATGAGTTGAAAAAGGAACGTGAAGCTTTACTTAAGAGAAAATAGCGGGTAAAATAAACGTATCAATACATAAAGAGCAAGGAGAAAGACGCTATGATAACATCAGTGGCTCTAAATCCCGCATTGGATAAAATTTATTTTGTTGACAACTTTGAACCGGGAAAAATGTTCAGGGTGCAGGATATGGTGAAGTCGGCCGGCGGGAAAGGTGTAAATGTCGCACGGGTTGTCCGTATGATGGGAGAGAGTGTCCGGTTGATAGGCTTTAAGGGAGGAGAAGCAGGAAACTGGCTGGAATCGGAGATTAAAAAGATTGGCATCTGTACAGGTTTTGTTGAAGTTAGTGGAGAAACAAGGACAAACAACAATATTATAGACCGGGCAAGGGACAATGAAACCGAGGTACTGGAGCCAGGTCCTTTTATTTCCGGTGAGGATATGGAAAGGTTTATGACAGTTTATAAAGAGGCGCTGGCCGACTCTAAAGTTGTTGTGCTGTCAGGCGGGCTTCCTCAAGGGGTGCCTGCAAATTATTATAAAACCCTTATCGAAGAGGCAAAGCCTTTTGATGTTCCTGTGATACTTGATACCGGCGGGGAGGCTTTGAGTGAGGGTATAAAAGCAAAGCCCCATGTGATAAAACCAAATTTAAGGGAATTGAGCAATCTTGTTAAAAAAGAATTGAGAGATACGGAAGAAATCCTTGAGGTGCTCGGAAAAATTAATGACGAAGGTATAGATATTGCAATGGTTTCCATGGGCGATAAAGGAGCAATTCTAAGCATGAAGGATTCGTGCATTAGAGTAAAAGTGCCGCATATAGATGCAGTAAATACTATAGCTCGGGAGATGCCATGGTGGCAGGTTTTGCAATGGGACTTGCAAAAAAGAAACCGCCTAAAGAGTGTTTGAAGCTTGCAGCAGCCTGCGGCATGAGCAATGCGCGCTTTCTGGAAATCGGTGTTGTGAATAAAAATGAAGTAGAGGTGCTAAAAGACAGAGTGGAGATTGAGAAAATATTTTAAGGACATATACTTTACATATTGCAAATATGCATATTTCTTAATATGTTGAGAGAAATTGAGCTTTAAGCGCGGAAATTCTTTTTCGCAGCATTTTTTATTTCATTCCTACCTAAAATAAGTTTTGAATCCTATGAAAATTCTCTATATTTATATTGCTTCAAGCCTGATTTTAATTTATTATCAGGCTTGATTACATTATTGCTTTACCTATATAATAAATGAAGGAAAAGAAAAATATACTTATAGGGTTGGATATAAAGTATACGAAAAGACCTGGTGTATTTGTATTCTATAAAATAATATTTGGAGGACTAAAATGGCAGATATTATTTCAACGCTTATAAAAGAATTTAATCTCAAACCTTTCCAGGTTGAAAACACTGTTAAACTTATAGATGGCGGTAATACCATACCCTTTATTGCAAGGTATAGAAAAGAAATGACGGGAGAGTTGAACGACCAGGTATTGAGGGAGCTTAATGAAAGGCTGGTTTACTTAAGGAACCTGGAGGCAAGAAAGGAAGAAGTTCGACGCCTGATTGAAGAACAGGGAAAGCTTACGGAAGAAATTACGGCATCTCTTGAAAAAGCAACTTCGCTTCGTGAGATTGAGGATATATACAGGCCTTTCAGGCCCAAAAGAAGAACCAGGGCAACTATTGCAAAGGAAAAGGGCCTTGAGCCTTTGGCCCAAATTCTTATGGCTCAGGAACTCAAAACCGGCAGTATTGAAGACGTAGCCAAACCCTTTATAAATCCTGAGAAGGAAGTCAATACTTCCGAGGATGCTATAAATGGAGCCATGGATATAGTAGCTGAGGACATTTCGGACGATCCGCAGATTAGAAGTGTTGTAAGGGACGCATTTATAAAGCAAGGAGTAATTGTTTCCAAAAAGAAGAAGGATGAGGATTCGGTATACAGAATGTACTATGATTTCTCCGAACCGGTGGCAAAAATAGCCAGTCATAGAGTTCTTGCAATAAACAGGGGTGAAAAGGAAGAGTTTTTGCAAGTCAAGATTGAAGTTCCCGAAGAAAGGTTGATGGAGAACCTTAAGTCCAAACTTATTAAGAAGCCTTTTTCGATAACATCGGAATATGTGGAAAAGGCTCTGATGGATTCTTATGAGCGCTTGATATACCTTCGGTTGAGAGAGAAATAAGAAATGAGCTTACAGAGACTGCCCAGGAGCAGGCGATAAAGGTTTTTGGCGCCAATCTTAAAAACCTTTTGCTCCAGCCTCCTGTAAAGGGGAAGACTGTTTTAGGCCTTGACCCTGCCTACAGAACAGGATGCAAGATTGCGGTGGTGGATGAGACGGGAAAGGTTCTTGATACTGCTGTAATATATCCCACTCCTCCCCAGAACAAGGTTGAGGAAGCCAAAAAGATGATGAAGCATCTTATTGAAAAAAACAATGTTGACATAATATCAATCGGCAACGGGACTGCTTCCAGGGAGTCTGAAATATTTGTTGCAGAGCTCCTAAAGGAAATTGACAGAAAAGTCTACTATATGGTAGTCAGCGAGGCGGGAGCTTCGGTTTATTCTGCTTCCAAGCTTGGGGCAGAAGAGTTTCCGGACTTTGATGTGGCTTTAAGAAGTGCTGTGTCCATAGCAAGGAGGTTGCAGGACCCTTTGGCGGAGCTTGTTAAAATAGACCCGAAAGCTATTGGTGTGGGGCAGTACCAGCACGACATGAATCAAAAGCGCCTGGGCGAGACTTTGGGGGGCGTTGTGGAAGATTGTGTAAATAGTGTTGGCGTTGACCTTAATACGGCATCACCGTCACTTTTGTCTTATATATCGGGAGTAAGCTCAGCAATTGCAAAAAATATTGTAGAATACAGGGAAACCAACGGTAAGTTCCGAAAAAGAGATGAGCTCAAAAAAGTGAAGAAGCTTGGCGACAAAACTTTTGAACAGTGTGCCGGCTTTCTTAGGATACCCGACGGGGATAATGTTCTTGACAATACTTCAGTACATCCCGAGTCCTACGAGGCGGCAAAGAAACTTCTTGACATCATGGGATACAGTCTTGAAGATGTGAAGCAAAAGAAACTTGACGGGTTAAAAGAGAAGGTCGAGAAAACAGGTATATCAAAAATTGCCGAGGAGATTGGTGTTGGAGTACCTACTCTCAGGGATATCATAAAAGAGCTTTTAAAGCCGGGGCGTGACCCCAGGGATGAGCTTCCCAAACCGATACTTCTTACTGACGTGCTGCATCTGGAGGATTTGAGACCGGGCATGGTATTGACGGTACTGTAAGAAATGTTGCCGACTTTGGTGCTTTTGTGGATGTGGGAGTTCACCAAGACGGGCTGGTTCACATATCGGAGCTTAGCGATAAATATGTGAGAAATCCTATGGATGTTGTATCGGTAGGGGATATAGTGAAGGTCAGGATACTGGATGTTGATGTTGAAAGAAAAAGAATATCTATGAGTATGAAGGATGTTAATTAAGATATTTTAATATTAATATTATTAAGATGGTTTATTTATAAAAATAGAAAAAGTTTTGGAAGAAGGTTTTGAAAATGAGTAGCATGGCTGTAAATATTAAAAAGCTGGCAAAAAGACGCGATATAATTATTGCCTTTGGAGTTGTGGCGTTTCTTTATTGCTTTATTGAATATAATTTGATATTTCCGGTGATTTTGGGTATTTCGTTCATAGGGGGCGGAAATTTTCTGGACAACACAATTCATATTATTCAACTAATTTTAGGGCTCTTTTCCAACGTAAGATATATACTCTACGGGATAGGGGCAATAGTGGTTATGGCCTTGTTGTGCGGATTGATTTTGTCCGGATGCCTTTACAAGATGAACAATTTTTTATCGAATAGGAAAAAAATGAAGGGGGAATTCCTTAAAGGTATTCAGAAGCACTTTCTTAGAGTGTCTGTGATATCCTTTGAAGTGATTCTTTTTTCGGTTTTGTTTGCCATATTTATGCTCATAGTATCGGTACCGGCTATAGCTGTTACAAGATCGTTTCTGGGGGGGAAGACGGAGCTTTTGGCCCTTACGATTTTATTTGATGTAATTACTTTGATGGTGTTATTCTTCGGATTTATGTTTTTTAGGATTTATATGGCATTCTGGTATCCGGCGGTATTTAATTTTAAAGACAGTTTTTTTTCCATTGGCAAATATGCTGCGGATACATATTTTTGGAAAATCGTTGTGATGTTTTTAAAATTCGATATAGCCTTTATACTGTTTGAATTTCTGATGATATATCTTAACTCTGTGCTGCCCGTAAGCGGAGCGGTAGTGTTTTTGCGAGTTTTGCTTTTGCTGTTTGTCAACTGGGCAGTGAAAACTTTGCTTTTCATTGTGATTACAATGGCTGTTTTTTCAGCGTTTCTAAAGTTTAAGAAAAAAATAACGGAATAAATATCAGTCGGGGAAGTATGAAAGAGTCTGCCTTATCATACTTCCCCGACAATGCTATATGGCGAAGTTGTGTTTTCCGATTACCTTTACAATTTTTCTTGACCATATCCATTTGCTGGTGGCAGTTCGCGGGTTGTAGTAGTATACTGCCCCTCCGGAAGGATCCCAGCCGTTTAATGCGTCTTTTGCAGCTTTGTACGCAGTTTCGTTGGGGGCAAGATTTATCTGTCCGTCAGCTACAGCATCAAAGGCACCCGGTTGATAAATGACACCCGCTATTGTATTGGGAAACCTGCTGTCCCTTGTCCTGTTGAGGACAACTGCGGCAACTGCCACTTGTCCGATATAAGGCTCACCCCGAGCTTCGCCATAGACCAGATGTGCTAAAAGGTCAAGGTTCCTGTTGCCCGACGGTTTGGCAGATGTTGTCTTGGTAGCTTGTCCGGTAGGAAGTCCTAAAGCAGCCAATGTTTCGGGACCTGCTATTCCGTCTACCTTCAGTCCGTTTTTTGCTTGGAATTTGCGGACTGCGGTATAAGTTTTATAACCGTAGATACCATCTATTTTTCCATCGTAATACTTCCAAATTGCAAGTTTATATTGAATGTTTTTAACTTCCTGCCCGGTTGAGCCGTAATATGACAAGGCAGCTCTGCTGTAACCGTATAAATTGGATAGCTCCTCCCGGAAGGTGATGGAGGCACTTAAAATTGACAATATTGTTATTGCTGCAATGACCAATAATATCCTCTTTCGCAAAGCCATTCTCCTTTATCAAAGATATTTTTATAAAGATTAATAAGTATTGTTAATGTGTGAATTAAAATATTATATGTTGTTATTTTGTCTATTTCTGATTTAAATTATTATATGTGGGAAAATATAATAAAAGGAAAATATTCGCTTAAGGGAAATACAGCAAAAAAGCGAGGAAACTTATTGTTACCTCGCTGTATAATTTATGCCTTATTTGCGTCAATTGCATTATTACTAAAAAAGATAATCGGTCTAGACGGATTTATCCGGCAAGCGAAAATATTCTTCAAATATTTCCGACACCAAAAGGTAGATAAGTACTATTAGTAAGAAGTCGTCATCAATTCCCTCTGCTATTAGTATAAATATCAAAAAAAGAAGGATTATTTCATCAGAATGCAGTCTTCGGGAAAACAGCATCGACAAAGGCGATTTTCTTACCCGTGGCATTTCATCAAAAGCAGTTTCATCCTTTTCATTTGGAAGAGGAATCTTTTCAACTTCCTTTGAGGTATTTGCCGGCAGGTCATCCGTATTTTCTGAAGAAAAGTTGCTGTCAGTCATATACGGAATGTTTTGTGCTGCAGCTGTGCCATATCTTCTGAATCTTGGATCCCTCTTGTATGTCATTATAGTGCCCCTTTCATATCGTTTTTTCAGGATCACTCATGAGCTTTGTTATCTGCGTTACTTGAAACAGTCTTATACAGTTGGAAAGCCTCTGCTGTCTACTATTGCTTAAAAAAGGCTTTATGGCAGTAAGCAGGTTTATTCTTGGGTCGTTAATATTTCTCATGGTGTCCATGATATCCTTTACTTTGCGCATCATTTCCACATTATCCTGAAGCTCATTTTTGCTGCTTTCATTTTCTATAGTATCAAGCTGTGGTGGCAAATCTTGGGCTTTTATTTGCATCGGAGGTCCCTCATCCGGAGGCTCCTGTTTGGGTGCGGCTTGAGCAGATTTCTCATTGCCTGAAGAGTTTGCCAGCATAGAAAGTAAGTTGGAAAGACCGTCGGACATTTTTTCATTACCGTTGAGCATTTCTGCAAGTTGCTTTAGTTTATTATTAAGATCATCACTCATTACCCTATCACCCCCCATAGATATCCTGATTTTACTCCCGGTATTTGGTGCAATGTCTGTTGTTAGGGCTTTCAGTTTTTTTCGAGAATTCCTTTCAATTTTTCAACAATTTCGTCACCATGTTCTCCGAGCATCTGTGAGAGCTTGCTAAGGTCCGCATCGGTGATTTTTTGACGTATTTCGTCTTTGTTGAGGTTAAACTCTTTTAGCTTTGACTCGTCAAATTCATTTATTTTTTCGATAAGCTCGTTTTTATCCATCTTGTTAAGCTTTCTTGAAAGTTCGTCCAAGTCTCCGTTTTTCAGCATATCTATTGCTGTATTTATTTTCTTCTGAAGCATTTTTTCATCCACTTTTCCAAGCAGTTCAGACAACTTCTTGTTGATATCAACCATTACAACCCAATCCTTTCGATTTTATTTTGTGAACCCGATATCAGAATAAATATAAGTCTTGATAAATTATTATCTAATAATTTATATTTGGGAGTGGGTAAAAATAGAACTAAAAAAAGAATCCCCCCATGGAGTGATTTTTGAAACCGTACTTCGAAAAAGCAACTTCGATTATTGAGAATTTACCAAGGGAGGGAATGGAGATTTTATTTAGCAGTAAAAGAGCTTAAGGAATATCAGAATAAAGAACAATATTGTATCATCATCTTTGCATGGTTTTTTACTGCCGCCTATTGCACTGCTGTCATAAAAAAGCAGAAGGAATATCAATATAAAAAATAAGAGCTCGGAATTATTTGTCCGCTTTTTTACATCTGACATGATTCTATACCTCCCGATTTATTATTCCTGCGGATGTTTACATAAGCCCAACAGTGTTTCAATAATTGCAGGTTACTATATTATATGTACCGGGAGAAGGAAGTGTTAATTGGTGTGTTGTGTTTTAGAAAGCATTAATTTAATATA
>NZ_BAVR01000051.1 GCF_000521465.1 Acetivibrio straminisolvens JCM 21531
TTTAAATAATAAAATGAATATGTATCATTTATTTACCGAAAGAAACAGGGTGAATGATTATGAAAATATTAGAGCTGCTTTCAAGGATGTTAAAAAAATCCATAATGTTGTTCAAACTACAATTAAAGTATACCCTAAATATTATCCGGAAGGGGTAGTGGATTTCTGGAATTCTATTCGATGGAGAATATTAAAAAAGCTATTGATGAGGAATTTTTTCTGGTAATTGAGTGTGACGGTGAAATAGTTGGCACGGGTGCTATTTACGAGGGTGAAATCAAGAGAATGTTTGTTTTGCCGGAATTTCAAGGTAGGGGATATGGAAGTTTGTTGCTTGACGTACTTGAGCGTAAAGTAGAATACGATGGTTATACCCTCGGTATGCTTTCATCATCCCTGCCTGCATATACTTTCTACGAAAGAAACGGCTATATTCCATTAGTATTCGAACAGATTGAGACCCAAAATGGCAACGTTCTTTGCTTTCACAGAATGTCGAAAATAGTATAAAAGGATTTTTGGGCTAAAACAGGATAAGGATAAAGAGTATTATGAAAAAACACAAGAGCCACATCCACAGAGCGGACAAGGGCTGAAAAGTATTTAAATTCAGTAGGCAGCAAAGCGGGAGAATGTATTGTGCTGGAAGACTCGGAAAACGGCATAAAAGCAGCTTCAAAAGCGAAAATGCTTCCTGTACTTGTTCCGGATATAAGAAGACCTGATGAAGTTGAAAAATTGGTGTATAGAGAATTAATATTTTGAACTAATAAATTCCCTATTGAAAATAGACGTAAAATATACGATATTATAATTAATTGTGATAAAAATTACTAAATTATATTTTGCAGGAGATGACTTTTAATGAAGAAATCAATGTTAAGAAGATTGGCTGTTTTTCTTACTGTATTTATGATTCTGTTTTCCTTTGGTACTCTTAATATCTATTCTTCAAGCAAAATAAGCGTTTGTGTAAACGGCAAATATTTAAAAATGGATGTGCCGCCCATTATAGAAAACGGAAGAACTTTAGTGCCTGTTCGAGGTGTTTTTGAGTCTATTAATGCCTATGTTGATTGGTTGCCAGAATGGCAAACGGTTAATGTTTTAAAGGATGATAAAATAATAACTCTTAGAATAAACGCTAATATAGCCTATGTAAACGAAGAGGCGGTAAAGCTTGATGTACCGCCCAGGATCATCGACGGAAGGACGATGGTGCCGATAAGGTTTATATCTGAAAGTATTGGTGCAGAGGTAGGATGGATGATGCAACAAAAACCGTTATCATCAATACTGTCAAGAATGTCCCCGAGGATAAAGAGTTTGAGTTTAAAGGAAATGTAAGCACATTAATGGGAGCATCCCTTGAAAATATAATAAAAACTTTTGGCGAGCCGGACCGTATTGATTTGAGCAAATACGGCTTTGATTGGTATATTTATAACAAAGACCTCCTAAGATATATTCAGATAGGAATAGAAAATAACAAAGTCGTTGGAGTATTTACCAACTCTCCTTATTACAAGCTCAATGAAAACGTAGGTGTGGGAACGGACAATCTCAGTGTAATGAAAAACCTGGGGGAACCTTTGAAATACGTACTGAAGGGAAATACCTACTATATGATGAGCGATATGGAAAAACACATGCTGTTTAATATAAATAACGACTATTATGCAACTGTCTTTTTTGATATTGCTGATAACTACAAAACTACTTCATATCTTTTGATTGATTGCGAAACGGAGCAGTCTCTTTTAGGTTATTACGGCAAGCTTCGGAGGAGCTTAGAATAAGTTACGAGAGGGAAATCTTTGATCTTGCAAATGCTGTTAGAGTAAGGAACGGATTGGAGCCCTTCGAATGGATGATGAAATTGCAAAAGTTGCATGGGCTCACAGCAAGGACATGATAATAAACGATTTCTTTTCCCATAACAATTTGCATGGGGAAAGTCCGTTTGACAGGATGAAGAAAGCCGGCATAACGTATTCATCTGCCGGAGAAAACATTGCTATTGGCCAGATAGATGCTATATACGCTCATGAGGCATGGATGAATTCTCCCGGGCATAGGGCAAATATACTTGGAAAATTTGAGCGCCTTGGAGTTGGAGTTTACATGGGGGACGATGAAAAGATAACCTATACTCAGAATTTCTATACTCCGAGAAACAGATAAATTTTTATATAAAAATGTTATTTTTTCGAGGATTTTATGGTACAATAGGTTAATAAGAAAAACAGTTGAATTTACGTAATTATCTAGAGTTTTGTTAGTTGCAGTAATCAATATAAATACAAAGTAAAGGGTGATTGATATGGATATCTTTACAAAGGCAAAAGAGCTTGGAGAATTGATAAGCACTTCCGACGAAATGACAAACTATAAAAAATGGGAAGCAAGCCTTGAAAGGGACCATAAAGCAAGAGCTATACTTCGTGAGTATCAATCATTACAGAGTGAAATGGTTAGAGCGGCGCATGAAGATAAGGATAAAAGTGTTTTGGATGACATAAAGGAAAGATTGATAACAAAGTTTGATGAAGTGAACAGTTATGAAGTTACGAGAAATTATATTGAATCGAAGGATAAATTGGACAGGCTCATAAAAAAAGTTAATGATGTACTTATATACTCAATTTCCGGCGAGGAGTCCTGTTCATCTAATAAATGCAGTTCGTGCAGCGGCTGCGGAAATAAATCTAGTACGTGAGGTAATGAAAAATGGCTTCATTGACACCTATGATGCAGCAGTATCTTGAAATAAAGGAACAGTACAAGGACTGTATCCTTTTTTTCAGGCTGGGAGACTTTTATGAAATGTTTTTCTCCGATGCGGAGCTGGCATCAAGAGAACTGGAATTAACACTTACGGGAAAAGATTGCGGCCTTGAAGAGAGGGCTCCTATGTGCGGAGTACCTTTTCATTCTGCGGATTCATATATCGCAAGGCTGATTAATAAAGGATATAAAGTAGCAATATGTGAGCAGGTTGAAGATCCTGCGCTGGCGAAGGGATTGGTCAAGAGGGATGTAATCAGGATTGTTACCCCCGGTACAGTGACCGATTCCGCTATGTTGGATGAAAAGAAAAATAATTATCTTATGTCAATCTACAAAAACAAAACATTTTACGGTATTGCCTGCGTGGATCTTACTACTGGGGAGTTTTTATCGACATATATTACCTTCGGCAACACTTTCAACAAATTAATGGATGAAATAGCTAAATTCTCACCATCTGAAATTGTTGTAAACGGTGAGTTTTTTCATGATGAAGATATAAAAACACCTTGAGAAAGAGGTTTGATGTTTATATCTCCAGTATAGAGGACAGATTTTTTGAAAAGGATTTTTCCGTACAGAAGTTAAAAAGTTATTTTAAAGATTATGTTGCTGAAGAAAATGCGTTTGATCTTTACATAAATGCTTCCGGGGCTCTTTTGGAATACCTTGAGCAGACACAGAAGGTTAACTTAAGTCATATTCAGAGTTTTAATGTCTACAGAATTGAAGAGTACATGGTTTTGGACCTGGCGAGCAGAAGAAACCTTGAACTTACGGAGACCTTGAGGGAAAAGAACAGAAAAGGCTCCCTTCTCTGGGTATTGGACAGGACAATGACTTCCATGGGCGGAAGAACCTTGAGAAAATGGATAGAGCAGCCCCTTATAAACCTGCATGATATAAAGGACAGGCTTAATGCAGTAAATGAGTTTAAGGAAAAGTTCATGGTAAGGACTGAAGTAAGAGAGCTTTTAAGAGCGGTTTACGATATAGAAAGATTGATGTCGAAGGTTATTCTGGGAAGTGCCAATTGCCGGGATATGGTATCAATAAAGCATTCTATCGGGCAGGTGCCCTATATAAAGGAGCTTATTTCTGATTTAAAGTCGGACCTTAATGTTTTAAGCTATAATGAGTTGGATACACTAACCGATGTATATGAAATTATTGACAAGGCAATAGTTGATGAGCCGCCTGTTGCGGTTAAGGAAGGCGGAATTATTAAAGAAGGTTATAACGAAGAAGTGGACAAGTTAAGAAGTGCAGCAAAAGACGGAAAGAAGTGGATTGCACACTTAGAGAGCAAAGAGAGGGAAAGAACCGGTATTAAAAACTTGAAAGTGGGATTCAATAAGGTTTTCGGTTACTTTATCGAAGTGACCAAGTCCTACTATTCTCAAGTGCCGGATGATTATATAAGAAAGCAGACCTTGGCGAACTGCGAGAGGTACATAACCCAGGAACTGAAGGAGATTGAAAATACCGTATTGGGTGCCGAGGACAGGCTTGTAGAGCTTGAATATCAGATATTTGTAGATATAAGGAATAGGGTTGCAAAGGAAATAAACAGATTAAAGTCTACGGCAAGAAGTCTTGCCAGAATAGATGTTTTATGTTCGCTGGCAGAAGTGGCAGACAGGGAATCTTACACCATGCCTGTTGTAACCGATGACGATAAAATTGAAATTAAAGACGGAAGACATCCGGTAGTGGAGAAAATGATCGGACAGGGAGCTTTTGTTCCCAATGATACCTATCTTGACATGGGTGAAAATCAAATTTCTATAATCACCGGACCAAATATGGCGGGTAAATCGACATATATGAGGCAGGTGGCACTGATTGTGCTTATGGCTCAGATGGGGAGCTTTGTGCCTGCCCAAAGCGCAAAGATAGGTATTGTTGACAGGATATTTACAAGGGTTGGTGCTTCGGATGACTTGGCGTCAGGCCAGAGTACCTTTATGGTTGAAATGTCCGAGGTTGCAAACATACTTAGTAATGCCACATCAAAAAGCCTGTTGGTTTTGGATGAGATAGGCAGGGGCACAAGCACTTATGACGGGCTAAGTATCGCATGGGCGGTAATTGAGTTTATCGGTGAGAAAATTGGAGCCAGGACACTGTTTGCTACCCATTATCATGAGCTTACGGAGTTGGAAGAGAGAATTGAGGGTATAAAGAATTATTGCATATCTGTGGAAGAAAAGGGAGAAGATATAATTTTCCTAAGGAAGATACTAAGGGGCGGTGCGACAACAGCTATGGCGTGCAGGTTGCAAGGCTTGCGGGTATACCGGCTCCCGTAATTCACAGGGCCAAAGAAATATTAAAAAAATTGGAAGATGCAGATATAACCAGGAAGGAAAAACGTATCAGAAGGGGAAAACAACCCATACAGGGTCAAATTGATGTATTTACGTTTAATACTGCCCAGAGAAACTGCGATGAGGTTTTAAACGAATTAAGGGAACTTGATATTACGACCTTGACACCGTTAGATGCCATAAACGTATTATACAATCTTCAAAAGAAGGTAAAAGGATAGAAAAAAAGTAATCAGCTTAGAAAGGTTATCTATTATGGGGAAGATAGTTATACTTGATGAAAACACATCAAATCAGATAGCGGCGGGAGAGGTAGTGGAAAGGCCGGCTTCAGTGGTGAAAGAGCTTGTTGAGAACTCTATTGATGCCGGGAGTACAAATATTTCGGTGGAGATAAGCAATGGCGGAATATCTTTTATAAAAGTGGTTGACAACGGAAGCGGAATTGAAGAGGATGATATGGAAATTGCCTTTGAGAGACACTCCACCAGTAAGATAAGAAAGGCAAGCGACCTTGAGGCAATTACCTCCCTTGGGTTTAGAGGTGAGGCTTTGGCCAGTATTGCTTCTGTTTCTACCGTCGAGGTTACTTCAAGACCTGCCCACAGGGAGTACGGAAGGTATGTAAAAATCCAGGGCGGTACTCTATTAGAATCCAATCAGGTAGGATGTCCTGTGGGTACAACATTTATTGTAAGAGAGCTTTTTTACAATACTCCGGCAAGGTTTAAGTTTTTGAAAAAGGACTCCACAGAAGCGGGATATGTTTCCGATATAGTGAGCAGAATTGCCCTTGGGAATCCGGATATTTCCTTTAGACTAATCAGCAACAGGAACACGGTTATTCATACCCCGGGCAATAACGACCTTTTGAGCACCATATACAGCTTGTACGGTAAGGAAACTGCAAAAGAGTGCATGGAGATTTCCTATGAGGATGAGACGATAAAGATAACCGGATATGCGGGAAAACCTGAAATAGCAAGGGCAAACAGGAATTATCAGTCCATATATCTAAACAGAAGATATATAAAAAACAAGATTATATCTTCGGCAATTGACGAAGCATATAAAACATATCTTATGAAAAGCAAATTTGCTTTTATCGTGCTGTACATAGAGCTAAATCCATTGTTGGTGGATGTGAATGTGCATCCTACGAAAATGGAGGTAAGGTTTTCGAGGGAACAGGATATATTCAGGGCTGTTTACCACGCTGTAAACAATGCTCTGCTTAGCAAGACCCAGATAAGAAATGTTTCTCTTGCAGATAGCCCCAAGAATTATTTCAAGTTTGAACGGTCATCAAAAAACGAACCCGGTTATGTGCAACAGAAGATGGATACGGACAGGAAGTTTTCAGGATATAATTCGGGATATAGTTATGACAATTTTAAAATCGAAAAGAACCATATGTTAAAAGAAGCGTGGGAAAGTATAGATGTTAAAGACGGTGCCAAGGTTGATAATGGAAAGGATGAAGAGATAAATAAATCTGATATAGATAGGGTTAAAATAAATAAGCCGATTGATAATTCGATTAATAAGCCTGTTAATGGTTTTGTCAATGAGCAGGTTAATGAATTGGTTAAAGAACCGGTTGATGAGCCGGTTAGTAAGCCGATTTATGAGACAATCAACAAGCAAATTGATGAACCGGTTAATAAGCTGATTATAAAACCCGAAGACATATCGGGCAAGGATTGTTATGATTCTTGTAAAAGCGGTTATGAAAATAAATTGACGGATATCGGCAATAACCCTAAAGATAATCGGGATGATGTCGATAATAATGCTGATATGAATTCCGAAGAAGTTAAAGCTTCTGAGAATGACAAAAGGCCAAAAAAGGATGCTGAACGAAATGTATTTCTTGATGCCCGTATAATTGGGCAGGTTTTCTCGACATATATTCTGCTTCAGAATGGGGAAGACTTAATTGTAATTGACCAACATGCAGCCCATGAAAGAATACGTTTTGAAGAGTTGAAAGAAAAGTACGCAAAAAATGAGAGCCTGTCGCAATATTTATTGGCACCGGCGGTTATAGAGCTTACAAACCAGGAAATCTCTTTTATTGAAGAAGAAAAAGAATTATTAAATAAACTAGGTTTTATTTTTGAAAGCTTTGGTAATAATTCTATTATACTTCGTTCGGTACCGATTCCGGACGAGAATGTCGGCATTAAGGAAGCATTTTTGGCAATTGTGGATTTTTTAATGTCAAAAGGCAAGAAATATGATAGAATTATTGAGGAAGAAGCACTATACAAAATAGCTTGCAAGTCGGCGGTAAAAGCAAACAAAAAGCTTGACCAAATCGAGATTAAAGGCATTTTGGAAAAGCTCAACATGCTTGAAAATCCGTATACATGCCCCCACGGGCGTCCGACAGTTATTAAAATTACAAAGCATGAATTTGAAAAAATGTTTAAAAGAATAGTTTAATCTGTTTGGAGGACAAAGTTGGATAATGTAATTGTGATAATCGGTCCAACGGCTTCGGGTAAGACGAAGCTTGCCATAGATATAGCTAAGCGGGCGAACGGTGAGATAATTTCAGCAGATTCCATGCAGATTTATAAATATATGGACATAGGTACTGCCAAACCTGACGAAGAAGAAAGAGAGGGTATTAAGCACTACCTTATCGATGAAGTAACACCGGATGAAGAGTTTAGCGTTGCAAGGTTTAAGGAACTTTCTTTAAAGTATATTGACGAAATCTTAAGTAAAGGGAAGATTCCTATAGTTGCCGGAGGGACCGGACTTTATGTTAATTCACTAATATACAATTTGGAATTCTCCGATACTATTTGTGATTGGGAGCTCAGAAAGAAACTTGCACAGGAAGCGGAAGAAAAAGGAAACGAGTATCTTCACAACAAGCTAAAAGAGATTGACCCTAAGGCAGCGGAAAATATACATATGAATAATGTGAAAAGGGTAATACGTGCAATAGAAGTGTATACCCACACAAAGAAGCCTATTTCCGTTCATCAGGAGGAGTCCAGAAAGAATCCACCAAAGCATAATTTTATATTAATCGGTATTACAATGGATAGGCAAAAGCTTTATGACCGAATTAATAAAAGAGTGGATTTGATGCTTGAAAAGGGTCTTGTCCGAGAGGTTGAAAAGCTTATTGAAATGGGATATGATAAAAGTACTGTTGCAATGCAAGGTCTGGGCTATAAAGAAATATTATCTTATTTAAAAGGGGAAATAACTTTTGACGAAGCAGTTGAAATATTAAAGAGAGATACAAGGCGATATGCCAAACGACAGATGACTTGGTTTAGAAAAATCGAAAATGTTTATTGGATAGACAAGGATGAGTTTGACAGTGATGAGGAAATAATAAAAAATATTAAATACTATCTTGCAACGTTTGGTATTTTCTTGTAGAATAAGAATAACAAAATAAATTTGTAAGTTAAGTTTGCAATTAATAAATCTTTTGAATTTTGTAAGCAATAAATGTTTTTATATAAAGATAAAAAAGAGAGAAATAGAGGAGGATTATCTGTGGTGAACAAAAATAATATCAATTTACAGGACGTTTTTCTAAACCAAGTAAGAAAAGAACATATTCCGGTTACCATCTATCTTACAAACGGATTCCAATTAAAAGGAACGGTAAAGGGATTTGACAATTTTACCGTTGTACTTGACAGTGAGGGTAGACAGCAGTTAATCTATAAACATGCAATTTCAACCATAAGCCCGATGAAAATTGTTAGCTTGATTTTCAATGACAACAACAGAATGGAATAATGAAATAAAGTATTAAAAATTATACGATAAATAGGCAAAAGCTCCTAAGCATAGTGCTTAAGGGAGCTTTTGTCCTATATTGCGGCTTTCTATTACAATAGCTTTGCATTAAAGCTTTGTATTAAAGGCTTTAGGCAAGGATATAAGCGGTTTTGTCATTGTGTTTTTTTACGTTTTTTACCTGTCTTATCAATGTTGGTCTTTACATTTTTCTAAAAACTCCAATAACCTTTCCTAAAATAGATAAATTGTCCCTTACTATTATAGGGTCATAGAATTTATTTTCCGGCTGCAGTCTAATAAATCCTTTTTCTTTGTAAAAGGTTTTTACCGTGGCTTCATCATCGATAAGTGCCACAACTATATCTCCGTTATTTGCTGTAGATTGCTGCTTTACAAGGATATAATCATTGTCAAAAATACCCGCTTCTATCATACTGTCACCCTGGACACGAAGCATAAAAGTCGTGGAATTTTGGACAAAATCCAGAGGCAGCGGAAAAGTATCTTCGATATTTTCAACTGCAAGTATTGGCTGACCTGCGGTTACTTTTCCTATAATAGGTACTTCGACAAGCTCCTTGCCGGAATATGCGTTCTTAGGTTCGTTTGCTTTAGTATTCTTTTTATTGTTAATGACTTTAAGGGCTCTCGGTTTTGAAGGGTCCTTTTTGATAAGGCCTTCTTTCCTCAGCTTCTCCAAGTAGCTATGCACGGTGGATGTGGACTTAAACCCAACGGCATTGCATATTTCCCGGACAGAAGGAGGATAGCCGTTCTTTTCTATCTGCTCATTCAAAAAATCAAGAATCTTTTGCTGTTTTTCGTTTATTTTATTTTGCATATTTTTCACCCCGGATACATTTTTATGCGGCTTAAAAAACCTTATTCTTTAATGTTAATACTTGTTTAACAGTATTATAACATTAAAGTAAAAGCAAATCAAACTAATGTTCGATAATTTTTTAATTTATATTGACACAAGAACATGTGTTCGTGTATAATAACCATACAGAACATTAGTTCGGTGGAGGGGTTATAATGAAAAAGAAATATATATTAAAGAATAAGAAAAGATTTTTTATATTTGTTCTTTTTCTGCTAATAGGTTTGACGGCCATTGTAAACGGAGCTACCAATATATACGGATACCGAAATCCTTCTTATGAGACAATTGTAGTAAGAAGAGGGGATACCCTGTGGAGCATAGCTGAGTTCTACAACAAACGTGGAGATATCAGAAAATACATATATGACGTTATGGTTTTGAACAATCTTCAAGACTGTCAGATAATTGAGGGAATGGAGCTTAAGATAATTGTTGAGTAGTTTTCGTATATTTGTAGTTGCTTTTATAAATATATTTGCTTTTATATAATGCATATTACCTTCACAAAGAATGTATACTGTTTTATGAGTACTCTTTTTAAAGAAATAAGGGTACTTCTTTTTTTACATTTTTTAATTTATTTTTTAAAAAAGCTTGACTAATAGCCAAATATAGCTTAAAATTGTGTGTAAAGTATTTTTACTTTACAGGTGAACATATGGATAAGGTATATGAAGCTGCGCTTTTGCTGGACTTTTACGGACAGCTTCTTACAAAAAGGCAGTTTGAAATACTGGATCTTTATTTGAATAACGATTATTCTCTCGGTGAGATTGCAGAGCACCTTAATATAAGCAGACAGGGTGTCTATGACAATATAAAGCGCGGCAGGGCCATGCTAGACCGTATGGAAGAAAAGCTCGGGCTTGTGCATAAATTTTGTGGCAGAAGATAGAGCATTGGAAATACTAAAGGATATAAAGAGCATAGATATAAGCAGCATGAGCGTTGAAGATGCCAAGACTTTAAAGAGAGTTGAGCAGAAGATAGAAGAAATAGTTGAGAGCTGAATATACGATATCCTTATGGAATTGAGGTGTCACATAGTATATGGTGTTTGAAGGATTGTCGGGTAAGCTTCAGGAAGCAATGAAGAAGCTTCGGGGCAAAGGAAGAGTTACTGAAAAAGATGTAAAAGAGATGATGCGCGAGATAAAGCTTGCGCTTTTGGAGGCCGATGTTAACTTTAAAGTCGTTAAAGACTTTATCGGAAAAGTGTCCGAAAGAGCTGTAGGACAGGATGTTTTGGAAAGCCTTACGCCGGGACAGCAGGTAATTAAGATTGTCCATGAGGAGCTTATTAACCTTATGGGTTCTGCCAACAGTAAGGTCACGTTTGCATCCAAGCCTCCAACAATATACATGATGGTAGGGCTTCAAGGTTCCGGTAAGACCACAACGACAGGAAAGCTGGCAAGCCTTTTAAGAAAGCAAGGCAAGAAGCCTCTGTTGGTTGCCTGCGACGTGTACAGACCGGCTGCAATAAAGCAGCTGCAGGTAGTTGGCTCACAGTTGGGGATTGAGGTATTCTCAATGGGAGACAAGACCAATCCCGTTGATATAGCAAAAGCAGCTATTGAGTATGCAAAAACTAGACAGAATGATCTCGTAATAATAGATACTGCCGGTCGTCTTCATATTAATGAAGAGCTTATGGAAGAGCTTCAAAACATAAAAGAAGCTGTCAGACCGCAGGAAATATTGCTTGTTGTAGACTCTATGACCGGTCAGGATGCGGTAAATGTAGCGGAAAGCTTTAATGAAAAACTGGGTTTTGACGGTATCATACTTACCAAGCTTGACGGAGACACCCGCGGAGGAGCAGCGCTTTCTGTAAAAGCTGTCACAGGAAAATCCATCAAGTTTATAGGTATGGGTGAGAAACTGAGTGATATTGAGCCGTTTTTCCCTGACAGGATGGCATCAAGAATTCTTGGCATGGGAGATGTCCTAAGTCTTATTGAGAAAGCTCAGGAAGCCTTTGATGAGAAAAAGGCCTTGGAACTTGAAAAGAAGATGCGTACCCAGCAGTTTACGCTGGAGGACTTTTTAGATCAGATGCAGCAGATTAAAAAGATGGGTCCGTTAAACCAGATACTGGGGATGATCCCGGGATTCAATGCCAATGCCTTGAAAGATGTCGAATTGGATGAAAAGAAGCTGGCTCATGTTGAGGCTATTATAAAGTCGATGACAAAGGAAGAAAGAAATAATCCTTCAATAATAAACGGTAGCAGAAGAAAAAGAATTGCTGCCGGAAGTGGTACCACCGTTCAGGAGGTAAACAAACTTTTGAAGGACTTTGAAGAAATGAAAAAGATGATGAAAATGATGACTGAAATAGGCAAACGCGGTAAAAAGGGATTGAAAAAATTCCGAATGCCGTTTTAATAAACAATAGTTGTAATTATACTTGCGGGAGGTGAAAAAATGGCAGTTAGAATAAGATTAAGAAGAATGGGAGCAAAAAAGAGCCCCTTTTATAGAGTTGTTGTTGCTGATTCAAGATACCCTCGTGACGGAAGATTTATAGAGGAAATAGGAACTTACAATCCTCTTACAGATCCAAGCGAGGTTAAGATTGATACAGAAAAAGCTCAAAAATGGCTTAAAAATGGAGCTCAGCCTACAGATACTGTAAAGGCTTTGTTAAAGAAGGCAGGAGTAATATCCTGATTGCAATAGCCAAAGTACTTAAAATTGGGCAAATAGCGACATTAAAGGTAAAATACGGGAGGTATATATAAATGAAAGAACTTCTCGAGACGATTGCCAGAGCATTGGTAGACTGCCCGGATGATGTTTATGTAAATGAAGTTGAAGGAGAAAAGTCAATTATCCTTGAATTAAAGGTATCAAAAGACGATATGGGCAAGGTAATTGGAAAGCAGGGAAGGATAGCAAAGGCAATCAGAACTGTGATGAAAGCAGCAGCAGTGAAAGAAAACAAGAGAGTATCTGTGGAAATACTACAATAAAAAGATGTGGGCAGGGGTCAGCCTCTTGTCCACATTTTTTGACTTATTACATGCAAATTGAACTAATAGATATAGATGGTGGTGTAAAGCAAGTGGTGCAATATTTGCAAATAGGAAAAATTGTGAATACTCATGGTGTAAAGGGAGAGGTCAAGGCCATTCCGCTTACCGACAACCCTCTTAGGTTTAACAAGCTTAAGTGGGTCTATGTATCCAAGGAAACATCCGACGAAATGCCAAAGTTTGATATTGTATCTGTAAAACACCACAAGAACTTTGTAATCATCAAGTTCAGTGGGATTGATGATATGAATGCTGCAGAAAAACTCAAGGAGCATTTTGTGATTATTGACAGAAAGGATGCTGTAAAGCTTCCTGAAGATACCTTTTTTATTTGCGACCTGATTAATATGAATGTATTCGACATAGAAGGAAAAAGTCTGGGCGTGCTGACCGATGTTCTAACTACCGGAAGCAATGACGTGTATGTAGTAAGAAATGAGAATAAAAAGGAAATTTTAATACCGGCGCTAAAGTCTGTGGTAAAAGAAGTTTGCCTAGAAAACAGGAAAATAGTAGTAGATTTGCCTCAAGGATTGATTGATGATGAAGTTTGATGTGTTGACGCTTTTTCCCGAAATCTTTGATGCCGTACTCGGTGAAAGCATTATAGGGAGAGCCCGGAAAAACAATATAATACAAATCAACACTATAAATATTAGAGATTTTTCTTTAAACAAGCACAGGAAAGTAGATGACTACCTTATGGTGGCGGGGGCGGCATGGTGATGATGGCTCAGCCATTTATGATGCCTATCTTTCCGTATTAGAAAGGCTTAACTACGAAAGGCTTTACTACAAACCCAGGGTTATTTACTTAAGCCCTCAGGCAGAGTACTCAATCAGCAAATAGTCAAGGAGCTTTCAAAGGAACAGCATTTGATTTTACTTTGCGGCCACTATGAAGGTGTTGATGAGCGGGTCATAGAAGAAATTGTTGATGATGAGATTTCCATAGGGGATTATGTGCTTACGGGCGGGGAACTGCCGGCAATGGTTCTTATTGACTCTATCAGCAGACTCATTCCGGGAGTTTTGTCAAATGAGGAATCCTATTCTCAAGAGTCCCATTATGAAGGTCTTTTGGAGTATCCTCAATACACGAGACCCTATGAGTTTTGTAAAAGGAAAGTACCTGATGTGCTGATGTCAGGACATCATGAGAACATAAACCGTTGGAGAAGACAGCAGTCGCTAAAAAGAACCTATTTAAAGCGGCCGGATTTGTTTAATAAGCTGTCCCTTGATGAAACGGATAGGAAGCTTTTGGAAGAAGTGTTGGAGGAAACTGAAAAGTAGATATTAAATTTTTATATCTAAAATAAATAAAATGGCAAAAAAATATTTACAATATTTTAAGTGTATGATATAATGTCATCCTGTGGAATACGGACGGTCCGCTGTTTTATACAAGAACGTCTACGAGGGAGGAGGATAAAAATGGATGTAATAAAAGCTATTGAGCAAGAACAGCTTAAGGCAGATGTAGCTAATTTCTCAATAGGAGACTATGTAAAAGTACATGCAAAAGTTATTGAAGGTAACAGGGAAAGAATCCAGGTTTTTGAAGGTACTGTAATTGCTAGAAAAGGCTCTGGACTCAAAGAAACTTTTACAGTTAGAAGGATATCTTACGGAGTTGGAGTTGAAAGGATTTTCCCGATTCACTCACCAAGAATTGCTAAAATTGAAATTGTGAGAAAAGGTAAAGTTAGAAGAGCGAAGCTTTACTATCTGCGTGACAGAGTCGGTAAAGCAGCAAAAGTTAAAACAAAATTAGATTAAAATATTTAGAATAAAGGGGACTTAATAGTCCCCTTTATTTCGCAATTTGAGTGTTTGTTCAATTTCTTCTGCCCATTCTTTCCTCAGGGCGAAAATAGTGATATAATAAATACTATCATTGAATTTTTATTTTATCATTTTATTTTTAAGGGTTGTATAATATGGAATTTAGAAAAAAACCTACCGGCATTGACCAAAATCACAAGGATGAACTTGAAAAAAAGTTTGGGGCCAATTTTCAGGCAGAAAAACCAAAGTATTTTAGGGAAACAGTAAAATGGTTTTGCCTTATAATTATAGCTTTGTTGACGGCTCTTATACTTAGAGCCTATGCGTTTGAATGGGTGGTGGTTCAAGGCCAATCCATGGAAAACACTCTTTACAACGAACAGATTTTATTTGTGAACAAGTTGAATTATGACAATCCCAAAAGAGGAGACATTGTCATAATTCAAATTTATGAAGGAAATTGGGATTATCTGTACTTTTTTAAAGATATACCTCTTTTTAGAGCACTTTTTCCCTGTAAGGGGGAAGTAAACTATATTAAGAGGGTGATAGGACTTCCGGGGGATGAGATTGATATTCGGGACGGGTATTTGTATATAAACGGTGAAAAGCAGAATGAGCCGTATGTAAAAGGATTAACCTACGAGCAAAGCTTTGACCTTCCCAGGATAGTACCTGAGAATAAAGTATTTGTTATGGGTGATAATAGAGAGTATAGCAAGGACAGCAGGCAGCTGGGCTTTATTGACTTTGAGCGCATAAAAGGTAAGGCGGTTTTCAGAGTAAAGCCCATAAAGGATTTTGGCAGTATTTATTGATTATATTGAATTGGGAGGAACAAATGAATATTCAGTGGTTTCCGGGTCATATGGCTAAGACCAGGAGGATTCTTGCAGAAAACCTGAAAATGGTTGATGTGGTTGTTGAGCTTTTAGATGCGAGAATCCCGGCAAGCAGTAAAAATCCTGAAATAGACGGTATAGTTAGGAATAAGCCAAAAATCGTTGTATTAAATAAAGCCGATCTGGCTGATGAAAAGGTTTCGAATGAGTGGAGCAAATGGTATAATTCTCAAGGTTATGCTACTATTTTTATTGATTCCATAAAAGGAACAGGAATAAAGCAGCTAAAAGACAAAATGCGGGATGTTATGAAGGACAAGCTTGAAAGAGACAGGCAGAAAGGAAGGATTTTCAGGCCTGTAAGGACCATGATTGTCGGCATACCCAATGTAGGAAAATCTTCTCTTATAAACAAGATTGCCGGGAAAAGAAGTGCGGTGACCGGCGACAGGCCCGGTGTTACGCGCAACAAACAGTGGATAAATGTCAATAATGAGATTCAGTTGCTGGATACGCCGGGGATTCTCTGGCCTAAATTTGAAGATGAGACGGTGGGCATAAATCTGGCCGTTACCGGTGCGATAAAGGATGACATAATAGATACTGTGGAGCTGACATCCATTTTACTTGAGCGCCTTTCGGAAACCTATCCGGAAAAAATTAAAGAAAGGTACAAGCTTGAATCGTTGCAGGACAAAAAAGGGTATGAGCTCTTGGAAGAAGCGGGAAAAAAGAGAGGTTGCATAATTTCGGGAGGAGAGGTGGATCTTACGAGAATTGCTGCAATTGTACTCGATGAGTTCCGGGGCGGCAAAATCGGCAGAATATCCCTTGAAAGGCCTGGGGATGTAAGTTCGTTATCGACGACAGAATAATATACTATAGGGGTGTTATAAATGGCAAGAAGTGAAGAAATCGTTCGTGAAAGATATAAATTGATGGCTCCAAGAATAATAAAAGCTTTAAATCAAAGAAATTTTGAGGCATACTTTTGTGAGACTGCCAAAGAAGCGGTTGAGTTTGCATTATCTCTAATTCCGCAAGGGGCATCGGTGGCTTGGGGCGGCTCTATGACTCTTGAGGAAATTGGAATGATAGAACAGCTTAAAAAGGGAAACTATCAAGTGATTGACCGCGATGCTGCAAAGTCTCAGGAAGAACGTTTTTCTCTGATGCGTCAGGCTCTATTGTCCGATGTGTACTTGTCCAGTGTGAATGCGATAAGTGAAGATGGAATAATGGTAAATATCGACGGAAGGGGAAATCGCGTTTCGGCAATAGTGTTTGGACCTAAAACGGTAATACTTGTTGTTGGTATGAACAAAGTTTGCAGGGATTTGGAGAGTGCAAGAAAACGGGCACATACCTATGCAGCCCCAAATAATGCATTGCGTTTGGGATTGGAGCTTCCCTGTACCAAAACAGGTTGTTGTTGTGACTGCAATAGAAATAATACGGGAAGTATTTGTGCTCAGATTGTGGAAATGCACAGCAGTATTGATGAGGGCAGGATTAAAGTAATCCTTGTGGGCGAAAATCTCGGATTATGATGGGGCTTATGGTAAATTAAGTTTGGTATTATACCATAGTACATATGACTTTAACAACTTATTGATATTATTCTCATATGCTTATTCTTATTTAGAGTTTTGGAATTATCGTAAAATTGCATTAATATATAATGGCCACAGGGATATGGTTTTGGCTAAGGGAGATGAAAACCATGACTATTAAGCAAATTGAGCAGTCCATAGAAGGTTTGGATTTGGACAAAGCTTTGGAGAAGCTTTATTGTTTTAAGGATGAGTTTGGAGACAAGGTTGACAAAATCATAGAAAAGTATGAAAAGAAGAAACTTAAGTACGAAAAAGAGTTAAACAGATACTTGGGAATGTGCATATATGAAAAAGAGGCCTATCAGAGAGGCTATAAAATGATTGCCGGAATTGATGAAGCAGGGCGAGGCCCTCTTGCCGGTCCCGTTGTAGCTGCTGCGGTTATCCTTCCTCAAGATGTTTTCATAGAAGGTCTCAATGATTCTAAAAAGCTCAGTGAAACTCAAAGGGAAAAACTATTTGATGTCATTAATGATAAAGCACTTGGGGTAGGCATCGGAATTGTAGATGAAAAGCAAATTGATCAAATAAATATTTTGAATGCGACAAAGGTAGCAATGAAATTGGCTGTTTGCAATCTAAAAATTGCTCCGGATATTCTTTTTATCGATTCTCTAAGACTTGACGATATAAATATTGTACAAAACCCTATAATCAAGGGCGATGCAAAGAGCGTGTCAATTGCTGCAGCATCAATTATAGCAAAGGTTACAAGGGACCGAATATTAAAAGAAATGGATGCAAAATATCCTATGTACGGTTTTTCCAAACATAAAGGCTATGGCACCGGCGAACATATAGAAGCTATAAAGAAATACGGTATTTGTCCGATACATAGAGTGAGCTTTACTAAAAACTTTGTAGTATAGACTCAATATTCAATAAAAAGCTTTAGGGGGAAGAAAAGTGAGAATAGAGGGCTCAGAAAATGTATTAATCAACCAGGCCGGGTCTTTAGATATACTTTCAAAGCTTGATGCTGGAGATACCTTAAGGGCAAGGGTAGTTGACATTACTGCAAATGAGCTGCTCCTAAAGCTGTTTGACGGAACTTTGATAAATGCCGGTGCAATGACTCCCGTAAATGCCAAAAGGGAGAACTCATTGATTTTATTGTAAAAAACAAAGTAAACAATCAATTATTTTTGGAAATAGTCAAAGATGAGAACCAAAATGCCGCTGAGCTTGATGTTGAGAGTGAGATTAAGAACAAGTTGATTCAGCTTGGCATAAAGCCCGATAAAAGGAATATGGAGGCGGCGGCTAAAATTCGTGCCAATGGAGCTTCGATAAATGCTGAAGCCATCACCAAAGTTATCGATGCGGTGATTAAATTTAAGAACCTTACCGTTGATAAAGCAGCTTATCTTGTTTCAAATAACATTGTTCCCGAAGAAAAAAACATAAAAAGTCTGAGCATGTTTGTTGAGGGCAAAGTAAAATTAAGTGCTGAGCTTTTGGACTTGGCTTTAAGCCTTGGGGAGATTCAGGACAAGAATGTGGCTCTTGCAATCTTGAAAAAGCTTGATGCCATAGATTATTCTTCTAAAAAGAGTGGAGAAACCCCTGATGACGGCACTTCTCATATTAATTATGAAAACGGAAAAATTCAGCATAGTCAAAAAAATGGATATATTGAGGATAATATGGCTCTTAAGAGCAGCAAAGATAATTTGGGTCTTGAGTCTAATTTGTCTCAGGATGACGATGCTACTCTGGAAAATTTGGGTAATACAATGAGGCATGTTGACACGGGCGAAAAAGAATTATTACAATTAAAGAAAAAAACTGTTGATTTTATTAATAATTACAGGGAAAATATAGATAAGTCTCATAAAAAGCTTACCGGCCTTCTAAAGTCCCTTCAGACGCCAGATGACGGCAAAGTAGGGGATAAAGGTAACTTTGAGGCTCGGGATGCGGCTGAAGTAATAAAAAAATCCTTTGAAAAGATGTTTGTGAAAATCAATGAAAAAGTTGACAGTAAGGAGATTAATGTAAAGGAAATTTACAAAGATATTTATAAGAAGCTTGAAATAGTGAGGAATGTTTTGCAGGATTCCAACATTCCGGGCAAACAAGAGATTTTAAATAAGCTTGACAACATTAAAAGCAATATCAATTTTTTAAATGAGCTAAACAAACATAGTGTGTATTTCCAGATACCCCTTAAAGTATTTGACAGAAACACTACCGGTGAGCTCTATATATTAAAGAGAAACAACGGAAGAAAAAGAATTGATCCGCAAAATGCCACAGTGTTTTTGTCATTGAATACGGAAAACATGGGGCAAGTGGACTCACTTATCAACGTAAACAGAAAAAATGTCAGCATCAATTTAAGGCTTGAAAAAGATGAAGTTTATGACTTTATCAAAGAAAATTATATTGAGCTTTATGAAGGATTATTGAAAAAAGGCTACAAATTAGTGGATATCAAGTACAGGCTTATTGATGAAAAGGTGAATTTGATAAATGCCCAGGAAGTTTTGAGTAAGGAAATAGAAAGAATAAGGAGTAGAGGTTTTGACTGTAAAATTTGATTGACGGGGGAATTTTTATGCCTGGCAAGAAAAAGATAAAGCAGGTTGCAGCTTTAAAATATTCACCGGACGATGACAAAGCCCCTCAGATTATAGGATTGGGAAAAGGCGAGATTGCAGAGAAAATACTTGAAAAGGCAAAAGAAAACAACATTCCTATATATGAGAATGAAGAGCTTGCCGCTACCTTAAACGCCATGAATATTGGAGAGGAAATTCCGCCTGAGCTTTATGACATTGTGGCGCAGATACTGGTGTTTATCGGCAGCGTTGATAAAAGATACGGGCAAAAGAAAAGATAAAAATGGAGAGAAAGATGTATAGCAAAGGAAATAACAAAAGAGCTGCAGGGACATTTGGGGAGACTGCGGCTGTTGAATATCTTAAAGAAAACAATTACGAGATTATAGAAAGGAACTTTCGATATAGAAGATTGGGCGAAATAGACATAATTTCCCGGGAAAAGGATTATATTTGCTTCGTTGAAGTAAAAGCAAGAAGCTCACTGGGATACGGCTATCCAAGGGAGGCTGTGAATGCCAGAAAACAGGAGAATATAAGAAGACTTGCTCAGATATATCTCTGTAAAAACGGCATTAATGATTTAAAAGTAAGATTTGATGTGGTAGAAGTTTATATGGAGAAAAAAGGCGAGAACATTGAAATAAAAGAGATTTCTTTGATTAAGAATGCCTTTTAAAATGCTTTTTATAATATAAGTTTGATTATAAGGGTTTATTTTCTATAGGGGGAATATTGGTGCACGAAGGACACAGAAAAAGACTTAAGGAAAGATTTTTAAAGGAAGGACTTGACAGCTTCGAGCAGCATCAGGTGCTGGAACTTCTTTTGTTTTTTTCAATTCCAAGAAGAGATACCAACGAATTGGCTCACACACTTCTAAATAGGTACGGCTCTTTGTCCGGTGTATTGGAGGCAGACCCAAAAGATTTGGCAGCTACGCCGGGGATTGGGGAGAACTCTGCAATATTGCTGTCACTTATACCCCATCTTTCAAGGCGCTATCTAAATGATAAATGGAGGGACAAGCCTGAGCTTAACAGCTCGACAAAAGCCGGTCAATATGCCATATCACTTTTTTGGGGAAGAAACTATGAGGTTTTCTATGTTATTTGTCTTGATGCACAAAACAGGGTAAATTATGCCCAGTTGGTTCACGAGGGGACGATAAACGAGGCTCCGGTATATCCGAGGATAATTGTTGAGACTGCGCTGCGACACAAGGCCAACAGCGTAATTTTGGCTCACAACCATCCCGGCGGCACCTTAAATCCGTCAAAAGCGGATATTGAAGCTACCAATAGAATCAGGACAGCTCTTGAAGCCATTTCTATAAAGGTAATTGACCACATAATTGTCTGCGGGGGAAAATATGTAAGTTTTGCCGAAAGAGGATTACTCTCCGGCTGATGTTTTTAACATAATTATTTATTGTTACGCATACATTATAAATAAAGTACAACACCAAAGCTTTTGCATACGGGTCTTTAATAAACTTTTGGGGAGTGGAATCCATGATTATTGTTGATGCTCATTGCGATACCATAACAAAAATAATGGAGAACGGTACAGGTCTTCGGAAGAATAATTGCCACATTGACATAGAAAGACTTAAACCCAGAGGAAACTATGTTCAGTTTTTTGCTGCATTTATAGACCCGGCCTATTGTCAGGCGTATGCATTAAAGAGAGCCCTGCAGATAATAGACGAGTTTTATACTCAGGTAGAAGCTAGTAAAGATGACATTATGATATGTTGTAATTACAACGACGTTGTAGAGGCCGTAAAGGCAAATAAAATTGCTGCGGTGCTTTCAATAGAAGGCGGTGAAGCTCTGCAGGGAGATCTTGGGGTTTTGAGGATGCTTTACAAGCTTGGAGTAAGAAGTATTTGCCTGACATGGAATTACCGCAATGAAATAGCCGACGGTGTAAAGGACGAATCTTCGGGAGGCGGACTAACGCCCTTTGGCAGAGAAGTAATTAAAGAAATGAATAAGCTGGGAATGCTCATTGACCTTTCCCATATATCAAAAACCGGATTCTGGGATGTATTGGAGTGTACTTCCTCTCCGGTTATTGTGTCCCATTCAAATGCCCAAAGGCTTTGTGCCCACAGGAGAAATCTGACGGACAAACAGATTATTGCGATAAAAGATAACGGCGGAGTTATCGGAATAAACCTGTACCCGGAATTTTTGAACAATTCCAAAGAAGCAACAATAAAGGATATTATAAGCCATATTGAGTACATATCAAGTCTTGCAGGACCTGAACATATCGGGCTAGGAGCCGATTTTGACGGTGTTGAAAAATTGCCTGCCGGAATAAATGGAGTGCAGGATATTGAAAAAATATTTAATGAACTTGGCAAACTGAATTATTCCAACGAAAATATAGAAAAATTTGCAGGCAAGAACTTTCTTAGAGTTATCCAGAGCGTTTTATAGTATGTAAACGGTATGTAAAATGGAGCCCGTGATGATCTTCGCGCCGGCCTAGTTAAATTTCAAAACTTGTAAAAAGTTAAAAAGTAAAGAAACTTATATAGACCTTTGCTCGATTATCATTATTGCTAAAATGTGCCATAACGAAATCAACTTGGCTCAAGTCAATTTGTTATAATAAAGCAATAATAATCTTAGCTCGAATCTGAATATCCGTAAAACTAAACTTTTCAAATATTCAAGACTCTTCCCGCCGACTAATATCAAGCCTTAGCGTCAACCGTGGACGAAACCTGATATTAATCTTTGGCCGAATGTTATAAAGCCAATATAATGACCTCATAACACTCTTGGCTCAACCATCACGAACCCCTTGTGTTAATTATTTTGCCCACTATGTTTTGCTTAATACATAACATGTTGATGAATTATATTCCATTGAAATAATGATATGGTGAACTTGCATTTTGATGATGCTTGTACTTGTTATTTTATATATTTTTATAATTTCGAATTATAATAATGACTATTATAAAAACAATACCCTTTATTAAATATTGAGAATTAAATTTATGGCAAAAAATAATTTTGCATTTTTTATATCAATAACTTGCAAAAACGAATATTATATATTAAAATAAGGTACATAATATCAGATGTTTTTGGAGGGTATAAAATGGTAGTTTCAAATAAGGCGCTTTCGATTAGCCCGTCTTCTACACTGGCTATAGACGCAAAAGCGAAAAAGATGAGGTCAGAAGGAATTGATATAATTGGATTTGGTGCAGGTGAACCGGACTTTGATACACCTGATCATATAAAAAAAGCGGCAATAGATGCTATAAATGACGGTTTTACCAAATATACTCCTGCTTCAGGTACTCTTGAATTGAAGCAGGCCATTTGCCGCAAATTTAAAAAAGACAATGGGCTTGATTACAATCCTTCAAATATTGTGATAAGCAACGGTGCAAAGCATTCACTGGTTAATGCTTTTCAGGCGATTTGTAACCCCGGTGATGAGGTAATTATTCCAACTCCTGCATGGGTAAGCTATCCTGAGATGGTTAAGCTTGCCGATGGAGTGCCGGTTTACATTCATTGTACTGAAGAAGAGGGCTTTAAATTTACATTGGAGAAGCTTGAAAAGGCTATTACAGACAAAACCAGAGCAATTGTCATTAACAGCCCAAGCAATCCTACGGGTATGATTTACAGCGAAGAGGAATTGAGAGCAATAGCTGACCTGGCTGTGAGCAAGGGTATATATGTTGTATCGGATGAAATATATGAAAAGCTTATTTATGACGGATACAAGCATGTCAGCATTGCATCATTTAACGATAAAATAAAGGACCTTACCATAGTTGTTAATGGTGTATCCAAATCCTACGCAATGACAGGCTGGAGAATAGGATATACTGCCAGCAACGAGCAAATTGCAAAAATTATGAGTAATGTTCAGAGTCATGCTACATCAAATCCAAATTCAATAGCTCAGAAGGCTGCTTTGGCTGCCCTTGAAGGACCACAGGAAATAATCGATGAGATGGCAGCGGAGTTTGTGAAGAGAAGAGATTACATGGTTGAAAGGATAAACTCAATAAACGGTATATCATGTATTAAGCCAAACGGTGCTTTCTATGTGATGATGAACATATCAAAGCTTATCGGAAAAGAAATAGACGGTATGAAAATAACCGGTTCCGATAGCTTTGCAGATGCTCTCTTGGAGAAAGCAAATGTTGCTTTGGTTCCGGGCTCCGGTTTTGGAACGGACATTCACGTAAGATTGTCTTATGCAACATCCATGGCGAATATTGAAGAAGGATTAAACAGGATTGAAAAGTTTTTAAGCAAGTAATGTACATTTTTGGGTAACATGGCGGGATTCTTTTAGAATCTCGCTTTTTGCATGTTGAAGGTATTAAGAATCATAACGATATGGTTCGTATATTATATATAAAGACTATTATTCTTAACAAGGGGTTATGGCAAATGAAGGCGAAAAGGTTAGCGATTGTAATTATGCTTTTATGTTTGGGTTTGCTGGGATGTACAACAAACGGTGGAAAAGACGTTACAGAGCGAAATAATAAAATTGAAGAACCGAAAACGGATGACGGTAGCAATTCGGAAAAAGAAAAAACAGAAAACAAGGCTGATCAAAATGAGATTGAAACAAGTGAAGACACAAAAGAATCATTTACAATTGATATTGGAGATGGAAAACATAGCTTCAAAGTAGTGATGGAAGCAAAACCTTTTGAAGATGGAGAAGAAGGGGAATTCTTTGATAGCGCACTAAATATTTCGATTTACGACATCAATGATTTGTCTTCACCGGTTCAAGTTATAGAGGATAAAACATTGGATTCGCTTTTTAAAGATTATGAAATAGTCGATGCTAATTTCGATGGGTACAAGGATTTTTGCTATGTTCATATTAGAGGTAACGCCAATTATTATTGCAGATTTTGGATTTGGGATCCTAAGTCCGGGAAATTCATGGAATCTCCGGATTTGAGTGAAATATCTATGCCGCAATTTGATAATGATTTGAAAGTGGTTAAAGGATACTGGAGAAGTAGTGCCGCAGCAAATGAAACACGGTATTATAAATATATTGACGGGAAACTGACTTGTGTGAGGTATCTGGAAATGGGCAACCCTGATGGTGAGGGTATGCAAACATTGATAGTAGAGGATTATGTTGAGGGAAAGTTGGTTGAAGTCTTCAGAGAAAAAGCATTGTTGACAGAAGAATATGAAGGAGAAGTGTACGATAGATTTTTCAAGTGGTTGGATTTAAACTATCATGGCGAATGAGAATATATTATCAGAATATGAGAATATTCCTGTTTTACAGAAAGAAGTATTAAGTTTGATGCAGTGGACTATATCAGCGGCAAGGTGCATTTTAGACCTCTGAAGCTGCTAATTCTGATATATTAAAGGATTTTTTTATAAGCTGTCGCCGCATTATATCAATAAGAAAGAGTGGCAGTTTATTGAAAATTTAGATCGGTGATTAATTTATAAAAAGGCTTTACATATTAATAAACTTGAAAAATAGTATATATTTAACTAAAATAAATATTGAAGTATATTTTAATAAACATATTCACATATTTATGTGTAAAAGAACAGAAAATCATCCATTCTTTAGAGGCATTTAATGAAAACTATTTTTCTTGGCTCAATCTAGCTAATAATTTGAGGTTGAGCAACATTGGTAGAATGGAAGGTAATATGATAAATAAATTGAATAATATGATAATTAAATTAAATAAATTGATTGTAAATAGATGTATTACGCTGATATTAGCTGTTTGCTTGATTTTGACTTTGATGTTTAATTACATTTTCTGATCCAGGCATTCATCTAAAGATTCATATATTTATTCCATTCACAAAAACTATGCACTTTATTTGCTTGGATATGATTATTTTAGTGTTATGGATGGATTAAGACTTCACTCCAGGGACCTGTTGGAAAACATAATTAATAAAAAGTCAATTACTTATATGGAAGCTGATATGCTCTACACGAGATTTGACACGCTAAATGAGGGATTTCATACTTATTATGTAGATTACATAAGAGTGTATGAAGATGAGCAATTTGAAGAAATATGCAATCAACCACATTTTGGAAGGCCAAATTTGATCAAATGATGATTCCTATAGCTAAGTTCTTTTCCGAACTAAAGACGATGGCAGAGGGAAAAGAGGAACTGGCTTTAGGCAGTGAAGAAATAGAAAAATTAAAAATAGTCCTTCAGACTACAGATAAATTGATAGAAATTTATGATAAATACTATGTGTCTTTTGAAGATTCTTTGGAAGTAATACTAGATTCACGTTATCTCCAACTTAAAGAATTAGTTGAGTATTTTGGCAGAAGAGATAATAATCTTTACAAATTGAATAAATAATACCCTGTAAACTTGTTTTTATAAGCAGTAAGCTCATCACTTAGTTTGAAGTACTGGCGGCATAGATTTTTGATACATTTAATATTTTTTCACTTCAAAAATTATCGAGTTATGGGTAAGCGTCAAAAGCAGGCTCTCGTGGAGTATATGTTTGATGCTTAGTCTATTTTTTGATGCAATAAATACGCACATATTGCAAAAAAACTTTTGGTAATATAGAGTAGATAAGTATTACCAAATTTGATAAAATATCTATAGTAAAGGGGAATTTTCTTTTCAAAACCCTAGTTTCACATAATGTATATAATTATTTTAGAAAATTAAACGGCGGCATATTCAAAATATTTTTTATACATGAGTCGATAGCTTATATCCTCATGATATTTTTGAGCCAATAATTAAGCAGTACATGGTAATGAATAGATAATAAATTTTGGAGATGATTTATTATGTTATGGTTTAAAAAGGATAGAATTAAATTAATATTGTTTTTCTCTTTTTTTGCTATTATAATATTACTTCAAGTTTATCAGATAATCTTGAATACAAGAAATAAAGATTTAATTCTAAAGAGCATTAGTTTAGAAAATGAATTGATGAGTTTGAATAAAAGCTATAGTGGTAAGATTGAATCATTGAATGAAACTAATGCTGCTGTATATAGAATCGAGAAAAAGTTAGATTTTATAAGTACATCAAGTTCAGAAATGATTATAGATAAGAGACTGGATTTCGAGTTAATAGAAACAATTGTTAATCATTTTAAGGCTTATGAAGAGGAAAACTGGGAGTTGTTTATAGAAACAATAAATAGTTTAGATGAACAGTGGAAGGAAGACTATGAGGATTATAGTGGCGGAAAATATATAATTCGAAAGATTGCTCCTGTTGACCATGTAATAGAGCCTTTTTTTGTTGAGGTCATTATGGATAAAGATAGTGATCCATTTGGTTTTCATTTGTCTGTGTCTAGAGTTGATGGAAAATGGAAGATTAATATGTATGATTGAAGATAACACCTAGAGGTAATTAAAGGAGACAAATCATTTCAGATATAAGCGGGGAATAAAGATTTAGATTAGTAGAACAGGCTTTATATGAGAAATGGATGTATTGATGCTACTTCCGGTATATTTTATT
>NZ_BAVR01000050.1 GCF_000521465.1 Acetivibrio straminisolvens JCM 21531
ATTCTCTATCTCGTATCGATACTCGTGTCCTTCCAACTTTATGTATATTTCCATGTAAACTCCTACCAAATTGCAAAATCTAAAAGATTCAAAATTTAACGAAACATATTTCGCTCCCGACCAATAGTTGTAGACTCTCCATGCCCCGGATAAACCACAACATTGTCGTCAAGCTTCATAAGCTTATTCTCAATGGAGTTTAAAAGGGTATTCAAATCCCCATCGGCAAAGTCGGTGCGGCCTATGCCCATATTAAACAAAGTATCTCCTGTAAAAACTACATCACCAACTTTTATGCAAATGCCTCCTGCAGAATGTCCGGGTGTGTGAATTATCTCAAAATCAAGTCCGCCAACCGTTATCACTTCACCGTCTTTTAAGAGCCTGTCAGCTCCTTTACATTCCCTTCCCAATCTCATTCCGACGGGATCATTTAAACCGGGGTCTGTCAATTTGTCCGCATCCTTTTCATGAATTAGAACCTTGGCCCCTGTCATTTCCCGAACCTCATCCACCGTCAACAAATGGTCGATATGTCCATGGGTTATTATTATATATTTGATTTCCAGGTTGTTTTCCTTGGCAGTATCCACTATCTTTCTCGGATCACATCCTGGGTCGATGATTATTCCTTCTCCGTTTTGACCAACAATATAGCAGTTGGAACTAAAAAGTCCAATCGGCAGACATTTTATTATCATGCTATCCTCCACCTTAAAATTCTTTTTTACTGTCTATAAGCATTGTAACAGGCCCGTCATTATGGATTTCCACCATCATCATAGCCTGAAATTTACCGGTTTCAACCTTTACACCATAGCTGCGGCACGCTTCAACGAATTTCTCGTAGAGTTCTTTTGCCGTTTCAGGTCTTGCAGCCCTGTCAAATCCCGGTCTTTTACCCTTTCTGCAATCGCCGTAGAGGGTAAACTGGGATACAACCAAAAGCTCTCCTCCAACATCCTTCAGCGATAGATTCATTTTCCCGTTTTCATCTTCAAAAATTCTTAAGTTCACAATTTTGTCCGCAAGGTATCCGACATCCTTTTCTCCGTCATCGGAACCCACACCTAAAAGAACCGTCAAACCTTTTCCTATCTTTCCGATTACCTCATCCTCGACCGTTACCTTCGAAAAGGTCACCCTCTGTACAACTGCCCGCATAAAATCCCCTTTATTCTTTCTATTGTCTGTTTCTCGTTACTTCAAATACTCCGTCAACTCTTCTAATCTTTTTGATAATATTCTCAAGCTGTTCTGTATTTGTAATCTCCAGGGTAAGGTTCATAATTGCAATCTGATCTTTAGTGGTTCTTGCATTTATCGCCTTAAGCGGAATCTTTGCTTCTCCAATGACATTTGTTATCTCCATCAAAAGCGCCGTTCTGTCATTGGCCATGACAGTAATATCCGCTTTATATGCCACGTTGTTTGCAGTGTACCAGCTTACCTCAATAAGTCTGTTATCGCCATCAATACTATTGACGATATTGATACAGTCCTTTCGGTGCACCGACACACCTCTACCCCTCGTGATATATCCAATAATATCATCACCCGGAACAGGATTGCAACATCTGGAAATCCTTACCAGACAATTCTCTATCCCTTTTACAATTATACCATTTTCAGGTACTCTCTTGCCCTGAATTCTATTTTTCTTCTCTTCTTTGGCCATCTGTTCTGCAAACTCTTCGGCTTTGACAGTTTTCCTATACTCATCCCTCAGTTTTGAAATAACCTTGTTTGCAGTAAGTGCACCATAACCTATGGCCGCCCAAAGATCTTCAAGGGAAGCAAAAGTATATCTTTTGAGTATTATTTCCACCCACTCGGGTTTAAAGAGCTGATTTGCTGTAAATCCCTGCTTTTTCAGCTCCTTTTCAATCATTTCCTTGCCCCTTATAATATTCTCTTCCCTTTTTTCTTTTTTAAACCACTGATTGATTTTATTCTTTGCCTGAGAGCTCTTTACAATCTTTAGCCAATCCCGGCTTGGTCCATGCACATTCGTAGAAGTAAGTATCTCTACTATATCACCGTTTTTAAGCACATAGTCAATGGGCACAATTTTATTGTTCACTTTTGCCCCGGACATCTTGTTTCCGATAGCACTGTGAATTGCATAGGCAAAATCTATGGGCGTTGAACCGTTAGGAAGACTTATGACATCCCCTCTCGGGGTAAATACGAAAACCTCATCGGTGAAAAGGTCTATTTTCAAGGTCTCCATAAACTCTCTGGCATCCCGCATTTCCTTTTGCCATTCCAAAAGCTGCCTGAGCCAGGCCAGTTTCTTGTCATATTCATCTGCTGATCTACCTCTTTGTACTTCCAATGAGCTGCTATACCCACTTCCGCTACCCGGTGCATATCCCATGTCCTTATCTGTACCTCAAAGGGAATACCCTCATGTCCGATTAATGTGGTATGAAGCGACTGATACATATTCGGCTTTGGCATGGCTATATAATCCTTAAATCTTCCCGGCATGCTTGTAGATTTCATGTACAAGCCCCAAAACGGCATAGCAGTCTTTTACCGTTGAGACAATGACCCTTACCGCAAAAAGGTCATATATCTGCTCTAACGTTTTGTTCTGCTGAACCATTTTCCTGTAAATACTGTAAAAATGTTTGGGCCTGCCCTCAATCTCAGCTTCAATACCGATCTCAGCAGTTTTCTCGTGAATTGTCTTAACAATTTCCGAAATATATGCCTCTCTTTCTCTTCTCTTTTTTGCTATCTTGTTTACAAGGCCGTAATAGCCTTTCGGATCAAGATATCTTAGAGAGAGGTCCTCGAGTTCCCATTTTATCTTTGATATACCAAGCCTGTGAGCCAAAGGAGCATATATTTCAAGAGTCTCTTTTGCCTTTTCAACTTGTTTTTCTTCGGGTATATACTTTAGAGTGCGCATATTGTGCAAACGGTCTGCCAGCTTTATAAGAATAACTCTGATGTCTTTTGCCATCGCAAGAAACATCTTTCTGAGGTTCTCGGCCTGCAATTCCTCCTTTGTGGTGTAAGGAATCTTGCCCAACTTGGTTACTCCGTCCACAAGACTTGCAACCTCATCGCCAAAATTCTCCTTAATCTGCTCAAAAGTATAAGAAGTATCCTCAACAATATCATGAAGAATACCCGCTACTATAGCAGTGCAATCTAACTCAAGGTCTGCCAGTATATTGGCAACTTCCATGGGATGCACAATAAAAGGATCGCCGGATTCCCTTTGCTGACCGTTATGTGCCTCCAGCGAAAGATTGTGAGCCTTTTCAATGAGTACAAAATCGCAGTTTGGGTTGTATTTTTTTATTCTTTTAATAAGTCTGGTATAGCCGTCACCCATCAAGTATTCCCCCACATCGATTCAAAAATAGTCCTGCTTTATGTACGCTCCATACATTAATACTGAACTAAGGACTCTACATTGTAGCCTTTCAACTTTTCTCTTCCATTTAAAAATGTAAGTTCAACAAAATAAACTATTCCCAGGACTTCTCCTCCCAGCTGTTCCACCAGCTTTATGTTTGATTGGGTAGTCCCTCCTGTTGCAAGAAGGTCATCAACAATAACTATCTTCTGTCCCTTCTTAATTGCATCTATATGCATTTCAAGAATATCTGTGCCATATTCAAGCTCATATTCAACGTTAATGGTCTTGTAAGGAAGCTTACCCTTTTTCCTGATAGGTACAAATCCTTTTCCCAAAGCATATGCCAGCGGCGTGCCAAAAATAAATCCTCTGGATTCAGGTCCCACAATAAGGTCAAAATCCCCAAAGGCCTCAATTTTTGCTTTCATGGCATCAATACATTCCTTAAGAGCCTCTGCATCTTGAAGAACGGTAGTAATATCAATAAAATTTATACCTTCCTTCGGAAAATTGGGCACTTCTCTTAGTTTGGTCTTTAAATCCATAGCAAATCCTCCTTGTAAAATTTAATCTATCCAGAATAAAGCCTATAAAGCCGCTCCAAGGAACTCTCAGACGCTCCGCAGCATCTGAATATTTCTAAACAAGCAAGAGTTTTCAAGGTTTGTTCTGTTGTTTCCAATATTATTCAAAATGACAACCTGCCCCTTCTCCCCGTAAGGAAGCTTTTTTATAAGGGATAATTCCTCAAAAACCTGTATTGCTCTCTTTACCTTGAAATAGTTCATGGATATACCGTATTTTCTCGAAACATTCCGGGCAAGAGCAAACAAATCCTCCAAAACCATCTGATTACTCTCTTCGCTGCAGGATTTCAAATACTTATATACTGCTGCCATATCCTGCCTTTTTAATATAATATCATCATCAACAAAATCGATTATTATTTTATTATAAACATAAACCCTTTTTAAATCAATCTTTCGTACAATCTGATAAATATAATACTTCGATATCCACGCACCAAATAATATCACCCGGTCAAAGTTTGAAAGCAAAGCTTCTTCGGGATGGGGATTCACCACTACGGATACCGGTTTGATACTGTCATGAGGCAAAGAAGAGAAAAATATTCCATATGTATCCCCGTAAGACAGCAAAGCTTTTTTCAAATCCCTTTCAATAAATTCAAGACCTTCAGGAGAATTTACCAGAACAGCTGTCTTCTCACCCCGGGACAAAAAAACATTTATCGCTTCCGCAATGCCCCCAGGATACTCAATAGCTTGTATCTTTGACAAAACCTCATCAACAATATTATCCTCCTGACGGATAATAAAATCAATACACCTATCAAGGCTAAAATAAAATTTGTTTTGCCTTTCCACCGTCTCCCCTAGCCTGATATCCTTTATATTCAGCTGAACATTTTCTCTACCGTTCCACGAATTTACTTCCATGGAGCATACAACATCCACAACATCCGATTCGCTATAATAATCTGTCAGTCTTCCTCCGTTAAAGCATATAGCATCAATGACAGCTCCATTGTCATCAAACCTGATTTTTGCATGCCTGCTGTCCTGCCCAACAAGACGTATTTCTCCAACTCTTAAGTTGTCATATCTTAACACAGGAGAAGGATTGCTTTCCCCGAAAGGCGCAAGCAGCTTTAATTCTCTGCAATTATCAACGGTCATATCTTGCCTTGTTATACGCACATCGATTTTCATCCGCGGAACAAGGTCGCCTTCATCAAGAATAGAATCAGCATATTCATTTATCATTCTTCTAAAATCGTCAATGTTTTCCGGCTTTAGTGCAAGCCCTGCCGCCTGCTCATGACCGCCGTATTTTTCCAAAACCTCCTCGCAATGCACAAGAGCTTTAAACAGGTTGAATCCTTCAATGCTTCTTGCCGACCCCTTTGCCTCATCACCGTCAACGGAAATAAGTATGCTCGGCCGATAATACTTCTCAGTTATTTTGGATGACACTATCCCGATAACGCCATGGTGCCACTTCTCTCCTGCGACTACAATCACTTTTTCCTTGCCAAGGTCTATATCGCTCTCAACAATATTGACCGCTTCCTCGAATATGGCAAGTTCATTTTGCTTGCGGAGTATGTTCTGTTCATTCAGCTCCTTTGCAATCTCCAGCGCCTCATTTTCATCATCTGTGGTCAAAAGTCTAACAGCCTTGTTGCATCTCCTATTCTGCCTGCTGCATTTATCCTCGGACCAAGCACAAATCCAATTACAAAAGAATCGATTTCTTTGTTCTCCGCTCCTGCCACTTTGATAAGACTTTTAAGTCCGATATTCGAAGTTTTCTCCATTATGGAAAGACCGTATTTTACTATGATTCTATTCTCCCCCAAAAGAGGAACCACATCCGCCACAGTCCCCAAGGCGACAATGTCAAGATAACGCCTCTCACTGCCCGGAATATTCATTTTTATTGCAAGAGCTTCAAGCAATTTGTACGCTACTCCTACTCCCGCAAGCTCTTTAAAGGGATAAGTACAGTCAAGCCTGTGGGGATTTACTACAGCATATGCATCAGGAACACTTTCCCTGCATTCATGATGGTCAGTTATTATAATATCAATATTATTGCCAGTAATGTATTTTACCTCTTCAAAGGCAGTAATCCCACAATCAACAGTGATTATCAAGTCCACATCCATAGCCGGCATTTTTTGCGCAGTAGCCATGGAAATACCATAACCTTCATTTAACCGGTCAGGAATATAGTAACAGACATTTGCATTATTTCTTCTTAAAAAATCGTAAAGAATAGATGTGCTCGTTATTCCGTCCACATCATAATCACCATATATCAAAATCTTCTCATTATTATGAAGAGCCCTTATTATTCTGTCCACAGCTTTTTCCATGTCACGAAGCTCAAAGGGATCATGGAGTTTGTCCAATGACGGGTTTAAAAAATCTTTTATATAATCCGGATCATCAACTCCCCTGGACAAAAAAATTCCGGCAAGGAGCTTTGATACTCCGGCTTCCTCTGCAAGTATCTCAACCTTTTCATGAGAAAAATCGTTCATTAACCATAATCTGTCTTGCCCCATTACACCACCTGCCAAAATAGTATAATAATACCTTATGTAAAGTATATAATTCAAACGTATTGAATTAATTATAATGTATTTGATTCTATTGTTCAAATGAAATATATAAGAAAACTTGTATAACAAAATATGAAAAAAGCCCGATTTTTCATCGAGCTTTCGGTCTTAACTCAGACACTTACTTACAATTTTATTAACAATCTTTCCATCAGCTCTGCCTTTTACTTTAGGCAGCACAGCCTTCATTACTTTGCCAATATCACCGGCCGAACTTGCTCCCGTCTCGTTAATTGCTTCCTTTACAATAACCTCTAGTTCATCCTCTGTTAGCTGTTCAGGCAGGTAACTTAGTAAAACATCTATCTCGGCTTTTAAGCGTCTATAAGATCCTGTCTGTCGGACTTTTCATATTCCGCAAGTGAGTCTCTTCTTTTTTTTACTTCTTTGGCAATTATTTCTAATATACCATCGTCGTCAAGGGTAAACTTATTATCCTTCTCAACCTGAAGCACAGCCGACCTGACCATTTGGATGGCATTCTTTCTAGTAACATCCTTATCCTTCATGGCTGCCTTTAAATCATCCATAAGTTTTTCTTTAAGGGGCATCCGTACTCGCCTCCCTTATTTAAACTTTCTTTTTCTTGCTGCTTCAGATTTCTTTTTTCTCTTAACACTAGGCTTCTCATAGTGCTCCCTTTTTCTTACTTCTGCCAATACGCCTGCTTTAGCGCATTGTCTCTTAAATCTCTTAAGAGCACTATCAAGAGATTCATTCTCTTTAACTCTAACTTCAGACACGTATTTCCCTCCCTCCGATGGTAGCAATTGTGCCAAGACTAAACTACGACCTTTTTAGTGTGGATTAAATTGGGAACTCAGCTAAATATAGCACACACTTTATTATATATTAGACGGAGAACGCGTGTCAATACTTATTTTAACTGTTCTTTAAGCCATAATTGTTATTTTCTCTCTATTTGTCAAAAATATTCTTTACTTTTTTTCATAGTAGTGTTAAAATATTCCTCAAGAGGATATAATATAGTATAATAAGGGTAGGTAAGTACGATGTATAGACTTAGTAGACAAGCCTATTTAAATGTAATTCAATTAGCCCTGGACATCGTCTTTTTAGTAGCTTCGTACCTTTTATCATACTATATTGCTTCATTTCTTACAAACCTGCACGATTACAAAGAATATCTATGGATTTTGGTGGTGTTTATCCCTCTATGGTTTTTCTGTATGAGCTATTTAGGAATGTATGACAAAACAACTTTTTGTTATCCTGACAGAATAATTCGAAACTGTCTTTTTTCCACACTCATATCCAGCATCACCCTTGCCTCAATGATTTTTTTCATTAAAGAAACCATGTTCAGCAGGCTCCTGTTTACCACCTTTGTCATTACGGTAATGAACCTTTTGATGCTGGAAAGGCTTGTTTATGTCTTCTTTATCTCCGGAAGAAACAAGGCCAGGAAAGGCACAACCAGAGTAATCATCATCGGCTGTCCCAGCGAAGCTCAAAAATACAGTCAGTTCATCGATAAGACCAACATGAATGTAAACATTATCGGTTATGTACAAGTGGATTCAAAAGAAGTAGATAAATACGAGCACAACCTCGGACACATAGAAAACCTTCCGCAGATTCTGAAAGAGAACGTGGTGGATGAAGTAATATTTGCTCTCCCAAAGGATTATGTGGGAAAAGTCGAGGAATACATTTTGCTGTGCGAGGAAATGGGCATAACCGTCAGGATGGTTCTAAATCTATATGATTTAAAGCTGTCCAAAAGTCATCTAACCAGTATAGGGACTCTTCCTGTGCTTACATTCCATACAATATCCTTTAATCCCCTTCAGCTCTTTCTGAAGCGTTTGCTGGATATCGGGGGAGCATTGATTGGTCTTGCTTTCACGGCTTTAATATCAATATTCATAATTCCGGCAATAAAATTGGATTCACCGGGACCTATAATATTTGAGCAGGACAGAGTCGGTCTTAACGGCAGGATATTTAAATTGTACAAATTCCGCTCAATGACTTTCGATGCAGACTATAGAAAGGCCGAGCTTTCAGCACTAAACGAAGTCAGTGGCGGATTGATGTTCAAGATAAAAAACGACCCAAGGGTGACAAGGGTTGGGAAATTTTTAAGAAGGACAAGTCTTGATGAACTTCCCCAGTTTATAAATGTGCTAAAAGGTGACATGAGCCTTGTAGGCACTAGACCCCCGACAGTAGATGAAGTAAAAAAATACAAAGCATACCACAGGCGAAGAATCAGTATCAAGCCAGGCATCACAGGCTTGTGGCAAATAAGCGGCAGAAGCAGTATTACCGATTTTGATGAAGTTGTCAAGCTCGATACAAAATATATTGATCAGTGGTCCCTATGGCTTGACATAAAAATCATAATAAAAACGGTGTTTATAGTGTTAAGAAGAAGCGGAGCCTATTAATTCCATTTCTTTAGTACTTAAATACATATAATAGTCACTTTTTATTCTTAGTCCTATGGATTTATTTTTTAATAGGAATTATAATAATAATGTCAATATATTTATATACTCATAATAAACTTAAACTCTTTTAAATTCTTATTTTTAATTAGGGGGCAGTTATGCATAGTTCAAACAGACACGCTTTTGTAAGCATAGGACAATTGTTTTTAGATATCTTCTTTCTCATTTTGTCATTCTTTATTTCATATTACATAGCATCGCACCTTAGAGTCCTGCAAGGCATAACCGCTTTTGTATGGGTACTGCTCATATATATTCCTCTTTGGATTTCATCCATGGGATTTCTGGGCATGTACAACAAGACAACCTTTAATTATTATGACAGAGTGTTAAGAAACATATTGTTCTCTTCTCTTATATCTTGCATGTTTGTTGCATCCTTTATGTTTTTTATAAAAGAAACTATGTTCAGCAGGACACTTTACTCGGTTTTTACCGTTACAAGCATAGCATTTTTGATTTTTGAAAGATTCATGTACATTTATCTTGTGAGCAAGCACCGGCGCAATACCACTACGAATGTAATATTTGTCGGTGACCGCAATGTAGCACTTAAATTTATATATTTCCTCCAAAAAACAAATATCACCATAAATGTGCTAGGTTATGTAAATGTTCATAAAAATAATGCTTCATTCAACAGCAAAAAAACACTGGGATATATAGACGATCTTGAAGAAATACTTAAAAATCATGTAGTCGATGAGGTAATTTTTGCCTTGCCGAAAGATTATGTTGGAGATGTAGAAAAATATGTATCCATATGTGAGGAAATGGGAATAACAGTAAGAGTTATTTTGGACTTGTACAACCTTAGAGTTGCAAAGACTCATTTTAGCTGTATGGGTACTCTTCCCATGCTTACCTTCAATTCGGTAAGCATTAACCAATTTCAACTTTTGATTAAGAGAATTATGGACATAACCGGTGCTCTGATTGGGCTCATTATCACCGGAATCGCTTCGATATTTATAATACCTGCCATTAAACTAACATCTCCCGGTCCGGTATTGTTCAAGCAGGACAGAGTCGGAATGAACGGAAGAATATTTAAGATATATAAATTTAGAACAATGTATGTCGATGCGGAAGAACGAAAAAAAGAACTTATGGCGCAAAACCAAATCAAAGGCGGTCTGATGTTTAAAATCAAGTCGGACCCAAGAGTTACTCCTGTAGGCAAGCTCCTTAGAAAAACAAGCCTTGACGAACTTCCCCAGTTTTTTAACGTACTTAAAGGGGATATGAGTCTTGTGGGAACAAGACCCCCTACTGTGGATGAAGTCAAAAAGTATAAAAACTATCATAGAAGGAGAATAAGCTTCAAACCGGGTCTTACAGGCATGTGGCAGGTAAGCGGCAGAAGCAGCATAACAGACTTTGAAGATGTTGTAAGGCTTGATACAAAATATATAGACGAGTGGTCAATCTGGCTTGACATAGTTATAATTTTAAAGACCATTTGGGTAGTTATAAGAAAAAAGATGCCTACTAAAAGGCATCTTTTTTAAAATGGCAAATCATCATCTTCTATCGGGAAAAATCCTTCGGCACCTGTATTTTTAGGTTCAAAACCGTCCGATGTATAATTATCCTTCTTGCTGTCGGCAAAGTATGCTTCTTCTGCAATAATTTCCGTAACAGTACGTTTATTTCCCTGCTCGTCGTTCCACGACCTGTTCTGAATCCTTCCTATTATCGCAACCTTCTGTCCTTTACGAAAGTAATTGTTGCAGAATTCACCGGTCTTTTCCCATGCAATTATCGGAAAGAAGTCTGCCTGTTCCTGTTCTCCCTGTCTTGAAAATCTCCTGTCCACCGCGAGTCGAAAATGGCATACGGATTTACCTGTGGTAGTGTGTCTCAGTTCAGGATCCTGAGTCAATCTCCCCATTAAAATAACTTTGTTCATATACCAAACCCACTTTCAAATAGTTTTTCCATAATTATATCAAACATTTGTTCGCTTGTCTACATTCTTTCTAATAAAAATGAGCATATCAGAACAGCCGCAAGCGCACCCGCAGAATCTATAAATACATCCAAAATCTGAGGATTACGTCCCGGTATTGTTCTTTGATATAGCTCGTCAATAACAGCTGTCGAACAGGCTATGAGCATCGCAAAAACCGAAGCTTTAGCCTTGTTGAGTCTTACAAACCGCAATGCATTGAAGGCCAGCAAAGCAAGAATAAAATACTCCGTAAAATGCATTGCTTTTCTAAATAGATAATTTCTATTTTCCATAAGTACTTCATTTTTCGTAAGAACATCATCAAGATTTAAAAAACTAATAATCTTATCAACAATTGTTTCTGAAGTACTTACAGAATCCAAACCATTTTGACTGGAAAAACCAAGTATTATTATAATCATGCCAATTACTGCAATCCATGCTGCAAATACTAACACAACTTTTGCTTTTTTCATATTCTAGCCTTTCTTCTAAATTTTAAAGATTTAAATTCCCGTACCTATAAACACAAAGCCTTTTTCTTCTATATCCTTTCTTGAATAGATATTCCTCGCATCGTAGAAGATATTTCCTTTCATTATTTTCTTAAGGAGCGTCAAATCCATATTGCGGAACTCATGCCATTCTGTAATAATAATCAAGGCATCCGCACCCTCGGCAACATCATAGGCATGCTTACAATAATTAATACTGTCGGCATATTTTTTAAGAACTTTTTTTGCCTCTTCCATAGCCTGAGGGTCATAAGCTTTGATTTTAGCTCCCTTCTCGGCCAAGTCAGATATTACTGTCAATGATGGAGCATCCCTCATGTCATCTGTCTCAGGCTTAAACGCAAGGCCAAGAATACCTATTGTCTTACCCTTTAAATCTCCTGCAACCTTTTCCAGTTTTTTAACCACCATCTTTTTCTGCCGCTGGTTTGCCTGTATTACCGCGCTTACCACAGACATGTGAACACCATGTTTTTCAGCTATCTGCACAAGAGCCTGTGTATCCTTGGGGAAGCAGCTTCCTCCAAAACCCGGACCTGCATGCAGAAACTTCGGACTTATCCTTCCATCTCTTCCCATGGCCGTTGATACTTGCTGAACATTTGCCCCCACCTTTTCACAAAGGTTTGCAATTTCATTTATAAAAGTTATTTTTGTTGCAAGAAACGCATTGCATGCATACTTAATCATTTCTGCAGTTTCAATGTTAGTTATTATAAAGGGAGTTTCATTAATATACAAAGGTCTGTATACCTTCTTCATTATGTCTGCAACCTCTTCACTTTCAACGCCTATAACAACTCTGTCAGGATGAGTGAAATCGTAAAGGGCTTTTCCTTCACGAAGAAATTCGGGATTTGACACAACATCAAACGAATATTCGACTCCTCTTTCCTTAAGCTTATCGGCTATTATCTTTTTTACAATCTGACCTGTTCCAACAGGCACTGTACTTTTATCAACTACAACCTTGTATTCGTTCATATACTCTCCGATGGTTTCGGCAACAGCATATACATATTGCATGTCAGCCTCTCCGTTCTCCTTCGGCGGTGTGCCTACAGCAATAAACAAAACATTAGACTCTTGTATTGCCTTTTTTGCATCAGTAGTAAACTGTATCCTTCCTGCTTTCATATTCCTTTCAAGAAAAACATCAAGACCGGGCTCATAAATAGGAATCTTTCCGTTGTTGAGTCCGTCAATCTTTTCTTTATTAACATCAACACAAATAACATTTACGCCAAAATCGGCTATACACACCCCGGATACAAGCCCAACATAACCAGTACCAAACATAGCAACTCTTGGTATCATGCTCATCCCATCCTTGTCTACTTATATTTACTTAATTTACAACTTCTATAATATAATATACTATTTCTTTTTATTTGGGAATATCAATTAATAAAACACTTAACATAAAATCCCCCAATGTCACCCATATTCCAATCCCATTACTACAAAAAAATCTTTTCCTTCAATTATCTCATCTTGAATGAATTATTGTTTTTAAGTTCCTTTACAAATTGCATTCCCTTCTATTTTTATATTAAATTTACTATTTTATATCTGTTTTACGCTTAATCGGACATACCTTTATACATTTATAGCACATTATGCATTTAGTACTCTCAATAATAGGATAGTCAAATCCTTCTTCGTCTTCGAGCATTTTAATAGCATTTTTCGGGCATATAGAGTAACATGCTGTGCATCCACAACATAATTCTTTTCTTTCGTACAATATAGGTATTTCTTTCATACGATTTTACTCCTTAATATGCTTATTTGATTAATCATAAGGTCGTAATAATTGGAAACTCATATATTCAACCCAAATCAACATCTTTTCGTATCATTCTTTTAAATCATCTATATTCTTAAAAGTATTTAATAATTAAAAATTTTGAATATTTTTTATACTCCTTTTAATCCTGATTTTCAACTTATCTTTAAAAGAAATCCTTGTTAAGTCTTCCATAATTTTAATAAAATCTTCACCTTCATTAATCCTTTTATAGAAAACTTTCCTATTGTCTGAACATTTTACCGAACTAAGAATAGGAGAATTGTACTTAATTGCTTTATCCAAAAAAGCATTTGTATAAACAATAGAGCTTGATACGCTGTCAAACAACTTCTGTCCCTTTTGTGAATGAACCAAGACTAAGGAAATGCCTTTATTATCATCCATTTCAGGCTGTATGTTCCACACACCCCAATAATCTCCCAATGTAAAATCTGTTTTCCGTTCTATTCCTTTAAACTGGCAATTATAACATGATGGCCGCAAGTAAATATTGGCAATAAAGCCTTTCATAAAAAAGTTCTCAGATTGCGGTTGAAATGTAGTGTTACCAAAATTATCCGTCATCTTCCAACAGAACTTCCCTTTCGACCATCCGGAGGTTTTGTCACGCATATTTATACCAACCAATTCACTTCCTCTATTCTTCATTGATTCAAGATATTTCCTCCACGGTATCCGCCCTGGAATACCATGACATATAAAATCGACACATACCAAATTATCATATCTTTTTCCCAAAAAAGACATCAATCCTTCACACTGGCATGGTGTACCCACAAAGAGAACCTTTATGCCTTTCTGCAGACTATCCAAAACATCTTGAAACACATTACCCATATGAGAAGCAACATATTTCGACCCTCGGCTATCAGGTAATTCATCAATTGAATTAATTTTTCGGTACGATACCTCCAGATTTCTATCATAACAAGCTGCAAAAACCTCTCCACCGTCTTCTAATATTTTTTCTGCTAATAACGAGTAGATTCCACCAGAAGAGCTACTCATTCTAACCTCTTCATTTTTATTGTAACAAGCATATGCACATTTTGGCATATATTTATCCTCCAGATTCTGAGTAAATTAAAGCATTGGTAAAACGTTATCAAAATTTATAATAGCATTATGTTTTTAGTTCAGATTTCTACGCTATTTTTTTTCGTTTTAATTTTATATTTGTCAATATTTTATTCTTCATTTCCATAATAAGAACTCTATTATCAATAATAAAAAAGACTATCATAATAACAGTTAGTAAAATATCAATTTGAATGCTACTCCAAATAGTACATAATGATAGGAACATGGCAACTAAAAGATAAAATCCAAATCTTTTCTTATTAATTCTAATAGGAAATGATTCTTTTGTATCATTTACACGAAAAATCCACATTATAAAGAAACCAACGAATGTAGAGAATGCCGCTGCAAATAAACCGATAAATTTAATTAAGGCAATATGAACTATTATGTTTGCAATTGCACCATAGATACTTGTAGTAGCAGTTCCACCTGTTTTTTTCTGATGCAAATAACCTACACTAAAGAATGAGGAAAATCCCTGAAATATTGTTCCTAAATACAAAAAAGCAATGTATACTGATGCCATTTTGTATCGTTGGCTTAGAATAATTTGAGCAATAACTTTAGTCGCCGGTATTAAAACAAATACAAAACCAAATGAGATTCTGTAATAAATCTGAAATACTTTAGAAGCATACTCTTCAGATTCTCTACTTTTATCAAGATCAGCCAAAGCTTGATCGGTCCAGGCATTATTAAACATTACAAATATTGTAGACAATACTGATGGAAATTTATAAGCTACAGCATAAATTCCATTAGATGCGCTTCCTAAAATCCATCTGATTATATACCTATCCGATGAACCCATAACCCACCAACTTAGATTTGACGGTACAAGTGGAATCGAATATTTCAACATTTCTTTTTGAAGGCTTCCAAAGTTTTTCCCAAGTTGAATTTTTCTTAGTCTTTTTTCTAGTAATAAAATAAGAAAAATAGTAACACTTTTGCTAATAATAGTGCTTTGAAGTAGTGCTACCACTCCTTGTTTGAAATAACATATTTTCACTAAGTTCAGGCTTACAAATACACCAGTATAAAATATTCCGGAAAACGCAAACAATTTCTGGTTTTTTAACCCTCTCAGCAATTTCTGAATACATTCCAAAATACGATCCAAAACTAAAATAGCTATAAAATAATAGCAATTCCAAATAGGAATAAAGTGGTTAATCAGTAATAAAACTATTGAAACACATATGCAATTTCTTAAAAGTAATTGGTATGATGCTGAAATGCATGGAATTTCATTATTTTTATCTCTAATAATCCATCTATATGCTGCATCGGAAATTTTCATTGTAATCAAAGGTGATAATAACTTACAGTTGAAATCAGAAGATCATAATCTCCCAAATCCGAAGGTTCTATATAATATGTATATAAGGGAACTATAAGGAAACTTAAGAATTTAGTTCCAAAATTTCCTATAGCATAAATAATTGTACCTATAATTAAAGCTTTACTTTGAGCTTTCTTATTTTCATTTTCACCCATAAAATCTACATCCTATCCATCCGTAAATATCAAAAATAATATTGTTAATTAATAGTACTATTTATTTATAGCTTGTTCAAGCCATTTTGCAGAATAATGTTTTTGCTTATTTAGTAAACTATAACATTTTTCCCACTCTACATCACTTTGCAATATTCTTTCTGCATCATCAACACTAAAATCTTTCAATTCTTGATTTTGTAATTCTAACATATTCAATAAATTATGAATTCTTGTAGACATTCCTTTTCTGGCAACACCACTAACAATAAACTTTCTCTTGAATAAAATCGAAAAGACTGAAGCATGAAATGAATCTGTAATAACAACGTTAGCATATTTAATGTACGATAGCCAGTCTGGTATTGATGGTGCTACTAAAACACAGTCACATAGAGCCCTAAATTTATCTTTATAATCAAGTGTAATTATAATAAGTTTTTGATTTCTTTTTTTGGCAATCTTTTTTGCTATTCTATAGACATTTTTGTTAAATCTTACTTGGTACAATAATATATAATCTTGGTTCATTTTTCTTTCGGAAGCAATAGCATCCCACTCACTAACATCACACAAAATTGTAGGATCAACTACAACTGTGCTCTTAATCTGCATTTTGCTTAATATATCCATGCCGCTTTGCTCACGCACAGAAATGTCATTATATCGTTTTAGCATTTTTTCTACAAGCTTGACATTTTGAGGAGGTATAGTATCTTTTCCAAAACTAGACGCATAAGATATTTTCTTTTTCGTATCATCTACAAATTCTAAATAAAATGGTAAATCCAAATTATTATTCTCAATAAAATCACTATTCCATACTTGATCGCTTCCCGTAATATAAATGTCTGCCTGTGGTGTATCTTCAAGCAGTTCTTCATAACTATAGTACTTTCGAGTAAACTTTACTCTTGAATCCATAAAGTCTAGAAATGGAGCATATTCTTTAACTACTCGAGGATAAATTAAGAGCCCCCACAACCATTTTGATATTCTATTAATACCCCATATTTTACTTTTACTGGTAATACAATTTACAAACTGTTTTTTGTTGTAAAAATTGCATCTTACAGGAATATAGTCAATAAACTTCACATCTTGACCCATTTTTTCTAAATGCCTATATAAACCATATGCTTGCAGAATCCCTCCATAGTTTTTGGTTCTGCTGTATGTTATTATCAGTATTTTCAATTCTTTACTCATCCCTCTCATTTATGTTTAATCAAATAGATGGTTTAATTTTATTGCCTGTCAATTGATTTTGTAAGTATATAAAAAAGAGGAAAGCAAAAAATATACAAATAATACCTAATTCTGTTTTTGATTTTCATATAACTATGAATTTGACTTCCAGATAAAGAAGATAAATATTTCTTCATTGACAGAATTCTAGGTAAATGCTCTTTTGGTTTCCCTCGTAAATAATATATTTTCGATATTCTTAAGTAAACATTCGCTTTTTTGGCCTCCGCTTCCTCTCTGAGCATTGGGTAATTATTGTTAATATCCTCATATATAGTATCAATGACATCTATAGCATCGAAAAGCTTTTTTTCAAATGGTACTCTACTGCTTGAATTTTCTCTGTGAATATAATGATACTTCTGAACATGCTGACAGACTATACATTTTGAAAGCTTTAAAGCATTATATACTGTATGACAATCTTCGTAAATCTTTATTCCTTCAGGAAAGCAAAAATCGGGATATAAACTTCTTCTATATATTTTGTTACAAGAACTTATGGATATATTACCCTTTAATAATTCTCGTATTGCATCAATATTATTATACCAAACAGTAGTTTGATTTTGTGGGCCAACCTTGTCCAAACATGCTATATCAGCATCATATTTCTTTGCAAGAGTGTATAATACTTCAAACATATCATTATCATATTGATCATCTACATCAACAAAACCAACGTACTCTCCTGTGGCCATATTAATTCCCAAGTTTCTAGCAGCAGAAACACCTTTGTTTTCTTGATGAAATACTCTACAATTATTATATTTCTTTACCAATTGATCGCAAATATTACCCGTATTATCTATTGAACCATCATTAATAAATATAATCTCAATTTCTTTAAGTGTTTGTCGTTGTAACTGTTCGCAGCATGCCTCAACAAATTGATCACCATTATACACAGGTACTATAATAGATATTTTAATTTTATCCACTTTGTGTCACTCCCAATTGATAAATATATACTCCTCAATCAAATCATCTTAATTATTTTAAAATGAATCTAACTTTAGTTTTTACAATAGATTTCTGACAACTGCAAAAATCTTCTTTCTTCTCTAAAATATATGGAAAACACAAAAATAGCTGAACCATATACCCAGCAGTTTCAAGCTTCATAGATTGATTGTAAAATAACATCGCTAAACTCAATATCCCGACAATAAGTGATATGCTTCTTAGAGAATTATCCTTAATATTTTCGATTTTTAGTTTAACATTTCTATACAAATAATTAACAATGATTAATATGAAAGAAAAAAGCCCTAGTATTCCTGTTTCTACCAAAATAATTGGTCCATAAAACCATTGGTATGCTGTCCAACTATTTCTTAAATAGAATTGCGACGTAAAAAAGGAGTAACTTGAATACTCTGAGTTTCCAAAACCGATTCCTATTAGTCTTTCGGAAATTGATGTCAAAAAGTTTCTAAAGACATATCTTATAGCTGTTAGCCGATTTATACTTCCATCGCCGATATATCCAGATTCATTTGTTGCATATGCCAATATCGTCTCAAGCGTGAAGAATCTATTAAAATTCGGAAATAAAATATAAATCACTTGAATTCCAGCATACAACGCGACAACACTCAACATCAAAAATATAGTTAATCTTAGCGACTTTTGCTTACACAAATACATACAACTGAAATAACTATTATTTCAATGAAAAAAACTTTTAATTCACTTAATGTCGCCATATAAGTTGAACCTGCTATAGCCACAATTAAATACCATATTGATTTTTCTTTATTGAAATACTGTATAATTGCTGCAGCACATATTATACATAACAACCAATTTAATGCAGAATTACCTCCTCTTTTTTCTCCCGCAGCATATAAACCTGATATAAAGTCACCGATAGCATTGTAATTATATCCCTTAAAAAAGAACTGATATGTTACAACAAAAATATTCAAAATAAAATACCCAAAAAGAATATCTAAAAAAGTGTATATATCTCTTCTTTTTAAAAATACTGCACACATCATCGCAAAAATTAAAAATCTCATATTATTTCTAAATCCCCAAATATATAATAATGGGGAATATAAATTTACAAAATATGAAAGTAATGTTATCACAAAATATATTCCTATTACCCATTTTAAACTTGATGGTATAGTAATTTTCATACCACTTTTCTTGTAATAAAAATAGTAAAAAACTATAATTATTAAAATCAAATCCGAAACATAATTCAGAGCTGAAGGTAACCCTAAATTACCTATTAGAAATTTGATAAAACAATTATATATTATTTCAAAGTATATCCATCTTACGGGTCCAACACGCACTCTACATATTGTCCACATATAATATGCAGATAATGCCAAAGTCATAATGCAGATTAAATATAGCATCTATATTACCAACCTTTTCTATCATTATTAAAACTTTCGTGTATTTTACACGCAAACTAAAAAGAATACACTTCAACGCGAAAAGCGTTTTGCCTTTAATTTCTTCAACGCTCTAAAAAAAGATTCTGAAATTGGAGTTTTCAATATTACAGGTTTTAACCAAATTGCCAGCTGCTCTTTTATTGATGTAGGTAAATATTTGTCTATTAACTCTTCGTAATCCATAATATTTGAGTCTTTAAAAAACATTTCTCTTTTTGCCGGCATACTAATGCTATATTTTTCTCTATCTAACTTTTCTATCAATCTGTCACCAACAAGACTCTCCATATGACAAACAATCAAGTCTGTACGTATTGCTTCAAACAAACTCATTCCCTTTTCGGAGTATATTTGCAATTTTGTTGTACCTTTATTATCATCCATATCTGTACTATAGTCTCCAATTTCCCACAAGTCCCCTAATGTAAAATCGCATTTTCTTTTTCGGCCTCTAAAAGGACATTCATAACAAGACGGTCTTAACCCTATATGAGAGAACATTGTTTTGCAAAAATTACTTCAATTCTATCTTCCAAAAAAGAATCATCAGTAAAAACAATTTTTATATTAACTCCTGCATAACCATATTTTTTATCTCTAAAATATACACATTTTATTTTTTTCTTATGTTTTCTTTCAATTGTTTCAATCCACTTTTTATATAATTTAGGAGATGGTACTCCGTAGCAAACTAAATCAATAGTAAATAAATTTCCGTTGTCAGTTCCAACATAATGCAATAAACCTTCTACCTGACAAGGTGTTCCGACAAAAAGCAAAGGTTTTTCGTTCTTCTTAAGCTCTTGCTTAATTTCATTAAATGTTTCCCTTAATTCTGACTGTACATACTTTGAACCATACATATCATCCATCTCAGAAAGAGAAGTAGCCTTTTTATGTATTACAGTCAAATCTTTGTCAAACCCAACAGCCCAAACGCTGCCCCCCATATTTAAGATCTTGGATGCTATAGCTGCAAAAATTCCTCCACTCGTACTAATTTTCCTAATATTATCATTCCGGTTTTGACAAGCAAAGATCTCAGCGCATTCGAAGCCAGGCAACTGCTTTCCTGAAATGGGACATATCTCATTACATAAACCACAGTTGATACACTTAGTTGTATCAATTTCAGGATAATAAAACCCTTCATCATCTTGTCTCATTTCTATACAGCGCTGAGGACACACACTATAACATGCTGTACATCCACTACACTTCTTTTTATCATTAATTATAATCATAATTTACACCTTCCTCAGCGCATCAGTTAAGTATTGTAAAGAATCCTCACGCAGCTCATTTAGTTTTTGATTAACAATTGTATAATTAATTTCTTTATTTATCGATGCTACAATATCTTGTTCTGGATTATATCGGCGCTCTGACAACCCCAGAAGATTACACAAACTATCTATTCTAGAATTTCTAGAATTCTTGCTGTTGTCGTCGTAACGATTTAAAATAATAAATTTCTTATGATTCAATATCGAAAACACAGTACCGTGAAACGAATCAGTTAATACATATTCTGCATTGCGAATCAAATTAACGAAATCCATTGCGTCAATATCGTATAATTGATAATCTCCAAAGTCCAAATCATATTTTACAAAATTATCCAAAAATGGAATTGTTGCAATTTTTAGACCTGTTTCTTTGCTTAACTCCGATGCAATTTTTCTATGGTTGATATTCGTACCTAAAAATAACAAAATATATATTTGTCTTGAATCACTTTTTGCTCCGGAATAAAGTTTAACCATTCATCATTAGAAAACAATAATGTAGGATCTACAACTGTTTTTACTTCTTTTCCAATTAAATCTTTTTATAATTTGAGCCCCTCTTAATTCACGAGAACTAAGATAGTTAAACCGCTTCAAAAATTTTTTTGGTTCTATTTTTCTGATACCAAGGAATACGAGATACTCCAAAACTTGTTGCATATGCAATTTTAGGATATCTATCCGGCACAAACAAAAGATTATAAAACTTGCTTCCCATATTATTAGGCAACCATAGCTGATCACTGCCAACTAAAAATAAATCATAATTCTGTGTACCTTTTACTAATGCTCGATATCCATAATATTCTTGAGACAATTTAGAAAAATACTTCTGCACAAATTCATCAAAACGCTTATTGCGAATACTAACTTTTTCCCGAACATCTGGATATTTTGAAATTAATTTTCTTTTCTTGATTTTATTCAGTTTGCTTTTTAAAAAATAAGGATTTATCAAACGTGGTAACGATTGCAATAAGAATAAAGGGGTAAGTTTTTTCTTATAACGAATAATTTCATAATCATATCCTAGTTCTTCAATTTTCTTCAAAGTCGCCAACACTTGTAATTGACTACCATAATTTTTAGTATCGTAACAAACACAAAGCCCAATTTTTTTCATCTAATTACACACCCTTTAGTACTTGATTATAATATGTTTCAAGTTTCTCGTGCATTTTTTTTATACTAAAACTTGTAGAAATTTTTTCAATATTTTCCTTTGACATTTTTCCCATCATATTTGAATCTTGACAACAACGTAACAACGCTTTTTCCAATCCTTCTATATCTCCCGGTTCAATAATAATACCATTTTCAGATTTAACGACCTCCGGAATAGCTCCGACTGCAGTACTAATTATTGCTTTTCCGCAAGCCATTCCTTCTAAAATTGCCATTGGTAATCCTTCATTATAAGATGGAAGAACTACAGTTGAAACTTTTTTAAGCAACTCTATTTTCCGGTCAAAATCAACCCATCCAACAATCTCTATATTTTTTTCAAGTTTACGCTCATAAACTATCTTTCTAAATTTATTAACTTCTCCATCGCCAGCAAAATAACATTTTAAGTCAGGAATTACCTTCACAACCCGCTCTATAGCATTGACCAAATCATATGTTCCTTTACGTTGTCCTAAGCGTCCTAAAAAAAGAAAACATTTCTGAAATTTCTCAGGCTCTACTATTGCATCTAAATAAATATCTGTATCAATTCCATTATTCAAAACAACACAATTTTCAATACCAAATTCCTTTCTAAATGTTTCTTGCCATTTATCAGATAACGCAATAACCATCTCTACGCTATTAAGTAAATCACGAATATACCTTTTCTTTTCTTCACTTTGTTTTTTATAAAAAACCATAAAAGACGCGCCGTGAATATGTATAATCACTTTCTTGTTATGTTTTTTTAAAAAATGAACATATTTTGCCTTTCTAAAGGTACTACCATATGAAGCCATATGAATATGAAATAAATCATATTTATCATACACCTTTCGAAATTTCAAATATGCCCACAAGGAATAAAAAAATTTCACAATTTTATTGGCATCTATATAAGACTCAAAAATATCAATATCAAATTTATGATTCAAAGAATCATCTTTTTGTATGCCACCAATTACAGTTGCCATACCACCTTTTGATTTATTTGGACTTGGACCTATAACTAATATCTTCATTAAAATCACCTATTATCACATGGTAATTTCAAGTAATCGCCCATAGCTTTTTCAAATTCATATGGCAATACTTTTCCAAAACCAGCACTATTTGTAAATGTTATTTCTCCAAATACAGGTTTATCATCAACTACATAAAAATCCACTCTTGCGTGATAAAAATCAGCAGACAAAATTTCCGCATATTTAAGCATTTCTTCCAAACACTTTGGTGCAGGTTGTTCAATATTATTACATGGATACGCCATTCGATAATCTTTTTGCAATTCCCATTTGGTATTATAAATATTTTTATAGTGCTTTCTAGTATTTCTACCTGAATCTACGCTAATATATCTTGGGATTCCATTAAAACAGTAAACTTTATAATCGTCTAGCCTGTCATCATCTGCACTATTTTGCAAATACTTTTCAACAATTATCCTAGGGCGTTCAATGCCATAAAACCATTCTCCATAACAAGGTAAAAACTTTACTTTTAACCACCGCTTTAACATAGAAATTGTTTTTGCCCGATTCAAAGTGGTAATATCTTTACAAATAATATTAAAAGTAGAACCATGTGTTACTTTTATCACACAACGTTTCGGAAGACTATCAAATGGAATATCTTCCGGATTAAAACCTTGCCAAATTAATTCATTTAATATATTCCCACAGCCTCTACTTTCAACGTATTGCCTTACAGTGTATTTGTCTGCACATTTAGGCATTATCGGATTGCGTTCATAAAGTTTTATCCACTGTAATTTTTCATTATAAGTTACCGGATGTTGCAAATTTAATCTGTAATGACATTTAATCAAAAATAATAATTTCAAATTTAAACTCGGATTAATTCTATATAAAATATTAAAAGGTGTTAAAAGGATATTTTTCACCACTGTATTCATTCTCACTATTTTCCTCCAAATTGTTATTACTGCCACAAAAATTCAGCTAAAGACTTAATAACTTTATTTATATCAAATGTATATGCTTGGTGACTGCTTATCTTCTCCTCTACAATAGCTTTTTCTAGTTCCTCAAGGTTCTCACATAGACAAATCAAATTCATATTTGCAAACTCCTCAATCAACTGTAACTGATGGTCATCGACATGTTACCCATATCTAGTCAAGCGTGGAACAGCAAAACTTTTTTCTTTTTTGCTGCGCTAATTATTACTCCTATTCCACCATGAGCAATTGTCATATCTGCTTTACTTATCTACGCTTCAAACTCATCTCTATTTAAATAATATTTATACTAATAATTATAGGGAACATAATTTCTTGCCCCCTTTGCCCAGCCACTTGTTCTATTATTTCGCCTTTTTGAATAAGTTCATCTATCATTCTTAATATGCGACTAAATTGTAACTTATGTGATCCTAATATTCAAAATTTAATTTCTTACTCCTTCAATCTATTAACTCAAAATATATATTGCTTTCGGATATACTTCCAGCATACATAGTCTTCCATTAAACATAAGACCTATCCAGATACTTGTACAGCAATTTTCCTGTCTCACTTGATGATGTCACTTTCGCAAACACCTCAATATAAATCAACTTTTTTGCCAGACAAGTAATTAGCTGATAATTTCTTTTTAGCGTCATACCAAAAGTATAAACCTAGTTTTGTTTTTTTCATAGCTCCATTACCTGCTTATAATACTCTAATAAAATTTCATGCATCTTCCTCACACTAAATGTCATTTCAATTTTAGCAATATTATTTTTTGACATTTCGCATAACATTTTTTCATCGCTACTACATTTTACTAATGCTTCAGCCAGAGCATGCACATCACCAGGCTGTATAATAATACCATTATCATCATTTACAACTTCAGGAATAGCCCCAACATTCGTACTAATAATAGCTTTTCCCGCAGCCATTCCTTCAAGAATAGACATTGGAAGTCCTTCGTTATATGAAGGCAATACAAGTGTAGAAACTTTTTTTTAACAGCTCCACTTTTTTTGAAAAATCAACCCATCCAACAACTTCAATATTGTTTTCGAGTCTTTTTTCTTCTACCATTGCCTTTACTTTGTCAACTTCACCATCCCCTGCCATATAAACTTTTATAGCAGGATTTTTATTAACTGCAATTTCTACAGCTTTAACCAGATCAAATGCACCTTTTCTTTTGCCAAGTCTTCCTAACAATAAAAATGAATTTTTATTTTGACTCATATCAGAAATAGCACTTTTATATTTATTCGTGTCAATTCCATTATTTAATACTTTACAATTATTAATACGGAGAGTTTCCTCAAATTTTTTCTTCCACTCCTCTGACAAAGCTAACACCAAATCTGCACTTTTCAGAAAATCAATAACCTTTCGCTTTTTCGCATCATTTAATTTTTCATAGAAAACCATAAATTCTGCTCCATGGATATGGACAATACCTTTTTTCCCGGCTTTTTTTATAGTTTTTAAATAATATGCTTTTCTAAAAGTACTTCCATAACAAGCTGTGTGAATATGAAATAAATCATACTTTTTGCAGCAAGTCAAAAATTTTAGATAAGCATATATGCAATAAAATATCCTGGTTATAATGTTTCCATCAATATAAGAACCAAATATATCTATATCATATTTATTATTTAAAATTTCACTATTTCTGATATCACTGATGACCGTAGCCATACCGCCTTTAGACATTGTGTCGCTCGGTCCTACAACTAAAATTTTCATTTTAATTTCCCCTTATTCAGTGATAACTCAAATCAATCCCTCTTTTTTAATTCGCCAATTAATTTTCTATTCCTTCAATAATTCTGTTCGTATTAGACTTATATGGTATAGGCACAATATTCTGAATATCCTTATATATTTCCGCTAAATTCTCCAAATCATAGCAGGCTTTTATAATTTTCATATCATCAAACTGACGTAATAATTGCAATTGATGATCATCAACATGTTCACCATACTTGGCTAATCTCGGTACTGCAATAACTTTCTTCCCTTTCTTCACTGCTCTAATAATAGTTCCAGTGCCACCATGTGTAATAAGAATGCATGCTTTACTTTCCATCTCTGAAAAAGAGTCCGAATTCATAAAATTCGTATATTCATAAAATCTTGGTACATAATCGCTTACACCAATCTGTGCATACACTTTCTCTTTAATGATTCCGTTCTCAATCAATTCATCGATCTTTTGTAATAATCTATTAAATTGAAACTTTTGAGAACCAACTGTTACAAAAATCATAATGTTCCCCCTAATAAATACCTCCAAGATAAATAGCATTCGGATATACTTCAAGCATACTTTCCCACTGAACATAAAACTGATCTGCAAACTTATAAGCTAATTTTCCGCTTTCGGTTGCAGAGGTTACTTTTGCAAAAGACTCAATATAAATAACCTTCTTCCCAAACATTTTGCAAATAATGCACATGGGAAGTACCGCCAAAACACCGGTACAAATAATAGCATCTGGTCTTTCCTTTAAAAAAAACAATATTGAGACAAATGCATTAAGCAATAAGCGAAGTAAAACCGTTTTCTGCTTCCTATTAACTTGTTTCAAAAAATATGCTTTAATTCCCTTAGTATCTATTGAATATGATGTTCTCTCTGTAACTATAAAACTATCATATTTATCCATCAAAGGTTTAAGCATCATCAATTGTTCAAAATGACCACCTGAAGATGCTGCAAAACACAATTTCATTTTTTTAATCTTACTCATACATAAATACTTCCTTCTATTTTAATTAAACTATTCTCATAAAGCTTGCAATACCGTTTAATAAATATCTTCAGAAACTCATCCATAGTTCTAAAGTTGAACTTTGCTCAAAATTATCTCGTCTCTCTTTGTATCATCAAAATTGCTATTATCTGAAACCTTTTTAACAATTTCCAAAGCTACTGTTACCATTCTGACATCTCCCATTATCTCCAATTCAATTAGCGCTTGCCTCTTATGCCTATTTATCCTTCTAACAATACTTTCCATACCTTTTAACGGTCCGTCAAAAATACGTATTTTATCACCTTCAATAATGCCGTATGATGCCTCAATACAATAATCGTTATTACACAGACTCAGCAATCTCTGCCTTTCAGATTCCCTCATGGCAATTTCTGTATCTGAATATCTTAATAGACTTATAATATCACCGGACTTATTTATCAAATGATTTATTTCTTCTAAAAATTCATGTCCCGGTAAGATTGACTCAACAAACACATATCCGGGAAACAAAGGCCTTATTTCCTTTTTCACAATTCCCGCTTTTCTGAACAGTATTTCTTGTAATGGAATAAAAGGTACAAAAATACCGTTATTTAGCTCCTTTTTTATATACTGCTCTACTTTCCTCTCCTTACCAGACTTTATGAAAAGTACATACCAATGCATAGACCTATCCTCTCACTGCTATATTCTGATACGTATAGCTTCACGCAGTCACTTATAAGTCTAATAAGCTACAATAACTCCCAATGTATATTCCCTATTGATAGATAACGTGCCCCTCCAACGATTAACTATCAATAGGTGCTTCAGGTAAAACGACCCATATAATACAAAT
>NZ_BAVR01000049.1 GCF_000521465.1 Acetivibrio straminisolvens JCM 21531
CAAATAATAATAATTAGCTTTTAAGGAGGTGAACTCATAAGTGGGGTGATTAACCTATTTTTGCTAGTTTGAAGTGTAATTAAAATGTGAATGCTTCAATTCTAATTGCAACAATTATTAATGGGAGGGAAGAATATGAAAATTAGAAGGTCAATCAGCTTTGCTGTCTTATTGACAGTTTTATTGACTTTTCTGGTGCCAACGACATCAGTATCAGTATATGCGGGTGAAGACAATTCTCCGAATCTGACACCTTATAAAAACGACCTCTTATATGAGAGAACTTTTGATGAAGGTCTTTGTTATCCATGGCATACTTGTGAGGATACTGGAGGAAAATGTTCCTTTGATGTAGTTGATGTTCCGGGACAGCCTGGAAATAAAGCATTTGCAGTTACTGTCCTTGACAAGGGTGAAAAAAAGTGGAGCGTTCAGATGAGACACCGTGGTATTACTCTTGAACAGGGGCATACATACAGAGTACGTCTTAAGATTTGGTCAGATGCGTCCTGTAGTGCATATATAAAGATAGGACAGATGGGTGAGCCCTATGAAGAATATTGGAACAACAAGTGGACCGCATATAAGTTGACAGCAGGAAAGGTATTGGAAATTGACGAGACATTTATAATGGATAAGCCCACTGATGATACATGCGAGTTTACATTCCACTTAGGTGGTGAATTGGCAGCAAATCCTCCGTATACAGTTTACATTGACGATATTTCCCTTTATGATCCGGAGTTTACCAAACCTGTAGTTGATGAACTTAAGCAGCCTGATGTACGTGTTAACCAGGTGGGATACCTGCCGGAAGGAAAAAAAGTTGCTACTGTTGTATGCGATTCGAAGCAACCTGTAAAGTGGGAGCTTAAGAATGCCGCAGGTGTTGTAGTTTTGGAAGGTAATACAATACCGAAAGGGCTTGATAAAGATTCCCAGGACAACGTACATTGGATTGATTTTTCCGATTTTACGACAGAGGGAATAGGCTATTATTTTGAGCTTCCAACTGTAAATAGCGTTACAAACTACAGCCATCCTTTTGATATTCGTAAAGATATTTATACCCAGATGAAGTATGATGCTTTATCCTTCTTCTATCACAAGAGAAGCGGTATTGCTATTGAAATGCCGTATGCAGGAGGAGAACAGTGGACAAGACCTGCAGGACATATTGGTATTGACCCGAACAAGGGAGATACAAGTGTTCCTACATGGCCACAGACCGATCAATATGCAGGAATACCTCAGAAGAGTTATTCAAAAGATGTAACCGGTGGATGGTATGATGCCGGTGACCACGGTAAATATGTTGTAAACGGCGGTATTGCTGTTTGGACATTGATGAACATGTATGAAAGAGCAAAAATTAGAGGTCTTGACAACTGGGGACCATATAGAGACGGTGGAATGAACATACCAGAGCAAAACAACGGTTATCCTGATATTCTTGATGAAGCAAGATGGGAAATTGAGTTCTTCAAGAAAATGCAGGTTACCGAAAAAGAGGATCCTTCTATTGCAGGAATGGTGCATCATAAGATTCACGACTACAGATGGACTGCATTGGGATTGTTGCCTCACGAAGACCCTCAAGAGCGTTACTTAAGACCGGTAAGTACCGCTGCAACTCTTAACTTTGCAGCAACTTTGGCACAGAGTGCACGTCTGTGGCAAGAATATGATCCGGTGTTTGCAGCTGACTGTCTGCAGAAGGCTGAAATAGCATGGCAGGCAGCATTAAAGCATCCCGATATTTTGGCCGAGTACACTCCAGGTAGCGGTGGCCCCGGTGGCGGACCATACAATGACGACTATGTCGGGGATGAGTTCTACTGGGCAGCTTGTGAGCTTTATGTGACAACAGGCAAATCAGAGTATAAGGAATATCTGATGAATTCGCCTCACTACCTTGAAATGCCTGCAAAGATGGGCGGAACTAACGAAGATAGCGGATTGTGGGGATGCTTCACTTGGGGAACTACTCAAGGTTTAGGTACCGTTACTCTTGCATTGGTTGAAAATGGTTTACCTGCTACAGAAATTCAAAAGGCTAGAAACAATATAATAAAAGCTGCCGATAAGTGGCTTGAAAATATTGAAGAACAGGGTTACAGACTACCAATCAAACAGGCTGAGGATGAGCGTGGCGGTTATCCATGGGGTTCAAACTCTTTCGTATTAAATCAGATGATTGTAATGGGATATGCACGTGACTTCTCAAATGATTCTAAATATTTGGATGGAATATTTGACGGTATGAGCTACCTGTTGGGAAGAAACGCAATGGATCAGAGCTATGTAACAGGATACGGCGAGCGTGCGCTTCAGAATCCTCATGACAGGTTCTGGACTCCTCAAACTAGCAGCAAATGGCCGGCTCCACCTCCGGGTATAATTTCCGGCGGTCCGAACTCCCGTTTTGAAGACCCGACAATAAATGCTGCTGTTAAGAAGACCACTCCGCCGCAGAAGTGCTTTATCGACCATACCGACTCATGGTCAACCAATGAGATAACTGTTAACTGGAATGCTCCATTTGCATGGGTAACAGCTTATCTTGATGAGCAGTACACTGATAGCGAAACCGACAAGGTAACTATTGATTCACCTGTTGCAGGTGAAAGATATGAAGCAGGTAAAGACATTAATATAAGTGCAAGTGTTAAGTCTAAGACTACTGTATCCAAGGTGGAATTTTACAATGGAGACACACTTATTTCCAGTGACACAACTGCACCTTACACAGCAAAAATAACGGGAGCTGCTGTCGGATCATATAATCTTAAAGCTGTTGCAGTTTTGGCAGACGGAAGAAGAATCGAATCACCGGTAACTCCTGTACTGGTTAAAGTAATTGTAAAGCCTACCGTAAAACTTACTGCACCTAAGTCAAATGTTAAGGCATACGGAAATGAATTTTTGACTATTTCGGCAACAGCCAGCGACTCTGACGGAAAAATTTCCAGAGTTGATTTCTTGGTTGATGGTAAGGTAATCGGTTCAGACAAGGAAGCTCCATATGAATATGAGTGGAAGGCAGTGGAAGGTGAGCATGAAATAAGTGTAATTGCCTATGATGATGACAATGCTGCTTCATCACCTTCTTCAGTAAAGATATTTGTAAAGCAGGCTCGTGATGTAAAAGTACAGTATATGTGTGACAGTACACAGGCATCCAATCAGGAAATCAAAGGTAAATTCAATATTGTTAACACCGGTAACAGGGATTACTCATTAAAGGATATGGTATTAAGATACTACTTTACTAAAGAGGCTAATTCGCAGCTTCAGTTTAACTGCTACTATACACCTATCGGTTCCGGAAATCTTATCCCGTCCTTTGGTGGTTCGGGTGATGAGCATTATCTGCAGTTGGAATTCAAGGATGTCAAGCTGCCTGCTGGCGGTCAGACCGGAGAAATACAGTTTGTTATAAGATATTCAGACAACTCCGTACACGATCAGTCAAACGACTACTCGTTTGATCCAACTATAAAAGCGTTCCAGGATTATGATAAGGTTACCTTATATAAGAATGGTGAGCTTGTATGGGGAATACCGCCGGGTGGTATAGAAGACGAAGATCCTGAAGACCCCGAAGACCCCGAAGAACCGGAAATACTTTACGGTGACTGCAATGGTGACGGCAAAGTTAATTCAACAGACCTTTCAGCATTGAGAAGATACCTTAAGAAAGAGTATGTTGAAATTAATCTTGACAATGCAGATGTGAATGCAGACGGCAACGTTAACTCAACAGACTTCTCAATATTAAAGAGATATATCACAAAGAATATAGAAGAATTGCCATATAAATAAGATGATATGAAATTGCTTATCAAGGACCGGTTGATGCCGGTCCTTTTTAAGTTTTAATTTAAAAAATATTGCGGCTCTATATATTTTTTGATTTTTAGCTTTTGAAACAGAACGGATTATCTTTTATACACCGGATTCATGCAATCGGGTTTTTTCACATAGAAAGGTTTTTCGGCAAGTTTATCCTGTACTATTCTAAGAGCTTCTCCGAAACGCTGGAAATGTACAACTTCTCTTTCTCTTAAGAATCTTAACGGATCAATTACATCGGGGTCATCGGCAAGATTTATAAGGTTTTCATAAGTGGCACGTGCTTTTTGTTCTGCTGCAAGGTCCTCATGCAAATCGGCTATGGGATCACCCTTTGATTGTATATATGCTGCAGTGAAGGGAGTACCGCTTGCACCCATGGGGTAGACAGCATGGTCATGATCAGTATAATATGCACCGAGTCCTGCGCGTTCAAGTACATCTGCCGGGACACCTCTTGTGAGTTGATATACTATGGTGCCAACCATCTCGAGATGGGCCAATTCTTCAGTACCTATGTCGTTTAAAATTCCTTTTGCCTCATTTGTCGGCATGCTGAATCTCTGACTTAAATATCTCAAAGAAGCGGCAAGCTCTCCATCAGGTCCGCCGTATTGGGAAATAATATACTTTGCCAATTTGGGATTTGGCGTTTTAATTCTTACCGGATATTCGAGTTTCTTTTCATAAACCCACATTTTCTTACCTCCTTGGGAAAAACATCGTAAAAATATAAAAATAAATTTTGATTGCAAAGCTCAAAATTGAGTATGCTCCTACAACTATTCCCATGGCCACGGGCTGTTTATCCACTGCCACGGACATTTGTAGGGAGAGTTTTGGACAGTTAACGGACCATACAATTTCTCGTACTGGTTTCGGAGCATTTTTGCCCTTTGGGCACAGTTGTTAAAGAGCATTATGGTATTCTGGTCGTAGGGGTGGGTATTCAGATACAGGTTTAAATCAATAAGTGTAAAATCGGCAGCCATTACTTCTTTTAGCAGTTTAGCTTGATTCGGATCCATGTTTTCACCTCCTTAGGCGTCTACAGTGTATTCGGGGTCTGTCCCATAAGGGCTGTATAGTTCGGGAAATATTGTTCCGGCATTAAGGCCCTTCATAGGCGGAAATATGCAGCCTATGCATTGAAATGGAACGTAAGCATGTGCAAGCTTCATTGGCATGCAATGGATTTTCACATTATGCATCATGCCCTGATTATATGCAGGCTGTAGCATACCTGTGTTGCAATTCGGATGTACCATCATTTTGATTCCCTCCAAGTTAACAATTTTATGGTAGACTATTTTATAAACATAATATTCTTATAAGAAGTAAAAAGTTCATTATAATATTCCAATTGATGAAAAGAACGTGATAAAAAAGGATATAATATTTATTGAAAAAATTTTTATATTCATTCTTTACAGTATCTAGTTAGTATGTTAGAATGTTTGAGGGAAATATAACTATGAGCTCAGTTTAGGGTAACTCCGACCCTTTACTTAGCCATAGGGATCAAAAAAAAGGAGGATATTTTTTTATGCAAAAGGAAATTAAACAAGAGATAATTAACAATTACAAGTTACACGACACAGACACCGGTTCACCAGAGGTTCAGATTGCTCTTCTTACACAAAGAATCAATCACCTTACCGAACATTTAAAAATTCACAAGAAAGACCACCATTCAAGAAGAGGACTTCTTAAAATGGTTGGACACAGAAGAGGTTTGTTAAACTATCTTATGAAGATTGACATCGAAAGATACCGTGCAATTGTCGAAAAGTTAAATCTTAGAAAATAATAAAAAGAGCGGAGTAATCCGCTTTTTTATATTATTACAGTATGAACTGGAATAAATACAAAGTATATAAATCTGATATAATAAAAAATATAAACTTTAAAATAAAAACTAGAACTGATTTTAAACTGCAGACGGTAGAAGGTAGATTGTGCTGCAAAAGCAGAAGATGAGGAGCTTTTGCTGTAGAATCTACATCCTACAGTCTGTGGTTTAAGTAAGAGGAGGATTGTATAATGCATAAAACTTTCAGCATGGAGTTAGCCGGAAGAAAACTTATTATTGAGACTGGAAAGCTTGCTCAACTGGCAAATGGCTCAGTATTGGTTAGATATGGTGATACTGTTGTGCTTTCAACAGCTACCGCTTCGGCAGCACCAAGAGAAGGAATTGACTTTTTCCCTTTGAGTGTGGATTATGAAGAAAGGTTGTATGCTGTAGGAAAAATTCCCGGAGGTTTCATAAAAAGGGAAGGTAAACCGTCAGAAAAGGCAATACTTACATCCAGAGTTATAGACAGACCCTTAAGGCCTTTATTTCCAAAGGATTTAAGGAATGATGTGGCGATTGTAAATACCGTATTGTCCGTTGATCAGGACAACTCTCCGGAGGTTGCCGCTTTGTTGGGATCTTCCATAGCTCTGTCAATTTCAGACATACCGTTTAACGGTCCTGTAGGAGGAGTTATACTGGGACTTATTGACGGTGAAGTAATTATAAATCCAACTGAAAAACAGAGAGAAGTAAGCCAGATGTATATTACTTTGGCAGGTACTAGGGATAAAATCGTCATGATAGAAGCGGGAGCAAATGAGGTTCCCGATGAAGTTATTTTAGATGCCATCAAAAAAGGCCATGATGAAATAAAGAAAATTGTTGAATTTATAGACGGTATTGTAAAGGAAGTCGGCAAACCTAAATTTGAATATGAATCTGCGGAAGTTCCCGAGGAAATATTCAATGCTGTCAAAGAATTTGCATATCACAAGATGAGGGAAGCCGTACTTGCTGTGGACAAGCAGGAAAGAGACAAAAATATTGATGAGCTTACCAAGGAAATAACAGAGCATTTTGCAGAAGTATTCCCTGAAATGGAATCAGCCATCAAAGAAGCAATATATAAGCTTGAGAAGAAAATTGTAAGGGAATATATTTTAGAAGAAGGTAGAAGAGTTGATGGCAGAAGACTTGATGAAATAAGACCTCTATCGGCTGAAGTTGGGCTGCTTCCTAGAGTTCATGGTTCAGGTCTTTTCACAAGAGGACAGACCCAAGTGCTTTCAAGTGTTACCTTGGGTGCTATGGGGGATGTTCAGATACTGGATGGTATTGACCCTGAAGAAACAAAAAGATATATGCATCACTATAATTTCCCCGGATACAGCGTGGTGAAGCCAAAAGTTCAAGAGGCCGTAGAAGGGAAATAGGACATGGAGCTCTTGCGGAAAGGGCATTGGAACCCGTGATTCCAAGTGAAGAGGAATTTCCTTATACTATAAGGGTTGTATCCGAAGTGCTTATGTCAAATGGTTCCACATCTCAAGGAAGCGTTTGCGGAAGTACTCTGGCACTTATGGATGCGGGTGTACCAATCAAAAAGCCTGTTGCAGGAATTTCTGCCGGTTTGGTTGTTGACGAGAATAATCCGGACAGGTTTGTGACTTTTATGGATATTCAGGGCATAGAGGATTTCTTTGGAGATATGGACTTTAAGGTTGCAGGAACAAAGGATGGAATAACTGCTATTCAGGTTGATATAAAGGTGGACGGACTGACTGAAGAAATTATACGGCAGGCATTTGAGCTTACAAGAAAAGGGCGCTTGCATATTATTGACGATGTGTTGCTCAAAGCTATTCCCGAACCGAGGAAGGAAATGTCCAAGTATGCACCGAAGATTATTTCAACTTCGATAAATCCTGATAAAATCAGGGAAGTAATAGGTCCTGGCGGTAAAATGATAAACAAGATAATTGACGAAACCGGAGTAAAGATAGATATTAATGACGATGGTAGAGTTTATATATTTAGCTCGGATTCTGAAGCCGGTAAAAGGGCTCTCAGCATGATAGAAGGAATAGCAAAGGAGATTGAACCGGGTCAGGTATTTATGGGAAGAGTTATCAGGGTGACATCCTTTGGAGCATTTGTAGAATTTTTACCGGGAAAAGAAGGCCTTGTTCATATCAGTAAGCTGGATAAGAAGAGGGTTGAAAAGGTTGAGGATATAGTAAATGTTGGAGACCAGATACTTGTCAAGGTTATGGAGATTGACAAGCAGGGACGTATAAATCTTTCAAGGAAGGATGCAATGGAAGGTGAAGGGGAAAGTAAGAAAAACTGATCCTTTACTTGGTTATTCTGGAGATATATTTATTTAAAAAAGTAAGGCGTGAATTTCGTTGTATTTGCGCCTTACTTAATTTCATATTTAAAACATTTCAGATATAAAACATGGAGGTTATATGTATAAACGAATAAAGTTGGAAAACGGTATCAGGGTAGTTTGTGAGAGAATTCCTTATCTTAGATCTGTTTCTATCGGTATCTGGGTTGGAACCGGTTCAAGGAGTGAAAATCCATCCAATAACGGAATATCTCATTTTATTGAACATATGCTTTTTAAGGGGACTGATAATAGGAGTGCCAGGGAGATTGCCGACAGCATTGACAGCATTGGAGGTCAACTTAATGCGTTTACAGGAAAGGAATGTACATGTTATTATGCAAAGACTCTTGATTCCCATGCTGATATTGCTTTAGATGTTCTTTCGGATATGTTTTTTAATTCCAGGTTTGAGGAAAAGGATATAGAAATTGAAAAGAAAGTAATTTTAGAAGAGATTGGGATGTACGAGGATTCTCCCGAGGAACTGGTTCATGATATTCTTTCTGAAACTGTATGGAGGATAACTCCTTAGGATTTCCCATTCTGGGGACACGGGACACCCTTTTCGACATTAACAAAGATAAAATCAAAGCCTATATGAATGAGCGGTATTTGCCGGAGAATACGGTCATAGCTGTTGCCGGAAACTTTGACGAGGACAAAATAATTGATACTATAAAGGAAAAATTCGGCGGATGGAATGTTAGCGGCAAAGGCAGTAAAGGTATTGAAAATGCAGAGTTTAAAGTGAATTCTAAAATTAAGGTGAAGGATACGGAGCAAATACACATCTGTATAGGATTTGAAGGAATTGCGCACGGAAGTGATGAGTTATATCCTCTGCTTGCCGTAAATAATGTATTGGGCGGTGGGATGAGTTCGAGGATGTTTCAGAAAATTAGGGAAGAAATGGGATTGGTGTATTCCATATACTCCTATCCGTCATCCTATAGAAATGCCGGTTTGTTTACGATATATGCCGGAATGAATGCCGAGCATTTGGAAAAAGTTGTAGAGCTTATAATAAAAGAAATTAAAACACTTATAAAAGAAGGTATTTCAAGGGATGAGCTTGAAAAATCTAAAGAACAACTTAAAGGAAACTATATACTTGGACTTGAGAGTACTAGCAGCAGGATGAACAGCATAGGAAAGTCGGAAGTCCTCATGAATAATATATATACTCCGGATGAAATATTAAAGAAAATTGATGCGGTAAATCTGGAAAGGGTTGAACAAGTTATAAAGCGCATTTTTTGTTTGAATAAAATTAGCTTTTCGATAGTGGGCAACATAAAAAAGGAGATAGATATTGGAAAAATAATAGATGTTTGAGTTAAAAAACTCGAAACCAAAACTTGATTGGTTTCGAGGTTTTTTAAGTCTGGATATTCAAAGCTTAATTCTAATTTATACAAGCACTTATAATTTCTAATGTACATAAGATATACTAAGTCACCATAAGTCGGTTCATAGTACAAAAGAATTAAAACATTATATAAACTTTTGAAATGTGACTTGAATTTTTGCAATCAGGAGGAGGTAATATAGTGAAAAATAAGAAATTTACAATTATCGGTGGTGATCTTAGGAGTGTCAAATTGGCTGAGTTGATTGCCTCGGAAGGAAACAAGGTTAATATATATGGATTTAAGAAATCGAACTTCGAGATAGAAATTAAAGAAAGCGAGGAGCTAGACTACGCAATTGAGGAAGCTGATGTAGTAATAGGTCCTACCCCATGTTCAACAGATAATGAAACAATTAATGCACCTTTTCATCCCCAAAGAATTTTTATTAAAGACATATTTAAAAAGATGAAAAAAAGCCAGTTGTTTATTGCCGGAAGAATCAGTGAAAAGATTGCTCAACTTGCAGATGTCTACAATGTATATTCAATAGATTTGCTCGAAAGAGAAGAAATGGCGGTTTTAAATGCCATTCCCACTGCAGAAGGAGCAATTCAAATTGCAATGGAGGAAATGCCTATAACTCTTCATGGAAGCAATGCACTAATTTTAGGATTCGGAAGAATTGGAAAAACTCTTGCAAAAATGCTTCAGGGTATAGGAAGTAATGTATATGTTGAAGCTAGAAAATATTCTGACTTGGCTTGGATTGAAAGCTATGGTTACAAACCGGTTTTCATAAACGAACTTGAGAATTACATAGAGAGAGCGAACGTTATTTTTAATACCATCCCCAGCATTGTGCTGGATGAAAATTTACTCAGGAAAGTGAATAAGGATTGCATTTTGATAGATCTTGCTTCCAAGCCTGGTGGAATTGACTTTGAAAAAGCAAAAGAAATGGGAATAAAAACAATATGGGCTCTTTCTCTTCCGGGAAAAGTAGCACCAGTGACAGCAGCCAAATTTATCAAAGACACAGTTAGTAATATTATTGATGAGTTGGGGGTATAGAAAATGTTACTGGAGGGGATTAAAATTGGATTTGGGCTTACCGGTTCCTTTTGCACCATAGATAAAGTAATACCCGAGATTGAAAAGCTTGTAAGTAATGGTGCCAAGGTTTATCCGATACTGTCGGATTCGGTAAGTAAGTTTGATACGAGGTTTGGAAGGGCAGAGGATTTAAGGCTAAAACTTGAAGGAATTACCGGAAACAAGATTATAAATAGCATAGTTGAAGCAGAACCAATAGGACCCAAATCTTTTCTTGATATAGTAGTAGTGGCGCCGTGTACCGGCAATACTTTGGCAAAAATTGCAAACGGAATAACCGACACTACAGTAACTATGGCGTGCAAGGCTCATCTTAGAAATCAAAAGCCGATGGTTATTGCTATTTCTACAAACGACGGACTGGGGGCAAATGCAAAAAATATCGGAATGCTTTTAAATATGAAAAATATATATCTTGTGCCCTTTGGTCAGGATGTGCCGGGGACCAAGCCGAATTCTTTGGTCGCAGACACAACACAGATAATGCCGACGATCCTTGAAGCTTTGAATCATAAACAGATTCAACCGTTGCTTATAAAGTATTGATTAATGTAAAAGTTGAAATCAGTGCTAAAAGAGTAGGAGCTAAAGTTTAAGCTTCTACTTTTTTATTTGATTTCTTAAAGTTGAATGAAAGAGGTAAAAGCGAAGGTGCTTAATGTCCCAAGCTTCTATTTTTGTGAAAAGTATATAAAACTGGTGTTTAAAATGACATCAAAATATATAAAAAATATATTGACTTTGATTGTATAAAACGATACAATTATATCGATAACAAAATATCGATAAAAAATTACCGATATTAATCATCTTTCTGGTACTTGAGTAAAAAGGAGTGGATTGATTAAAATAGTGTAATGAATTTTATTAATTTATACAAAGAAAGGATCAATAAAATTATGAATCCAAAAGCTATCTCCAAACAGACTCTTTTGAGATTACCTTCATATTTAAGTTACTTAAAGTCGCTGCCAAAAGATGAGTGTGAGTATGTATCTGCCACAACCATCGCTACAGCGCTAGGCCTAAATGATGTGCAAGTTCGAAAGGATTTGGCCTGTGTAAGCAAGAAAGGTCGTCCCAAGCTTGGATATGTTGCTGAAGAGTTGATAAGGGATATAGAAAGTTTTCTTGGATATGACGCTTTAAATGATGCAATAATTGTAGGCGCAGGAAGGCTTGGAGGAGCTCTTTTGTCCTATGAGGGATTTAAAGAATACGGATTAAATATTGTTGCGGCATTTGATGCTGATGAAAGCAAAGTCGGTACTGAAATATGCGGAAAAAAGATTTTTCCTTTGAGCAAAATGAAGGAATTATGTCAGAGGATGAAAGTTCGTATAGGTATTATAACCGTGCCTGCACACTCAGCTCAGAAAGCATGCGATATGCTTGTAGACAGCGGGATATATGCAATATGGAATTTTGCACCTGTCCACCTAAAAGTACCGGATAACATTTTAGTTCAACAGGAAAATATGGCGGCGTCGCTGGCTGTACTTTCCGCCCATTTGGCAGAAGCAATAAAAAACAATGAAATCGGAAAAGGAGATGAGGAAAATGACAAATAGATACGAAGTTGTAGACAATGTTGAAAATCTTGAAAAGGCTTTAAAACGTTTAAGAGAAGCCCAAAGAGTTTATGCAACTTATACACAGGAGCAGGTTGACAAAATTTTCTTTGAGGCGGCAATGGCGGCAAATAAAATGAGAATTCCTCTTGCCAAAATGGCTGTGGAGGAAACAGGTATGGGAGTGGTTGAGGATAAGGTTATCAAAAACCACTATGCTTCTGAATACATTTATAACGCATACAAAAACACAAAAACCTGCGGCGTTATTGAAGAAGACCATGCTTTTGGCATTAAGAAAATAGCAGAGCCTCTAGGGGTTGTTGCAGCGGTTATACCTACTACGAACCCTACTTCAACAGCTATTTTTAAGACTCTTATTGCATTAAAGACGAGAAATGCCATTATCATAAGCCCTCACCCCAGAGCGAAGAATTCAACAATAGAAGCGGCAAGAATCGTTTTGGAGGCAGCAGTTAAAGCCGGTGCTCCGGAAGGCATTATTGACTGGATTGATGTTCCGAGCCTGGAGCTTACCAACATGGTAATGAGAGAAGCTGATGTAATTCTTGCAACAGGCGGCCCCGGATTGGTAAAAGCAGCTTACTCTTCGGGTAAGCCGGCTATCGGTGTTGGAGCGGGTAACACTCCGGCAATTATCGATGATTCGGCTGATATTCTTTTAGCTGTGAACTCAATAATACTTTCAAAAACTTTCGACAACGGTATGATTTGTGCTTCGGAACAGTCGGTTATTGTTTTGGACGGGGTATATAAAGAAGTCAAAAAGGAATTTGCAAAAAGAGGCTGCTATTCTTAAACGAAGAAGAAACCGAAAAGGTAAGAAAAACAATTATTATAAACGGTGCATTAAATGCCAAAATAGTAGGTCAGACAGCACAAACAATTGCAAAGCTTGCAGGATTTGATGTACCTGAGACTACAAAGATACTGATTGGTGAAGTTAGTAGCGTGGATATTTCCGAAGAATTTGCCCATGAAAAATTGTCTCCGGTGCTTGCGATGTATAGAGCAAAGGATTTTGACGATGCTCTTAACAAAGCGGAGAGATTGATTGCCGACGGTGGCTTTGGGCATACTTCATCACTGTATATAGATACGGTAACACAGAAGGAAAAACTTCAAAAATTCTCAGAGAGAATGAAAACTTGCCGTGTTTTGATCAATACTCCGTCATCCCATGGAGGTATCGGTGACCTTTACAATTTCAAGCTTGCTCCGTCTCTTACCCTTGGCTGCGGTTCTTGGGGAGGAAATTCGGTTTCCGACAATGTAGGAGTTAAGCATTTGCTAAACATTAAAACAGTTGCCGAGAGGAGAGAGAACATGCTCTGGTTCAGAACACCTGAAAAAATTTATATAAAAAGAGGTTGTCTGCCTGTTGCATTGGATGAGCTTAAAAATGTGATGGGTAAAAAGAAAGTGTTTATCGTAACGGATACCTTCCTGTATAATAACGGCTACACCAAGCCGATTACGGATAAGCTGGACGAAATGGGAATTGTGCATAAGACCTTCTTTGAGGTGGCTCCCGACCCATCCCTTGCATCTGCCAAGCCGGAGCGGCAGAAATGTTGGCTTTCCAGCCTGACACCATAATTGCAGTTGGCGGCGGATCTGCCATGGATGCGGCTAAAATCATGTGGGTGATGTATGAACATCCGGAAGTTGACTTTATGGACATGGCAATGAGATTTATGGATATAAGAAAGAGGGTCTACACCTTCCCGAAAATGGGACAGAAGGCATACTTTATCGCAATTCCGACTTCGGCAGGTACAGGTTCTGAAGTGACACCTTTTGCGGTTATTACCGATGAGAAGACAGGAATTAAATATCCTCTGGCAGACTACGAATTATTGCCGAACATGGCAATTGTAGATGCCGATATGATGATGAATGCGCCAAAGGGACTGACCGCAGCTTCGGGTATTGATGCATTGACCCATGCTTTAGAGGCTTATGTTTCGATGCTTGCAACCGACTACACAGACAGCCTTGCTCTTCGCGCGATAAAGATGATATTTGAATATCTTCCGAAAGCTTACGATAACGGTGCAAATGACCCGGTTGCGAGGGAAAAAATGGCCAATGCTGCAACAATAGCCGGAATGGCTTTTGCCAATGCTTTCTTGGGTGTATGCCACTCAATGGCACACAAGCTTGGTGCTTTTTATCACCTGCCCATGGTGTTGCCAACGCACTCATGATAAATGAGGTAATTAGATTTAATGCTTCAGAAGCACCAACAAAAATGGGTACTTTCCCGCAGTATGACCATCCGCGTACTTTGGCAAGATATGCCGAAATTGCCGATTATCTGGGCATCAAAGGCAAGACTAATGAAGAAAAAGTTGAAAACTTGACTAAAGCTATTGATGAGCTTAAAGAAAAGGTTGGCATCAAGAAGGCTATTAAAGATTATGACATAGATGAAAAAGAATTCTTGGATAGACTGGACGAAATGGTGGAGCAGGCTTTTGACGACCAGTGCACAGGTGCAAATCCAAGATACCCGCTCATGAATGAAATTAAGCAAATGTATCTTAATGCATATTATGGAGGTGCGAAGGAATGAAGCTTGACAAGGTTATAGCAGTAAGAACGGACAAAACCGTTTACAGGGACGGAGACAAGGCAATAAAAGTCTTTTCCGGCAACTATTCAAAGGCAAATGTGCTAAATGAGGCTTTAAACCAGGCAAGGGTGGAGGAAACAGGACTTAACATTCCAAAGCTCCTTGAGGTAACGAAAATTGACGATAAGTGGGCAATAGTTACGGAATTTATTGAAGGAAAGACTTTAGAGCAGCTTATGAAGGAAAATCCCCACAAGTATGATGAATATCTGAATTTATTCGTTGATATTCAGTTGGAAGTGTTAAGCAAAAGAGCTCCGCTATTAAACAAGCTGAAAGACAAAATGCACAGAAAAATCTCCGAGACCGGGCTTGATGCTACAACTCGTTATGAGCTTCATACCAGACTTGGGAGCATGCCTGACCATAACAAAGTGTGCCATGGAGATTTCAATCCAAGCAATATCATCATGACAAAAGACGGCACGCCTTATATACTTGACTGGTCGCATGCAACCCAGGGAAATGCCAGTGCCGATGCTGCAAGAACATATCTTTTGTTCTGGCTTGCCGGCGATATTGACAAAGGAGAAAAGTATTTGAATCTATTCTGTAGAAAAAGCGATACTGCCAAACAGTATGTCCAAAAATGGATTTCAATTGTAGCGGCATCGCAGCTTGTAAAAGGCAGAGAGGCTGAAAGGGAATTGTTAATGCGCTGGATTGACGTTGTAGACTACGAATAGGAGGTATTTTGGATGAAAGTATCTATTTGCATAGGGAGCTCTTGCCACCTAAAAGGAGCAAAGCAGATAGTGGAACAGCTGCAAAGTTTGGTTGTCGGCCATAATTTAAAGGACCAAATTGAACTTGGCGGATCATTTTGCATGAAAAACTGTGTTAATGGTGTCAGTGTGACCGTTGACGATAAACTGTTTTCAGTTACACCTGAAAACGCAAAGAGCTTTTTTGAGACGGAAATTCTAAAAAGAATAAAAGACCAAGAAAGTTAAAGAAAAAACAAGTAATCAGTGCTGCTGGTGAATAAGGAGCGCGAGTTTGATGACCGAATGTTTGCAGACGAAAAAATCAAATTGTAAAAACTGTTATAAATGTATAAGGCATTGTCCGGTTAAGTCGTTGAAATTTACTGATGGTCAGGCTCATATAGTAAGAGATGAATGCGTTTTGTGCGGCGAATGCTATGTCGTTTGCCCGCAAAACGCAAAGCAAATACGGTCCGATGTGGAAAAGGCAAAACAACTGGTTTTGCAATATGATGTTTATGCAAGTATTGCCCCCTCCTTTGTTGCGTGGTTTCATAACAAAAGTATACATGATATGGAACAGGCATTAATAAAACTCGGGTTTAAAGGGGCAGATGAAACGGCAAAAGGTGCGTATATTGTTAAAAGACAATATGAGAAAATGATAGAAGATAAAAAAAGCAGAATTATAATATCTTCGTGCTGCCATACGGTAAATACTTTGATTCAAAGGCATTATACCGGAGCGATTCCGTATTTGGCAGATGTGCTGTCACCGATGCTGGCTCATGCACAGATGCTGAAAGATGAGCATAAAGGTGCAAAGGTGGTGTTTATCGGACCGTGCATCTCAAAAAAGGATGAAGCGGAAAAGTATAAAGGCTATGTGGAACTTGTGCTTACCTTCGATGAGCTGGATGAATGGTTAAAATCAGAGAATATTACAATTGACAACCAAAAAAGCGAATGTAAAGTGGGCAGGACCAGAAGTTTTCCTGTTTCCGGAGGCATTATCGGCAGTATGGACAAAACTCCCGGATATCATTACATGATAGTGGACGGTATGGAAAACTGCATAAATGCGCTGGAGAATATAGAGAGCGAAGAAATTGACAATTGCTTTATTGAAATGTCGGCCTGCAGGGGCAGTTGCATAAACGGTCCTCCGGCAAGGAGAAAAAACAGCAACATTGTCGGATCTATATTAGCTGTCAATCAAAATACCGGAGCAAAGGATTTTTTCGGTTTTTGTGCCTGACTCTGAAAAACTAAAAAAGGAAATCCGGTTTGAAGGTGTACACAAGATAATGCCTGGAGGTACTGCCGTTGAGGAAATTCTAAAGAAAATGGGTAAGACATCCATAGAACAGGAGTTAAATTGCGGCAGTTGCGGTTATGACACTTGCCGCGACAAAGCAATAGCAGTATTAAACGGAAAAGCAGATCTTACAATGTGCCTTCCGTACCTCAAGGAAAAAGCAGAGAGCTTTTCCGATGCAATTATTAAGAATACACCCAACGGTGTTATAGTTTTGAATGAAGATCTTGAGATTCAGCAAATAAACAATGCCGCAAAAGGAATTCTAAATATAAGCCCGTCTACAGATCTTTTAGGAAGCCCGGTTAGCAGAATACTCGATCCCATTGACTATATTCTTGCGCTAAAAGAGGGCAAAAACTGTTACTACAAAAGGAAGTATTTTGCAGAATATAAAAAATATGTAGACGAAACTATTATCTACGATAAGGAATATCACGTTATCATCATAATTATGAAGGATGTGACTCAGGAAGAGAAAATTAAAGCGCTGAAAAACAAACAAAGCGAGGCAGCAATAGAAATAGCGGACAAGGTTGTGGAAAAACAGATGAGAGTCGTACAGGAGATAGCACTTCTTTTAGGAGAAACCACCGCTGAGACTAAAATTGCTTTGGCCAAGCTGAAGGAGACCATGGAGGATGAATGATTTATGTGTTGATTTAGGTTATAGAAGCCTTAACAAATTTGGGGAGCAACTGTGTGGTGATATGATACAAGTTGTAAAAGATGACGACACCACGATTCTGGTTTTGGCCGATGGCCTGGGTAGTGGCGTCAAGGCCAACATCTTATCCACTCTAACTTCAAAAATTATTTCAACAATGATTGCGGCACATATGAGCATAGAAGAGTGTGTTGCTACGATTATGTCAACCCTTCCGGTTTGCAAAGTCAGAGGTATTGCCTATTCAACATTTACTATAATTAGGATTAGCAACAACACCTACGCAGAAATAATTCAGTATGACAATCCTTTGGTAATACTCTTACGTGACGGCAAAAAGTATGATTATCCCACACAGACCAAAATAATATCCGGCAAAAAAATTGTAGAATCCAAGATAAGGTTAAATTGTGATGATGTATTTGTTGCAATGAGTGACGGGGCAATTTATGCGGGAGTCGGCCAGACTTTAAACTATGGCTGGCAGAGGGAAAATATTATTGAGTTTATTGAATCCCATTATGAAAACAGTCTTTCTGCTAATGCCATTACATCTCTATTAGTTGACACATGCAATAATTTATATGCAAATATGCCGGGAGACGATACGACTATTGCAACAGTTAAAATTAGAAAAAGACAAGTAGTTAACCTAATGTTTGGTCCTCCGCAAAACCCTGATGATGTTCATAATATGATGTCTTTGTTTTTTGCAAAGCAGGGAAGACATATTGTATGCGGCGGTACCACATCAACGCTTGCTGCACAGTTTTTGGGCAGGCAGCTTGAGACAACCATTGATTATATCGACCCCAGAATTCCGCCCATTGCAAAAATTGAGGGGGTCGACCTCGTAACAGAGGGCGTATTGACAATAAGCCGGGTTCTGGAATATGCAAAGGATTGTATCGGAAAAAACATTTTTTATAACGAGTGGCATAACAAAAATGACGGTGCTTCGATGATAGCAAGAATGCTTTTTGAAGAAGCAACGGATATCAATTTCTATGTTGGAAGGGCTATCAATCCTGCCCACCAGAATCCCAATCTTCCTATAGGATTTAACATTAAAATGCAGTTGGTGGAAGAACTTTCAAAGATGCTTAAGCTAATGGGCAAAACAATAAATCTTAGCTATTTTTGAGGTGAATAACAATGAGTGAAACTTTTGATTACAGTGTGGTTGACGGTATTTTGACCGAACACGGTATTTCTGAGACTGCGATCATTGCCATACTCCAAAGTATTCAGGAAGAATATCATTATATCCCAAAAGAAGTCTTTCCGTATCTTTCAGAAAAACTTAAAGTAAGTGAAGCCAGAATATTTAGTGTTGCAACCTTTTATGAAAACTTTTCTTTGGAACCAAAGGGCAAATATATAATAAAAGTTTGCGACGGAACGGCATGCCATGTAAGAAAATCAATTCCGATTATAGAGCGTCTTAGAAAAGAATTGGGTCTTTCCGGTACCAAGCCTACAACGGATGATTTGATGTTTACGGTTGAAACGGTATCTTGTCTTGGAGCATGCGGTCTTGCTCCGGTAATAACGGTAAACGACAAGGTATATGCCGAAATGACTCCCGATAAAGCCTCAGAACTCATAAAACAATTGAGGGAGGGAAATGCCGATGATTAGTAGTAGAGAAGAATTGCAAAGGGTTAGGGAAATGTACTCAAGAAACCTTATGACAGAAAAAAAGAGAATACTTGTTTGTGCAGGTACGGGATGTGTATCCGGTGGTTCCCTTGAGATTTTCGAGCGGCTCTCGGAGTTGGTTTCAAAGAGGGGAATGAATTGCCAAGTTGAATTGCAAGAAGAACCCCATGAAAATACTATAGGAATGAAGAAAAGCGGCTGTCATGGCTTTTGTGAAATGGGGCCTCTTGTTAGAATCGAACCCGAAGGTTATTTATATACAAAGGTGAAGCCCGAAGATTGTGAAGAGATTGTGGATAAAACGATAGTTGCGGGGGAACATATTGAGAGGCTGGCCTATAATCAAAACGGGATTGTATACAAAAAACAGGATGAAATTCCCTTTTACAAGAAGCAGACCCGTCTCGTATTGGAACATTGCGGTCAAATCGATTCTACATCTATAACCGAGTACATTGCAACCGGAGGATATTGTGCTTTGGAAAAGGCGTTGTTTGACATGAGCAGCGATGATATTATAAATGAAATTTCAGAAGCCAATCTTGCGGACGCGGTGGAGGAGGATTTCCGGCAGGACGCAAATGGGCACAAGTAAAAAGGCAGAATACAAAGCAAAAGTATGTTGTGTGCAACGGAGATGAAGGAGACCCGGGAGCATTTATGGACAGAAGCATTATGGAGGGTGACCCTCACAGAATGCTTGAAGGAATGATAATTGCCGGTATTGCTTGCGGAGCTTCGGAGGGCTATATTTATGTGCGTGCCGAATATCCCTTGGCAGTATCGAGGCTAAAAAAGGCTATTGAGCAGGCAAAAGAGTATGGATTGCTTGGAGAAAACATATTAGGAAGCGGTTTTAGTTTCAATATTCATATAAACCGTGGTGCAGGTGCATTTGTTTGCGGTGAGGGAAGCGCACTTACGGCGTCGATTGAAGGAAAACGAGGCATGCCCAGGGTAAAGCCTCCGAGAACTGTGGAGCAAGGCTTGTTTGACATGCCAACGGTTTTAAACAATGTTGAAACCTTTGCCAACGTTCCTCTTATAATCAGAAACGGAGCTTGTTGGTATAAATCCATCGGAACGGAAAAAAGCCCCGGAACAAAAGCCTTTGCGCTGACGGGAAATATAGAAAATACAGGTCTGATAGAAGTTCCCATGGGTACAACTTTGCGAGATGTGATATTTGATATCGGAGGAGGCATGAGGGGAGGAGCAGATTTTAAAGCCGTGCAAATTGGCGGCCCGTCAGGTGGATGCCTGTCGAAAAAGGATCTAGACCTTCCGCTGGATTTTGATTCGCTCAAAAAAGCCGGTGCAATGATTGGTTCCGGTGGGCTGGTTGTAATGGACAACAATACCTGTATGGTTGAAGTTGCACGTTTCTTTATGAATTTTACCCAGAATGAGTCTTGTGGAAAATGTGTACCCTGCCGCGAAGGTACAAAAAGAATGCTGGAGGTCTTGGAAAGAATTGTTGAAGGAAACGGTCAAGACGGTGACATAGAGCTTCTTTTGGAGTTGGCGGACACAATCTCGGCAACGGCGCTTTGCGGACTTGGAAAAGCTGCGGCGTTTCCGGTTGTAAGCACAATTAAGAACTTTAGGGAAGAATATGAAGCCCATATTTATGATAAGAAATGTCCTACGGGCAACTGCCAGAAGCTAAAAAACATTATAATTGATGCTTCTTTGTGCAAAGGCTGTTCAAAATGTGCAAGGAGTTGTCCTGTGGGTGCTATAACGGGAAAGGTAAAAGAACCTTTTGTTATAGATCAGAGCAAATGTATTAAGTGCGGTGCATGTATTGAAACTTGTGCATTCCACGCAATATTGGAGGGCTGAAGAGATGGATAATAAAGAGTATATAATGATAGACGGGATTCCTGTTGAGATAAACGGAGAAAAAAACCTTCTAGAGCTTATTCGAAAAGCAGGCATAAAGCTTCCTACCTTCTGCTATCATTCCGAATTGTCGATTTACGGTGCCTGCCGTATGTGTATGGTTGAAAATGAATGGGGAGGATTGGACGCTGCATGTTCCACTCCTCCGAAGGCCGGTACGAGTATAAAAACAAACACAGAAAGACTTCAAAAGTACCGTAAAATGATTTTGGAACTTTTGCTTGCCAATCACTGCCGTGATTGCACAACCTGCAATAATAACGGAAAGTGCAAATTGCAGGACCTTGCAATGAGGTACAATATAAGCCGTATTCGTTTCCCCAATACTTCACCGGAGCCGGATGTGGACGATTCTTCGCTTTGCATAACGAAAGACAAAAGCAAGTGCATTCTTTGCGGGGACTGTGTCCGTGTATGCAGTGAAGTACAGAATGTAGGGGCTATTGATTTTGCGTACAGAGGTTCTAAAATGACAATCAGTACTGTATTTGACAAACCCATTGCCCAGTCAAGTTGTGTGGGCTGCGGACAATGTGCGTTGGCATGTCCCACCGGCGCAATTGTTGTAAAAGATGATACACGGAAAGTATGGAAAGAAATCTATGATAAAAACACCAGGGTATCGGTGCAGATAGCTCCTGCTGTCCGCGTTGCTTTAGGGAAGGAGCTGGGCTTAAACGACGGGGAAAATGCCATAGGTAAAATTGTGGCAGCTCTGCGGCGTATGGGATTTGACGATATATTTGATACATCAACCGGAGCGGATTTGACTGTTTTGGAAGAATCGGCGGAATTGCTAAAACGTATTAAAGAGGGAAAAAATGATATGCCCCTTTTTACATCATGTTGTCCTGCGTGGGTAAACTACTGCGAGAAATTCTATCCTGAGCTTTTGCCCCACGTTTCCACATGCCGTTCACCGATGCAGATGTTCGCTTCTATAATAAAAGAGGAATATTCAACTTCCAGCAAGCGGTTGGTGCATGTTGCTGTTATGCCTTGTACAGCAAAGAAATTTGAAGCGGCCCGCGAAGAGTTTAAAGTTAATGGGGTGTCCAATGTTGATTATGTACTTACAACGCAGGAGCTTATTCAAATGATCAAAGAATCGGGAATAGTATTTTCAGAACTGGAGCCTGAGGCAATCGATATGCCCTTTGGAACATATACCGGGGCCGGCGTAATTTTTGGTGTTACCGGAGGCGTTACTGAAGCGGTTTTAAGAAGAGTGGTTTCCGACAAATCTCCAACTTCCTTTAGGTCACTGGCCTACACCGGTGTTCGGGGAATGAAGGGAGTAAAAGAAGCTTCGGTGATGTATGGCGACAGAAAGCTCAGAATTGCTGTGGTTAGCGGACTTAAAAATGCCAGCGATTTGATTGAAAGAATCAAATCCGGTGAACACTATGATCTTGTTGAAGTTATGGCATGTCCGGGTGGATGTATAAATGGGGGTGGACAGCCCTTCGTTCAGAGCGAGGAAAGAGAAAAGCGGGGCAAGGGGTTGTATAGTGCCGACAAACTATGCAATATCAAGTCCTCTGAAGAAAATCCACTTATGATGACACTTTATAAAGGCATTTTAAAGGGCAGGGTTCATGAACTTCTTCATGTTGATTATGCTTCAAAAAAGGAGGCAAAGTAGTATGCTGGAGATAAAAATATGTGTCGGAAGCTCGTGCCACTTGAAGGGTTCTTATAATATTATTAATGAATTTCAGCATCTTATTGAAGAAAAAGCTTTGCATGACAGAATTGATATTAAAGCAACCTTTTGTATGAAGCAGTGTCAGAAGGCCGGAGTTGCCATAGAGATCAATAATGAGATTTTTGGGGTTTTGCCTGAGGCAGCAGAGGAATTTTTTAACAATGTGATTTTGCCTAAGGTATAGTTAAATGGGAAAACTTGTTGTGTATCTTTAGAAAGCAAACTAAAAGGGCGGCTTTGCAGCTGCCCTTTAGCTTCAAAAACGGCATATTAATATCGTTCCAAAATGGTAATTTCGTCAGAACCTAAATCAAAGTATTCAATTTTCCATTCGTTATTTTTCTTTTTCAGATATGCTGTGAATTCAGTTTTTCGAAGTAGTTTTGTTTTATCGGTTGTAATTGTTTGAAGTTCATAGTATTTGAATTCTACATTGTTTGAGTCCGTAACAGACAAACTAATCGGTTCGATTTCCGATTCGTATGTATAGGAAGAATCTACAAAGTAAGGAAATCTAAATGACTCTAAGTCTGATTCGCTCAGTAAATCTGCATAATAGAAGCAATTGATATATGTATCGAAATCCTTGTTATTTCGGGCATTGTAGAATGTGGTCACGATGTCTTGAGGAATACTAAAGGGGTAACTTTCGATGTAATCGAGCATAAGTATTTTCCATTCGGAGTCTATTTTTACAAGAGATGCGGTAATCTTATTGGTGGAGATTGCAAATCTATTGCTGTTATTTCTTATTTTTACAATCTCTATGTATGTAAATTCTGCAACTCTACTTCCGTAAATATGCTCTAAAGGCTCGATTGTGAATTCGATTCTTTCGTTGTAAAAGGTCTGTTTAAGAGTTTCAATATCGTTTTCGGGTAGCATATCTGCCAAATAGAAACTACTGATAAATTGATTAAAATTATTGTTGTTTCTGGCATCATACATACTGTAAACAACGCTTTCAGGTAAATTATTATCCTGAGCAAAAACAGGAGTTACAGTCATAAAAGAACATAGGAAAATGCCGAGAATCAATAAAGATGCTATGACTTTTTTTGCTTTCATAATCTTTTATCCCCTTTCAATGCAAAAAGTTTATAATATTTGCTATTAATTTTACACTATGATTCCATAATTTTCAACGCCATGTTTGATTAAAGGTTTGGATTTTCTATATACCAAGATAAATAAATCAATTGTAAAGAGAATTAAAATATAGTAATATAAATATAGAAGAATATAGAAGGGAAAAGTGTAGTTTTAGTTAATAGTAATACTTATGCGTTGCAACAATTAATGCCAAACCACTTCTGCCAAGGTATAGACAAATATCATACGATAAGCATTTTATTCAAGTTCAAATTAAGGCTGTAGACAATTCGTTTTTCTTTTCGTGCCAAATCTTTTCCTGGATAATGAGTCCTATTTTGTTGAAGTATTTCGAAAATATATAATATTAGCGGTTTGCCTATTAAAAAAAGTTGATTTTTGGTTTTTGATCATAAATATTATAAACCAAACAGGAGGTGTATATTCAAATTTAAGTGTACCGCAATAGGCTTTAATGCTTTGAAATTTTCGTTAATATTTTTAGAAAGGATGGGAAAATATGAGAGAGAAAAAAATAGTGTCAAAAAGAACAAAAGCATTAATAGTTAGTCTTATTATTCTTGCTTTGACTGTTCTTCCTGCCGGCACTATCAATATCAGTGCTGCAGACTTGGAATACAACTATGCCAAGGCATTGCAGTATTCCATGTATTTTTACGATGCAAACATGTGCGGAACCGGGGTTGAAGAAAACGGACAGTACAACTGGAGAGGTAACTGCCATGTTTATGATGAGGAGCTTCCGCTTGATTCTGTAAACACCAATATGTCGGATGCTTTTATCAGAAGCAACATCAGCATACTTGACCCTGACGGAGACGGTAAAGTTGATGTTTCCGGCGGTTTTCACGATGCCGGTGACCATGTGAAGTTCGGTATGCCCGAAGCCTATTCTGCTTCTACAGTGGGTTGGGGATATTATGAATTCAGAGAACAGTATGAAGCAACTGGACAGGCAGAGCATGCAGAGACAATTTTACGTTATTTTAATGATTATTTCATGAGATGTACTTTCAGGGATAAAGACGGTAATGTAGTTGCATTTTGTTATCAAGTGGGTGACGGAGATATTGACCATGCTTACTGGAATCCGCCTGAAATTGATGAAATGTTCCGTAGAGGATGGTTTGCTACTAAAGACTTGCCTTCCACAGATTGCGTGTCGGCAGCGGCAGCTTCCCTTGCAGTAAACTACTTTAACTTCAAAGATACAGACCCTGAATATGCACAAAAGAGTCTTGACTATGCAAAAGCTTTGTTTGACTTTGCCGAAAAAAATGATAAAGAAGTTAACGCTGATGGTCCTAAGGGATATTATACTTCTTCAAAATGGCAGGATGACTACTGTTGGGCTGCCGCATGGCTTTATTTGGCAACCCAGGATGATCATTATCTGGATGAACTATTTAAGTACTATGACTATTATGCACCTTCCTGCTGGACGCACTGCTGGAATGACGTTTGGGCAGGTACGGCATGTATTATGGGCCAAATAGACGACCTGTACGATAAAGACAGCGAAGAATTTGAAAATAGATTCAGAAAAGCTGCCAACAAAAGTCCTTATGAGCCGATAGATTTCTGGAGTGAAGTTGCAAAGTTGGTCGACAACTGGATGAATGGCAAGAGTGTTCAAATTACGCCTGGCGGATACGCATTCCTTAATAAATGGGGTTCTGCAAGATACAATACCGCTACACAGTTTGTAGCCCTTGTATATGACAAGCATCACGGGGATGCTCCATCAAAATATAGTGAGTGGGCAAAATCGCAAATGCAATATCTTATGGGAAATAATCCTCTTAACCGCTGCTACATTGTAGGATACAGTGAAAATTCCGTAAAATTCCCGCACCATAGAGCAGCATCAGGCTTGTCAAAGTGTGAAGATCCCGATCCTCACAAATTTGTATTGTACGGTGCATTGGTTGGCGGACCGGGTGCGGATGATGAGCATATAGATGTTACATCAGACTGGGTTTACAACGAAGTAACGATAGACTACAATGCTGCGTTTGTCGGTGCATGTGCAGGTCTATACAGATATTTTGGAGACCCTTCCATGGAGATTACACCTGATTTTCCGCCAAAAGTTGAGATATCCGATCCTGAAAACGGAGGTTCTTCATATTGGGTGGAAGCATTTGGTGTTGATATAGTGCAAAGTGACGGACCGAAAGCAACTGAGGTTACTTTGTATGTACGTTCGGATGCAAGAAAACCATCAAAGAATATTTCAGTTAGATACTTCTTCGATGCTACCGGAATGTCATCCCTTGAACCAAATATGATTGAATTGAGACAACTTTACGATCAAACTGCAGCAGAGACGGATTATGCGGCTACGCTTACAGGTCCGCATCATTATAAAGATAATATCTACTATGTTGAAGTATCTTGGGAAGGATTTCCGATTGCAAATTCCAACAAAAAGTATCAGTTTGCATTGGGTACATATGCTTGGGGCAACAATTGGAATCCGACAGACGACTGGAGCTATCAGGAACTGCGTATTGAAGAGAGCAATTATACCGGAACACCTGCAAGAAACAACAATATATGTGTTTATGATGCCGGTGTTCTGGTGGGAGGAATTGAGCCGGACGGAACGACACCTCAAGTTTCACCTACACCACAGCCTACACCTACACCTACTCAAACACCGGAGTTCACGTACGGTGACTTGAATGGAGACCGCAAGGTTAATTCATCAGACCTGACTTTGATGAAGAGATATATCTTTAAGGAGATTAATGAATTAAATGTGCCGATAAAAGCGGCTGACCTGAATGGAGACGATAAAGTAAATTCAACGGATTATTCAATTCTAAAGAGATATTTGCTTCGTTCAATTCCTTCTATTCCGATATAAATGCAAACTAAATTATAAAAAAGAAGGCTGCCTATTTCAAAGGTAGCCTTCTTTTTATTTATCTTATGTCCTAAACACAAATAGGTTTTTTTGCATATCTTATTAATGGGTTACGCAAAATATTTGAGAAAATCAATTTGAATGGAGGGACTTTGCATGTCAAAAGGCAGAATAAGGCATATGTTTCCGGGAGGTAATACATCACAGGGATTTTTCAGCTACTATGATTATATATTGAGTCAGGAAGAGGCTAATAGAATTATATGCATTAAAGGCGGCCCCGGTGTCGGAAAGTCGACATTTATGAAAAGAGTTGGAGAAGAAATGCTGGAATTGGGATATGATATAGAGTTAATGCACTGTTCAAGTGACAACAACAGCCTTGACGGTGTGGTCATACCATCCCTGAAAGTAGCTCTTCTTGATGGGACTGCACCCCATGTTGTGGACCCTAAAAATCCTGGAGCGGTAGATGAGATAATAAATCTGGGAGATTTCTGGAATAATGAGGAGTTAAAAAAACACAAGGAAGACATTCTTAAAGCCAATAAAGAAGTGGGAAGAACGTTTAGAAGGGCATACAGGTACATAAAGGCAGCATATTCTATATATGAGGATAATGTGGAAATAGTAAGCTGGTGTGTTGATGATGCAAAGGTAAGAAAACTTTCCGAAAAGTTGAAAAATGAGATTTTGGGAGACAGGGACATTGCAGACCGTCCCGGCAAGGATAGAAAACTTTTTGCGAGTGCGATTACTCCAAATGGACTCGTAAACTATCTTGATACATTGATTAATACGAGTAAGGTATATGTACTTAAAGGTATGCAGGGAACCGGGACTGAAAGAGTGATTCAAAAGGTTAAGGAAGCGGCTGTGGAAAGAGGTTATGATGTGGAGTCCTTCTACTGTGCATTAAATCCGTATAAACTGGAGCATCTTATAATACCTGATTTGGACGTTTCTATAACAACGTCCAATAATTATCACAGCGCCAATGTAAAAAATTCGGTAGAGTTTAACCTTGATGAATATTTGAATACTTTAGAATTGGGAAAATATCAGGACACTGTGAAATATAACAAAAAGAATTTTGATATGTTGCTGGACACAGCTATAAAGACAATTGGCAAAGCAAAAGCAATTCATGACATCTTGGAGAGCTATTACATACCCAATATGGATTTTGAGGCTATAGAAAAATGTTATTTGATGACTTTTAACAGCATTAAAGAACAAATATTATTTGATAGTTGAGATATGGGTGAAAAGGAGTCGGATGCAAGTCTGACTCCTTTTAATATAAGGGTTGAACATGATTTTAAATCTGTGATACAATATAATCGAAAAAAAGTTGGCACAACAAGCAAATTTATACTTTACTTGATTATTTAAAGGACCGATTTTATTGAGCCGATTTGTTTTTTTATAACTGTAAGGGGGTATATTGTGAAAAAGAAGATTTTAAGTACTTTTATTGTACTATCAATTGTAACTTTTCAATTTTTATGCTTTGGCGAACTGTTTTTTAGAGGATATTCCGATGTTTATGCTTGGAGTCAGACGGCTATTGGTGATGTAAATGCAGACGGTGTTATCAACAGCAGCGATTATTCGCTTATGAAGAGGTATATTCTTCGTTTTATTACAGACTTTCCTGCTGACGATGACATGTGGGTTGGAGATGTAAATGGAGACAATGTTATCAACAGTACTGACTATAATTATTTAAAAAGGTATTTGCTTCGTATGATTAATGAGTTTCCGAAGAATTCTAACACTCCGGCACCTACATTTACACCAACACCTACACCAACGCCAACTTTACACCAACGCCTACACCAACGCAGGCTAGCCCTACTCCTACAAGCACTCAAACGGGCAATTACGGTGACGGATATTTTCCTCCCGGAACTTCAAAACAGGAACTGATTTCAAAAGCTTCAACGCTAAAAGTTAGTGAAATTAAAGCCATTATAAAAAAGCAGGTGGATGAGCACTGGGACGTTATCAGAAATGTATGCGGATTTAAGAATAAAGAAGTAGCGTATGCGTTTTTCTTTGGAATGGCTACCAGAGAGTCTACATTTAGGGCGGCAACTGAGACGGGAAGCGGAGCTGCTCATGCTTTCGGACCTTTGCAGACAGCTGAGACGGCCTATGCAAATGCGGATCCAAACTATATGCCGGAGCATAATGTCCCGGAGATGTACCAATACGATTTTACAGACTACAATTTCTATGATGTCGGTATATCGGTACATATGGGAATCAGGCACTTTTTGCACTTTGCAAGACTTGCCCAAGAGAAATACAGCGGCAAGGATATAGCCCGTCATGGCTTGATGGGATTTAATACAGGTTGGATTGACGGTGCGGATGAAGCATGGATTGTAAGATATGCGGATGAAACCGCTGCTTTGGGAGCATGGTATCTTAAAAATAACCATATGTCCGATGATGAATTTACATGGGATACCGACTAGAGTGGACCGCAGCAATCCGTGGGCGATCTATTATTAATTTGGCGTAAAGCAAAAAAGCGATATTGATTAACTGTTTTTGGGGATCCGGGGCTTGTTTTTTGCACCTGAATCCCCTCATCTATATTGCCAAGGTAAAGTATAAGTAAAGAAAAAGCAAAGATTTTAGAAAAGTGTTAAGCATAATAAATTGAAAAATCGAATTTTTATTTAGGAAATCATTTTTTAGGTTTATAATAATATATTAAAAT
>NZ_BAVR01000048.1 GCF_000521465.1 Acetivibrio straminisolvens JCM 21531
CATTCAAAATTTAATAACTTCAGTCAGTGTACTAATATATTATTCACATATTGCTACTAATATGAATAAGTGCTTATTATTCTCTCGGCTATTCTAATGCCGTCAACCGCTGCACTGACAATTCCGCCGGCATATCCTGCGCCCTCTCCTGCAGGATACAAACCTTTTATGCCGATTGCTTCAAGAGTATCGCCTCTTGGAATTCTGACCGGCGACGAAGTTCTGGTCTCCACTCCTGTAATCACAGCATCCTTCATGCCAAAACCTTTTATTTTTGAATCAAAATAAGGTATGGCTTTCTTCATGGAATCCGTCACAAAAGCCGGAAGACATGAATGAATATCGGTAAGATTTGTTCCCCCGGTATAACTTGGTTTGACTATCCCTAAGGATGTTGATTTTCTTCCCTCTATAAAGTCTCCAAGCCGCTGTATCGGTGCCCAATTGCAGGAACCTCCCGCATCGAAAGCCAGTCTTTCCCACTTCCTTTGAAAATCAATGCCGGCAAGGGGATGGTCGCTTCCAAAATCCCCCGGTTCCACCGATACCACAAGGGCGCTGTTGGCATTTTCCCTGTCCCTAGCAAATTCACTCATTCCATTTGTCACAATCATACCCGGCTCTGAGGCCGATGCCACAACAATGCCTCCAGGACACATGCAAAAAGAATATACTGTCCTGTCTCCAATTTTCTGAAACAGCTGATAATCTGCAGCTCCAAGTTTGGGATGCCCTGCAGCTTCTCCATACTGGGCTCTGTCAATCATTTCCTGGGGATGTTCTATTCTGACTCCTATAGAAAAGGGTTTTTGTACAAATCCAACACCTTTATCAAGAAGCATTTTGAAAGTGTCCCTTGCACTATGGCCTATTGCAAGAACTGCAACCTCACAAGGTATTTCGTCACTGTCATTTACCACAATTCCTGCTAAGCTTGCATTTTTAACAATTATTGATGTGACCTTTGAATTAAACCTAACTTCCCCGCCATATTCAATAATCCTGTTGCGCATATTTGAGACTACTTTTTTTAATACATCAGAGCCTATATGGGGCTTTGCCTTGTACAGAATTTCTTCATGAGCCCCGGATTTATAGAATTCTTCCAGTACAGTACTGCAGCGCCTGTCATTTATTCTTGTGGTAAGCTTTCCGTCAGAAAAAGTTCCCGCACCACCTTCTCCAAACTGTACATTGGTTTCCGGATCCAGCTCACCGGTCGCCCAATACCTGTCAACAGCTTGGGTGCGCTTTTCTACACACTCACCCCGTTCCAGAATCAACGGCCTATAGCCGTTTTGAGCCAAAACTAGCCCTGCAAACAGACCTGCAGGACCTGTACCTATGACCACGGGTCTGTTTTTTAGCTTTATATTTCCGGGAACCAAAACCTTTTCCGGTTCTTGCTCTAAGATCCCGACATCTGCGCTTTCTTTTATCTTTATTTTGCCTTCAATTTCAAGTGTCACAGAATAGACAAGATTGATAAAAGGTCTTTTCCTCGCATCAATAGACTCTTTTACTATCCTGAAGTTCTTAAAATCCTTCTCATTTACTTTTATTTTTTTTGAAACAAATCTTTTTAAAACATCTATATCGTCATCTAATGAAAGCTTTAAATTGCGAACAATTAACTTCATTTGCACCTCATAAGCTGTAATTGTCAGTTTCTTTTTACACTAATTTTAACATCATAGTTTTCAACAAGCTTTACGGTATCGGGAAGAACTACATTAATCGGCCTCTTATACTCCCCTTCCGACAGCCCGTTTACATCAACACTCAGTCTCAGACTTTCAGGCGCAATTTTATTTAGCTCCTGTCTGGTACCGGTCAGTGTTATTTTTATAATTTCATCCAAAACTTCATACCTAAATGAATTATTCCTTGCTGTATTATCAAATTCAATGCTTTCCTTGCCAAAAACAAATTCTCTTTCTGCCAGCTCCTCTATTACCACATCCACATAAACACTTCTTGGAGTATCGACAAGACGAACCCCCTCCGGCAGAGCAAGATTTACAATTTTAGTCATACTCTCTGAAATATTATCGATATCAATAGGCTCAGTTTTTAAATTGTCAATCTGGTCAATAATCTCAGAAGACCCCGAAATCCATGCCTTTTCCGGTACAACTCTGTGTATGCCGTCGGTGTAGTTCTTTGCCGGTCTTCCCCTTACAGCCGGAACTATAGGCACTTCTTTTGCAATCTCAATGCTGATATCGACACTTATCTTTTTATCCAACTCGGCTATTTTCTCGCCTTCCTTGTTGTAAACCAAGCACTCCTTATTTACAATAATGTCATTACTAAGATTGTCCACATCAACATAAGCCCTGACTTCACCGATGGAATTTATTATTTCATCCGGGGCTTCAATCGAAACCGTCGCCGGTATTGCATTTGACCTTACTACTTTATAACCTTCCTTCGGTTTTCCAGTGGGAACCACCTTTACAGGGAAAGGATTTTCTCCCAGCTTTTCCAGTTCTATTTCTACAACCCTGGGCGTTACTCCCTGAAAAGACACCCCGTCTTTATTTGTATAAACATTAACATACAAAAATTGAGTATTAACGTCCTCTACCTTTGAAAGGTCAACAATTGCCTCAATGTCATTAAGACCTATATTGTTAAAAGTGTTCTTCCTCCCTTTCAAACTCACAGAAACATTCCTCGGAAAGTTTTCGTTCTTTATCATTATTCCCTTTTCTCTAAGTGAACTTTCGTTTTCGATTTTTAATGGAACATTTAATTCAATCCAAGTTACCGGATTGGAACTGTCCAAAACAACAAACCAGAGAAATATGGCAAAAAATACGGATACTATCTTTAATGTCAGATCCCTCTTTAACAATTCATTCATTTGGCCTTCACCTTCCATATCCCCAGTTTCTTGCTCGGATTCGCTTTATCTAAAAGATTTTTACTTAGTGCCTTTCTCAAGGTATCCGAAGTCAAATTCCTGGTAAGCCCGCCGTTTAGAGCAACGGAAATTCTTCCGGACTCTTCCGAAACCACCACAACAATTGAATCCGAAACTTCACTTATGCCCAGTGCAGCCCTGTGCCTTGTCCCCAGCTCCTTGCTGAGATTCGGATTCTCCGTAAGAGGCAAAAAGCATGCTGCAGCTTTTATCTTGTTGTCCCTGATTACAACTGCGCCGTCATGTAAAGGTGTATTCGGTGTAAAAATATTTATCAAAAGCTCGGAAGTAACGCTTGAATCCAGATTAATCCCCGAGTTGATAATCTCCCCCAACTTTGTCTCTCTTTCTATTACAATAAGTGCTCCTGTAAAGGTTCTTGACATTTCTGTAACAGCCTTTATTATTTCCTCAATCAACGATTTTACTTTAATGGTTCTGTCCTCTTCCTCAAAGCTAAAAAGGTTTCGGAACCTGCTCCTTCCCAGTTGCTCCAGCCCTCTTCTAAACTCCGGCTGAAACAGCACCACAAGTATTATAGCCATATACTCTATAGTAAGCCTCAGTAAAAAGGAGAGGGTTTTAAAACCCAACAACTGGCTTACTCTTGCTGCAAACACAATAACAAGAATACCTTTAATGAGCTGCCATGCCCGGGTTTCTCTTATCAGCTCAATCAATTTGTATATTACAAAAGATACTATACCGATATCTATAATCGTCTTTATTAAATCCCACGGATTCTTAATATCTAAATTTGTAGATAAATTTATTAAAATGTCCCAAAAATTTACTCCTGCTAAAAAACTCATTTGAAAACCCCACTCTGCATGCCAAGGTTAAAAACTTCTTATTAAAAATTATAACTTATTTCTAAATAAATGTAAGTTTTTTAAATTAAAAAATAATTAATAATTTATTACAAAAATATTATTTTACTATACATTTCCAAGATAAACATAATCAAGATATTTTTGTGCCTCTTCCCGCGCCTTATACAGTGTCTCCTTTGGAGTTGGCGGAATATCCTGCACCTTGTAATTCGGAAAATACCTTGAAAGGTGCAGAGGTATATCCTTAGATATGGTCGAAAGCCACTTTGCCAACTGGGAAATTTCCTCCAACCATCATTCAATGTGGGAATAATAAGGGTAGTAACTTCCACATGACACTTTTTCGCCGCTATTTCCACAGTCTCCTTTACATTCTTAAGCACTCCCCCGCATATATCTTTGTAGAAGGATGCTGTATATGCCTTTACATCGATATTCATAGCATCAATATAGGGAAGCAGCGTCAAAAGAGCTTCCTTTCCTATAAAACCGTTAGTCACCAAAACGTTGGAAAGACCTTCTTTTCTTGCAAGTACAGCCGTATCATACACGAACTCATACCACACGGAAGGTTCATTGTAGGTATATGCAATCCCAATATTGCCTTTAGGCACAAGCTCCTTGGCTTTATTGACAATGTCTTCGGATGTTACATCGTAAAGTTTCGGCTCATCGTGGGCAATCACCCAATTCTGGCAAAAAGAACATTTGAGATTGCAGCCAAAAGTACCTATCGACAGTATTTTCGAACCACCCTTAAATCTGTACAAAGGCTTCTTTTCTATAGGATCTAATGCAATGGAAGAAATTTTTCCATAGTTTAAAGAATGCAAATCCCCGTCTATATTTTTCCGTGCTCTGCACACTCCAAACCTTCCTGGATTTATCGTGCAATTATGGGGGCAAAGATAGCAATGTACTTTTAAATCCTCCATTCTATTATAAAACATTGCCGGCTTTGCTGCTTCCATATCACCACTCCTTATTTATGCCTTATAACTTCGAACCTTTCCATTGTGTAATCTTCGTTTGGACCTATACCTGCCTTCTGAAGTGCTATTGACACCTGCTGCTTTGGAGTATCAACATTCTCAAGGTTTGGAAGCAGAAGCCCCGTCCTTCTTCCAGCTCTTACAATAACCCCATACCTTAACACATCCAGTTTATCAATGGAATCAATAGCTTCGGGCTCCATCAAGACATCAACAGAATAATCAAGTTCATCCAGCTCGTAGGGCTTCACAGGATAAAATCTTGGATCCGCAGTACCCGAGCTTATTGCATTATGAATTATTTCCTTTGCTATATTTTCCCTCGTTGGCGCAATAGTACCGATACAACCTCTTAATTCTCCCTTCTTCTTTATGGAAACGAAAGTTCCCGCCCTCTCCTTTGTCATTTCCTCCGGAAGACCGTCATAATCATCAAGGACCTTTCCTTCCCTTACATAAGTTTCTAAGGCTTTTCTAGCAAGGGAAACATAGGGATCAACACTCTTGCTTCTTCCCTTTATCCTCCTTTCGATTATTCTGCGGGAAGTATCTTCTTCTCCGACTCCAATTCTTGCGACCATATACCCTACACCAAATGGACCTTCATATGAATAGACCTTAGGATCTACACTATATCCATCCAGAGCCCCCAGCATTATCACAAAGGACCTAAGTCCGCACTCGGCAGCTTCATCCCGGAGTTTGTCATTAATATCAAGAATACTGTCAATATCGTCTTTTTCAATGCTCTTAACAAACAGTTCATCAAATTCTCCGGCATGTTTGTTGTATCCATAAGGCCCGTCACTTTTCAGCTTATGCGCTAAATCTCCACTTGAAACAAACACCACATTCTCATCCGAATTTCGGACAGCTTGCCCTATGCACATCCCGAACTTGTAATGCTCTTCCAGCGTAAGAGTGGACATAGCAATATGAACAAGCTTAAAATCGGAATATACCCGGCTTATATAATAAAGAGGCACCAGCGCTCCATGGTCCAGTTCTCCTGAAATACCGTACCTCTTGCCTATACCTTCATTAATTCCGCCGGCATCAAAGCCTTTCTCGTTTGCAAATTCAATAATAGATTCCGCCATTTTAAAATTATTCTCAAAGCTAAGCTTTACCTGACGCGCTCCAAACCTTCCAAAATCCCCCTTGAGTGTCTTATAGTCATTTATGAAAAAATAATCCTCAAACAAAGGGGCGTGGGAAGTTGTAAGAATAATGGTTGAAGGCTTTTCTTTTCTTATTTCCTCCGCTGCTTTTTCACAAGCTTCTATAGTCTTTTGAGCGCCTTTCTCATCGCCCTTGCCAATCTCAGGCACAATCAAAGGAGGATGAGGAAAAATATAAGAACTTATTATTTTTCCCATAACTCACATCACTACCTTCCAAAAAAATAGACGCAGTCATAACACCTACCGAAGTTATAAAAAATGTCAAAACCATAATAAATGCAATTACCCTGACTGTAGACCTCTTCATCCCATTTCACATCCTATTCTATATAGTGTTTATCCTAAACAAACATTTATTCAATTTCCCAAGCTATATTTTATAATATTTTCGAGTGCAGATAAATACCTTGACCGATAATAAATAATGCAATAATTGAAATACTTGCCATAAAGTTTGCAATTTTAGAATAAAATAAGTTAATTTTTTTTTATTTAAAGAAGGATTTTAATTTATTTTGTAGAATAAAAATTTATATGAATCTAGTAATAAAACTCATCATTAATAAAACTTTTAAAAAGACAATAAAATAATTACTCACTTCTCATGAAAACACTAGTATGGAACGATTCTCCCCTGTTGCATAGTAGTGTTTTTCTTTATTTGTCTTCTAAATAACCTAATTTAAAGAAGAGTCGAAAAATGGTGAAATTTGAAACTAATTTGATAATAGCGGCAACATTTACCTATAAGCCGTTTATTTTTTCAAATATCAAATTTGTATATCACTTGATATCTCTGATATAATAGTATTGTACATTATACTCCCCTTTATATTTGGTATAAGGAGATATAAATAGAGACTTATGAAACAGGCAAAATTACCGAAAGGTAATGACGCAAAGCCAAGGGTCTAAAGTACTGTAAATCGGTACAATGATAGCCGGGTTGCCATTAAAAGTTCTGTTTATACTCTTCTAATAATATAAAGAGGAAATAGGTCCTAAATATTTCCTTATACCATTTTGTTTTACAAGTATAATGTTCTCAAATCTACTAATCAATATCTTTTTCCGATTGAGCCACAACATAATCGTAAACTGTTTTAGAAATATTGGCTATTGCTTTATTGGCCGTTTGTTCATTTTTTACATTTTTCGTCATAACCACAATTATATACGGTCTTCCGGCATAAACGATTCCGACGTCATGCACAACACCAATATAGTTTCCCGTCTTGTGTGCGATTTTTACGTTCTTCGGAAGCAATACAGGAAGCCGGTCATAAAACTTTGTATTTATCATGTTTTTGACAAGCTCCTTGCCTAAAGGGTCACCGTTCTCGGAAAGTTCATACACCTTTTTCAGATATAGTGCCATATCCTTAGGACAAGACACGTTTTTTCGGTCATCAACCTTATGCCGCCCAATTCCCGCATATAGTTTTTGACATTTGCTTTACCCACACACCGAAGCAGCATATTTACTGCCACATTATCACTGTATACTATTGAAAGCCTAAGCAACTCCCTTACGGTAAAAGTCTTTCCGAAGGATTCTTTATTCCAAATAACCCCTGTGCCGCCTTCAAAATCTTCTTCGGTATACTCCAAAACTGTGTCTGCATCAATCTTTCCTTCCCTTATACTGTCATAAACATACAAGTTTAAAGGTATTTTAAAAGTACTGGCAGCAAAAAATTCCTCTGTATCGTTAATTCCGAATTCTCTGCCGGTATGAAGGTCAATAAATATATTCCAAAACGGCATTTGAATTTTGAAATATATTTTTGAAGCTTGCTTTTCAAAACTGCATATTCGTCTTCCGCCGATTCTTCGATGTCTTTTTCAAAATCATACTCTAAATCTTCGTAATAAAAAGGTTCTCCGATATCTTCAAGATATTCAGATTCAACATATAATGAGTCAACATCATATTCAAAAAAATCAATATCATAATCATCATAATATTGGTAAGCTTCAACATAATTAGCTTCATTGGCTTCAAAAATATCTTTATTTTCTGATAATTTCCAATACTCATACTTGCCGAACTGCCGCTGTATATAACAAACGCCACACCCGTTAAAAATGTGACTGCAAGCATAATATAGCTTCTTATTTTTCCCTGTAACCGTATAATAATCACCTGCTGCAAAACTCCTCATAAAATAATATAGTACCTGCTATATTATTTTTATACAAAAAAAACTATATTATTACAAAATTACAAAAGTCAAATTACTGCAAAAAAATAAAGCTTTAGAACCTAAAGCCCGCCGCTTACATATCAAACATATATAAAATTACATCACTTCATTAAAAATGTATTGACACCGTTATTATTGCCAATATATTAAAACTATAATACGTATCCAAAATTTCACTCAAAATAACCTTTATCTAAAAATATTACACTACATTCACAGGCGAATCCTCAACATCTCTTCTAAAGTTTTTGATTTTCCTCTTCTTTTTGCTCTGTTCTTTCTCAAGGTAGTCCTCAAGAACTTTGTGTAGATTTAGTACGTCATTCATTTCATAATAACCTACCTTGTCATGGATAAACTCAATGGCTTTTATTGCTCCCAATGCAAAAGCTCTTCTTGAAAAAGACTCATGACTTATTTCTATCTTATCGTCTTCTCCGACAATCATGACCTCATGTTTGCCAACCACGCCTCCGGCACGAACCGCATTTATGGGGATTGTGCTTTCTCTAACACGAACTCCTGCTGAATCGAGGCCCTTTTTAATCTCTCTTGCTATTTTAATTGCAGTACCCGACGGTATATCTACCTTTTTCTTATGATGGACCTCCGTAATCTGGAAATCATAATTATTTAGGATACTGGCAGCAAGATTGGTCAAAAGCATAAGTACATTTACACCCAAAGTTATATTAGGTGCATAGCAAATTGCATTGTGATATTTTCTTGTAAGTACGAACAACTTTTTTAATGAAAAATCAGAAAATCCTGTGGTCCCAACAACTATATTGACCTTCATCTTTGAGAATATCTTGGCGTTTCTAACAGTTGCTGCCGGAGTTGAAAAATCAACCAAAACATCGGGTTTCGTTTTAAATATTACCTGTTCTAAATTCTTTTCACCATCAATGATTATTCCCGAATTGCTACACCCAATAACATCGTCCAGTGATTTTCCCAAGTTTTTGCTTCCAGAGCTGCATACAACGGAAACCAACTTCATGTTTTCGTGTTCTAAAATAACCTTCGCAATTTCCTTTCCTGTCTTGCCCAGTCCTACCAGACATACTCTAATCAACTTAATTCCCCCATTTCATCTTAATTTGTAATAAATTAAACGCGCTTTTTGAAAACCTCTCCATTTTAACCCGGCAATCTGTTAGAATTAATCACCAATGGAATATATTGCCATACACGTCAAAGGCCGCAGAGAAGCTTCTGCGGCCTAATTAGCACAGCAAATGAATAGTATACCCATACTCCTCTATCAACGCCTACGAGGTTAGCTGACGGGTTTGGATCGAAAGAGTTAACCCTACTTAGCAATAGCTAAGATTCACCCCAAAAGTGGTTCCCCCGCTCAAAAATGATTCAGCGCTTATAAATATTAAGTTTTTGTATTATACCCTCTAACCTTCATACATTTTAAAGATTAATACATTATATGCAAATGAAAATAAAATGATTAACTAATGTCTGTATTATTTATCTGACCGGTTTTCTGAATACGGATGCAGTCTAATTTATCGCTTATATTCAAAAACATCAACATCCGTTATATCGGATGGTCCTTGAAAATAAATTCCAGGACCTTTGCCCCTTGAACAACTCTAAATAGCAAAGTTTCAAAAACTTTTTCCTTTGCATTATATCAAATTGCCAAATATATGTCAATAAAAATAAGACAACTCAAAACTAATTGCCTCCCGACTTGTAAACAAGCCTTGAAAAAGCCCTCTTTATCAACCTTACTATATGATAAATAATAATGAATATCTCTATTGCAAAAAGAATACACAGCAATACGGCAATATCTCTATATTCCCTTACCTGATTGAGCAATGACTCAAACCACCCCACCGAAGAATAAACATCAACAGCCGGATGGAGACTTACTTCAATAACCGTTCCATCCTCCAAAAAATACTTTGCTATACCTAAAACGTCACTCTTTAATACCGGAGGAGTAAAGTTTTCCGCAACTTTAAACTCAATATCTTTTATATAATTCTCCCCGGCGGGATAGGTATAGTAATAATCACCTATACTAACCAAATCTATGACTTTATCACCAACAGTAACCTTCTTCAAAGGCTGTCCCATCGATACCAAAATGCCTGTCCTAAAGTTTAAAAAACCATAATCCAGAAGCTTTATCGAATCATCATACAGGCTCTCTTCCGGCGAATCAAGCACTATGCATATCAACCTTTGGCCGTTCCTTGTGGCTGTGGTAATTGCTGTTTGGCGGTCTTTTTCATTATAACCGGTCTTTCCTCCGTCAACACCATCATAGCTCCAAAACAACTCATTGCTGTTTATCAAAATCTGTGTTCCGTCAACCCATGGTCTGGCCTTGGATGAAAAAATCTCGTTGAAGGTATTGGACTTTGTTATGGCATATCTTATTAAGATAGCCAAATCATAAGCTGTTGTGTATTGTTTTTCATCATACAAACCCGTGGGATTTGTAAAATAAGTATCCTCCATTTCAAGCTCTCTGGCCTTCTTGTTCATAAGCTCAACAAATCCCTTCTCATCTCCGCCTATATGCTCAGCCAGAACATTGGCACTGTCATTGGTAGAACCCAGCAAAACCGAATATATCAAGTCTTCAACCGGATACTTGCCGCCAACCTCAAGATTTAACACAGCCCCTTCAACAGAAACAGCCTTTTTACTGACAGTGGCATTTGTGTTCAGTTGATTTTGCATCTTTTCCAAAGCTATAAGTCCGGTCATAATTTTATTTGCACATGAAATATGAAGTTTTTCCCTTGGGTTCTTTTCATAAAGTATTTGCCCCCTCTGCTCTTCCATCAAAATAGCGGAAAGAGCCTTGATCTCCGGAGCTTCTGCGACTCCAAAAACCGAGCCTTCAAAGGAACATAAAATCAACATAACTACCATTAAGCATTGAATTCGCGCCAAGATTTTTTTATACATATCCTACCCCATCTGTTTCTTTTTTGTAGAAAATTAATGTTTATATAGTTAACGAAATATTTATTTGAATTTACAGGTATATTGCTTTAACATTATTATAGTACTTTAATTCCATTAATACAACTTATAATATCATAGAATTATACACCATTCATTAAAAATTGCTTTTACATCTTTGTCTTTTGGAGTTCTTACAACCCATATAAGAATCAGCTTTGCTTGCTTTTCAAAATATTAACACTTTAAAGCCGTAATCTATATAGTTCCCTTAATGGATAATTTTACTCGGTTATTTTGTGTTATGTTAAAAATTCTTTTTTACTTTTCTGCATTACTTTTTACGATTCAGGAAAACTAAAATCGGGAGGTGAAATTATGGCTAAAAACAAAAACAAGCAAAAAAACAATATCAAAGAAGCACAGGGCAAATACGAATTTGCAAATGACCAATTGGGAGAAAACACTGAGTCTAGATACGAAGAGTTGAAGCAGGATAAAAAAGCAGGCAAGAAATCAGGTAAGAAATAGTCTTGTAAAAAAACTGCAAACAAGTAGTGTTTAAGTAACACCGCTTGTTTGCTTTTTTCATTTTATGTCCCCCTTTAAATTCTTATCAATATGTGCTAGTATAGACTATAAAATAAATCAAAAGGTGGTTAACAGAAATGTCAAAAGTGGCTTTAATCAGATGTGAAAGCTATGACTACAACGCAGTTAAATCAGCTGTAAAAAGGGGGCTTGACCTTATTGGAGGTCCACATAAATTTGCAGCACCCGACGAAAAAATACTCTTAAAACCCAATCTTGTTACTGCAGACCCTCCGGAAAGATGCAGCACAACTCATCCTTCTGTATTTAAAGCCGTGGCAGAACTATTTATGGAAGCGGGAATAACTAATCTTGCTTACGGTGATTCTCCAGGCATTCACAAACCCATAACAGCTGCCAGAAAAGCAGGATTGGAAAAAGCCGCAAATGAACTTGGAATTAAATTTGCAGATTTTTCGGAAGGGAAGGAAGTTTTCTTCGAAAACGCGATTCAAAATAAAAAATTCATAATAGCAAACGGTGTCCTTGAGAGCAATGGCATAATTAGTTTGCCCAAACTGAAAACCCATGGTTTTGCCAGGATGACAGGATGTGTGAAAAACCAGTTCGGATGCGTACCGGGGCCGTTAAAAGGAGAGTTTCATGCCCGAATCCCCAGCATGATCGACTTTTCAAAAATGCTTGTGGACCTTAATGTTTATTTAAAACCGCGTCTTTTTGTCATGGACGGAATCATGGCAATGGAAGGCAATGGTCCTAGAGGCGGAACTCCCAAAAAAATGAACGCAATACTTATATCCTCAGATCCAATTGCTTTGGACGCTACGGTATGCAGGATGATAAACCTAAACCCTGAGTTTGTTCCTACAATAGTATTTGGAAAAGAATCGGGCCTTGGCACCTATAATGAGAATGAAATTGAAATTGTCGGAGATGATATTCAAAGCTTTATAACCCCTGACTTTGATGTAAGAAGAGAGCCTGTTAAGCCTTTAAGCCCGGCGGAGTAATACAGTTTTTCAGAAATTCCATCGTACCGAAACCTTACATCAAAAAACCCAAATGCATAAAATGCGGAGTATGTGTAAACGTATGTCCGGTAAAACCAAAGCTTTGGCTGGCGCAATAATAACAAAAAGGAGGCTCCAACATATACTTACAGAAGATGCATAAGGTGTTATTGCTGTCAGGAGCTTTGCCCGGAAAGTGCAATTCACATCAAAGTTCCATTTATCCGCAAGTTTTTTTACAACCCCAACAAGAAATAAAATTTTGATTACAGGCTATTCTTCAGATCCTTTAAAAACTCTGTCTGCATGCCCTTTATACTCTGAAGATAAAGCCTTATCAGATTTTGATTTTGGGCATCAATATTTGTTATTTTGAGTCCATATTCAAAATACTTTGCAAATGCTTCCTTTCTCACAATATCTGACCTCAGAGAAATAACGGTCTTGTCAACATCATTGTCTATTTTTACTTCCTGAAATGTCGGATATATTATGACCTCGATGTTCTTTTTCAAAGGGAAGTCGGCATTGGTGTTAATCATCAGACCGTCAAAGCTCATATTCTTAATTGTGGCAACATTGATTTTGTCAGAGTCATCACATCTAATCTTTGCATAAAAGGACACGGGAAACCTTTCATACTCCCGCTGCTCCTTTAGAGATCTTACAGCTTCAATTTTCAACTTTATATAGCTGCAATCAGGATCTATTCCGGCTACAATACAACTTGCTATGTATACTTCATCATTTTCCTCATAACCTAATACAACAGGGTCATTTTCAAGGAAATTTAACACAGCAAACTCCCTTACAAGCTTTACTACCAGCAAATCCTTTTCAACTTGAAGCACTACACTTTTAAACCATGTCTTGCCGGAATAGTGCCGAATAGATGCAATTTCTCCAACTTTCATCATTCATTGCCCTCCTGTGATATAAAGAAAAACTTGCATTTTAAGGTATGCATTACCCTTTTTATAATTTCTACAAACACATATAAAAATCCTTCTTTTTTCAACATTCCTTGCCGTTGCGTCTTTTTAAGCTCTGCATAAAGCACTTTCAAAAAATCAATTGTCATATAATTTACCGTACAATCATAGTATTATTTGAAAAATTTATAAACAACTTAAAGTATCTGCTTTTCATTGCTGTTTTATTGTGGTATAATTGTCGTAACAAGAATTTCCTTTTGTAATTAAATGCCTTTCCTCTTGTTATATTATACCACTGATATTGTTACTGATTTTTAAGCAATCTATAAAAGAAATAATACTAGCAATACGTTTAAAATTTAAAACTGAAGGTGATTGTGCTTGGATAAAATGGTTTTTAAGGCCTATGCAGTAACAAACGAAATAGACCTGAACAAGATTGCCGCCAAATGCAATATCCCTAAAAAATATACTTGGGAAGAGCCTCTTGTCCTCAACGAAAATGTTTTATCCTCGATTTTTAACAAGGACGTTCCCGAAGGCCAGAAAATTCTCGTTTTCTCTTTTGGAAGCATTGTTTTTATAAACTCTCCTTCCGAAGATGAAAAGCTTTTTATCGAATATTTGAAAAAAGAAAAGATTGATATTGACGTCGAAAACTACAAGCAGTATTCCGACGATTATGAACTTCAAGTTACGGAAAATGCCGAAATAGAACTCACTGACAGTTACCTGACCGTACCTAAGTTTGAAGTTTTTTATCCTGAGCTTGTTTCTACTGTTATTGCAAAGTCAGTGGCCTTAGAAAAAACCGAAGAACACTTAAGCACAATCTTGGATAAATTGGAAACCATGATTGACAAGCTGGAAAAAGGGAAACTCAACGTCGGAAATAAAGAAATTGCAAAAACTACATCAAAAATTGTACGTCACGAGTATAATACCATAGCTTACATAATGATACTGGACAAACCGGATATCACCTGGACCAACAGCGACGCAAAAACTCTTTATGACATGATGTCGGAATTTTTCGAACTAAATGACAGATATATAACATTAAAAGAAAAAACCGACATACTAAACAATGTACTGAGCGGTTTTTCGTCAATAAGTCATTCTATTAGAGGACTTTTCGTCGAGTGGGTGATAGTTATCCTGATATTTGTGGAAATAATCCTTATGGTAGCAGACTTATTAAAGTGATTGGATGGGGAATTGGTAAATATGAAGACAGTCCGTTTTATAAGCTACAAGGTTGCAGCCTCTCTTCCTTTAGATAAGATTGCTGCCTTCCTTAAAACCAATATGAAATTTAAATGGAATGAATATATATTGGTAACCGGCGATCAACTTGACGCAATTTTAAAATACCACAGCGAGGAAAAAGCCGTTTATCTTTTCAAGTACGGCTGTATTTCCTTTGTCAATTTTATGGATAAAGAAATTTACAGCTTCCTTAAGTATTTAGAATCAATAACATCAAAAATGAACTACAACCTGATGCCCAAATATCACGAAAGTCACAATATCATAATCGATGAAAATTTAAATTGCAGCCTGTGGGAAAATACTGCCATAAAGGTTGATTACGACAAGAATATAGATCACGTTGTATCCATCGTTTTGGCAAGGTCAACACAAATGTCCTTCTTTGAAACACAGCTGAATACTATGCTGGATAACGCAGAAAAATTTGTAATTTTGCTTCAGAAAGGACGTCTGTTAACATTTACTAAAAAATCCTATACCATCATGCTAAAATTCTGAGATTTGAATTTGAAAGCCTAAGCTGTATCAGAATCTTTGAACATCCGGTACTTGACAAACACAGTATAAAGTCGAACGAAGTATATGATGCCCTTGCAGAATATTATGAATTCAGTGACCGGTTCAACATTATGCAAGGCAAAATAAAAGACCTGAGAAAAATCGTGGGTATATACTCATCATTAAGCTACAGTCAAACGGAAAATCGCCTGCTTTTTTTCGAAATGTACTGCTGTCTCTATTTTCATTAGCCCACATAATATAAATTTCAAATCAAAATCCAATCAGTCTACATAAAAAACTTATGTTAAAGAAAGATGGAGAAAGCATTTTATGCTTTCTCCATCTTGTAGTTAGACAGTATTGGTTATTATGAGATTTATAAAGAAATACAAAATAACCATAATTAGAATAGAGTATTCAATTCTAATAATAATGTGTGCATTTATATGCACAGGGGGTAAAAACTTATGCTTTATTTATAATAAGAGAAAAACGCTATATAATCAATGAAATATTTATTCCTCCAATAGAGAATTATTCATCATTCGCCAATCGTATCCCAAGGATATTTATTTGTAAACGATTAAACAGCAGAACCTGCATAAAGAATAATCTTTATGCAGGTTCCGCTGCTATCACAAAGAGGGAATAAGTATATTGGTTATGTATGCCCTTACGTCCTAAAATAAACGGAATTAAGCAAAAAACAACCAATCACTATTCGATGTCAAATAATATATCCATTGACTGTCCACCCATGTCAAAAATCAACTTGTTTGCGCTTGACCCTTGAAGCAAAATAGAAATTCCCTCCCCGATGACAAGCGTTGGTGTAGAAATATAAATTACGGATTTTATGTCCACTCTACTAAAAGCATTTCCTGCAATTATATTAAGCAATTCACCCATTGCACTTTTAACCATATCATTAACTTCCGTAAATTTTATACCTCCCAACATGGCCGACGCTATAGCCAAAGCTGATTCTTTGTTTGCTGTTACAATCAAATTGCCGCTCAGTGCTCCGTTAACTCCCATAACAACATTCAAATACTCGGTACCAACCAAGCCATGCCTCTTATCTTTCTCAGCAAACATAGGAGGAATCCCGTATTCGGACAATACTTCCATTGTTGTTTCAATAAAGGCACTCTTAACGTCCATTGTTTGCACTCCTCTATAATAATGGAATTGCCCGCCAAACTCCAATAACAGAAAATTTTGAACTGCCGGTGCAAATACCTATGATGAAAACAATTGATGACAAGTCAGCTGCAAAATGCAATTGATGAGTTGTTTTATCATAAGATGTTAGAAAAATTTTCTATTGTATATTATATATATTATTATACGACCTGGCAGTTCAATTTCCTTCTGAATAATGAGAAAAAAATATATAAAAATCTTAATGATTTTTGTGTTTTTTCACAGAAAGAATATTTATAATAAAGTATGTTCCTTAAGTAGCCTATCCTTGATATTCCACAATTCTTCACTCAGGTCTACATAATATTTGTGCGGGTTTTCAAACCTTAATACTTCATCCCAAAGGGTATCAATCTGTTCTAAGCAGTAGTTGCGAATTTCACCTATTTCGGGTGCTTCATATACACATCTTCCTTTATAGAAAATCTGAACCTGAAGCTCTTTTGCATAAAAATCTGTCAAAGTCTTTCTCTTCCAAGTATGCTCCGGATCAAAAATCTCATATGGCTTGCTGTCGTCAATGACCTCACCGGCATTTACGATAACATCTGCGATAGCCTTGTTATTCTTCCGTTCAAACAATCTGAAAACCTTTTTGTATCCAGGGTTGGTTATCTTTACCACATTCTCACTCATCTTTATTTTGGGAACTACAGCTCCGTTTTCCTCAACTGCCACAAGCTTATACACTCCTCCGAAAACAGGTTCGCTCCTCGAAGTTATTAATCTTTCGCCCACACCGAAAACATCAACCTGCGCTCCCTGCTGCAAAATATCTCTGATTATATATTCATCAAGGGAATTCGATGCCACAATTTTACAATCAGAGAATCCTGCGGCATCAAGCATTTTCCTTGCCTCTTTTGAAAGATATGCAATATCTCCCGAATCAATCCTTATCCCTTTGGGTCTGAATCCTCTTGGCACAACTTCTTCGTTAAACACTTTGATGGCATTTGGTACTCCGGATTTTAGTACATTATATGTGTCCACAAGAAGAGTGCAATTATCGGGATAAACTCTTGCATAGGCTCTGAAGGCCTCAAGCTCCGAAGGAAAAAGCTGAACCCAACTGTGAGCCATTGTTCCCGAAGCAGGCACTCCAAACTCCTTATCCGCTATGGCACATGCGGTACCAACACATCCCCCGATATATGCCGCCCTTGCCCCCAACACTGCTCCGTCATAACCTTGAGCTCTTCTGGTACCGAATTCAAGTACAGGTCTTCCCTGCGCCGCCCGGACAATTCTGTTGGCTTTGGTAGCTATAAGGCTCTGATGATTAACAGTAAGCAAAATCATTGTCTCTATAAATTGTGCCTGAATAACCGGACCCCTTACCGTTATAATAGGTTCGTTGGGGAAAATAGGAGTTCCCTCGGGTATTGCCCATATATCGCAGCTAAACTCAAAATCTTTGAGATACTTTAAAAAGCCTTCGCTAAAGATGCCCTTACTCCTTAAAAACTCAATATCGTCATCATCAAACTTGAGATTGCTTATATATTCAATAACCTGAGCCAATCCGGCCATTATGGCAAAACCGCCATTTTCAGGAACTCTCCTGAAAAACATATCAAAGTAAGCAATTTTGTCCCCAAGCCCGTTTTCAAAATAGCCGTTTGCCATTGTAAGCTCATAAAAATCAGTGAGCATGCTTAGGTTTTCATTCTGGTTCCAGTTGATTTTTTTCATTATTATCCCCCCTATTCAACAACGTCTTGCACAACCTCGACTCCATTGATTATCATATTGTATGCCGCCATAACATTCATCAAGTTCCTGTCATGTGTTCCCAAGTCATAGGTATCAACTGCTTTTAACGGAACTAAAACTCTTGCTTTTTTGTTATTCTTGTTAAAGTATGCTTTAAGTGTAATTGCAAACTGCTGTACACAGATATCGGTACAATCTCCGGTTAATATGAAGGTATTGATATCGGGGTTTTCTAAAAGCCAGTTTCCGAAAGCTTCTTCCAGGAACCCGTTGGTAGAATTTTTTTCGATAAGAGTATATCCGCCGATATTTTTTATTTCATCCACTATTTCGCTTTCCGCAGTGCCTTTTAAGCAATGTTTGGGATATGCATCAAACTCCGGCGATTCATCGGTATGACAGTCTGCAAAAGCGATTTTCGGAATTTTATACTTGTCGCAAGCTGTGCTGAGTTTGCATATTTTAGGTATAAGTTCTTCGACGGCATCGCTTTTAAGGGCTCCTTCTTTTGCAAAACCGTTTGTCATATCAATAATAACCAAAACAGCCTTATCGGTTTCAATTTCATCAAATTTTACAACAGGCAGCTTTTCAAGCATATCCAGAATTGATATCAGAGTATCATTGCTCTTTTGTAAAAATTCATTTCTTGCCAGGTTTTTCATAAAACCTCCCCCTTTTCTTTTATAGCTATTATAATTAATTTGAAATACTTCACAGTTGTTATTATTATTTTGTTATTATCATTATAATACTACATTGTAATAATGTCAATAAAAATTTTCAGGGGGAGGCAACAAATTATATAAAAATGGATTGCTCTGGAGGTAAGGGTTTAATTGCTGTTTTTCGGCAATTCCTTTTCCACCAGCATATATAAAGGTACGTCCTTCTCCTCGTTTGTATGGATAAAGGAAACATGAGCCATATTATTGTCCATTACCTTTTCAATCCATACCGGTGATCCTTGGTGGAGCACCTCAATAATTTGTTGGGACTCAAGAATTTGATGCGCTCTTATAGCATCCATTTATATATCATCTCCTGTTTTTTTATTATATTAAATTCCATTGAATAATTGGATTTTTAGCAGCAATATTGAGTTTTCATTGCTTTATTCATAGTATTGCCTATTTGACATCTTAATATTTTATTATAAAATAATAAGTTTATTATATTCATTTATGTGGATAAGTTGTTATATAATTAAAGCAAGGGAGAAAGACTATAGAAGCAGTATTTGAGAAAGTAAAAGAAATTTTATTAATTAACGTTTTCAATTGTTTTTGATAAGTAAGATCTTACTATATTATATTATTTTCTAAGTTGTTGTTTCTTTCATCTTATTTTGAGTCGGTTCATCTAAGGGAGTGGATCGGCCTTATCACAAGGACTTGCAAAGACTACTTGTCGCCGCCGTTATCTAGGCTAGGGGTGGACAAGAAGTCGGAGCTAAGGGAAGTTCAAGCAAGTCCAAATAATCAAGGGGAGTTTTAATAAGAAAAGTAATATTTTTGGGGGAGTGTTCAGCGAGTTTCTTTGTGTACGTACACAAATTAAATTTTAAAAAGTAAAGAAAGAAGTTAGAGAAAAAAATTTAGAAAGAGAAAAAAATGAGAGAAAGAAAGTTATAGAAAGAGATTTATATAGAGATTTAGAAATTAATGAGAGAGAATTTGATTTTATTTTGAAAATGAGAGAAATTGGTATCCTTTTTAGGGAGGAATAATTGTGAAAAATTTGAAAGCCAAATTGATTTTTGCATTTTTGGTCGGAGCTACTATTATCGGTCAAATTGCAACTGTAGCAGAAGCTTCTTGGTACAGGTGGAGATAATTTGGAAATATCAAGCTGTTGCAAAATTAATTTGATAAATTAATTTTGCAACAGTTTTTTATTGTGTGGATTTATTTCTTCTTTCCTTTTCTCTTTCAAACTCCTGCATATCCCTGATAAAATTCAGCTGAGTCTCTGTTCTTATTACACCCCCGGCTTTATTTACAATGCTATTAAGACGCGAAGAATCATCGGATGATTTGTTTGCCGCCGAGCTTTCCATTATTTCCCTTAGTTGCTCAAACTCCTCTTTTTGAAGCCCAAGATAGTTTCTGCATACCGGGCATATCAAAAGTAGTTGATTCTATAGGGTATCACAGGAATAAAAAACAATGTAAACCAAATAGTCATTTTCTGTAAATACCAGTTTGCTTCGTTATTGCAGTTATTGCACTGAATTTTTCGGACCGGACCATAATTTTTTGATGTCTTAAATCCCCATCCAATGATAATCATATGAAACCTCCCTTAAGCTAATAGACTTTTTAAAATGCAACACAAAACACAAATCATAAAGCCACAGCAACAACTTGTTTTTTACATCATATGCGGTTTTAAACAAACCAAAAATACTTAAGCAGATTGAACCATTTCAAACGCCCCTTTATATAATCCACAACATTCCCGTAAAGAGCGATTCCCAGCTTGATATCCTCAACCGATGGCCCAATCTTAGCATATTTTGATTTATTAAATACCTCAATAAAGTCCGAAACATCTATTCCACTTTCCTTGTAAACCCTTTGTCCGTACTGCAAAGGTGTCTCGTTCAAATCCCTATTAAGGTTTACAATACTAAATAATTTTATTATTCTTGATAGGATTCTGTCAACTGACTTGCTTGCATCAAGTCTCAGCATCCTTTTCTTCCACGAGTGAATATACACTTTTCTTAAGACCCATATCCAAAACAGTAAAGTAAAAAGGAAAAACGGTATAAACAAAACCCTAACCCAAGGCGGTACAATTTCAATAACATTCATAACTGCATTGGCAAACGATATCAGTGCGGATTGAACTTTTCCAAAGAAAACAGTCAACGCATCTTGCTCCATAACACTCACGGTAGGTTCAAAAACCATCCATCCATATCCGGGTATATAAATCTCCGGAAAAGCATGGGCATCTTTATCCTACCACAAACCGCCCGATACTGCTGTCAAACTCATCCGCTACATATCCTTCCGAATATCTTGCCGGCAAACCACATGCCCTGGCCAACACCACCATGGCAGATGCATAGTGAATGCAAAAACCTTTTCTGCTCTCAAAAAGGAAAAAATCTATTGCATCGGCGCCGCTCGGTATACGGGGAGGATTCAGTTCATAAACATAATCCGAATTATGAAAATATTGCTCAATAGCCAACGCCTTATCATAATGGCTTTCCTTTCCCTCCGTTATACTTTGAGCCAAGTTGTAAACTCTTTCAGATATATTCTGGGGCAATTGGGTATAATTCTCATACACACTTTTCAAATCCTCGGCCGTATCGTATAACACCTTCAAATTATCATAGCTTATTTCAATGGACTCACCATTACCCTTTTTGAATGTTTCCATGTTCAGCAAAGACTCAGCCCGCGTTCTGTCCAGAATTTCTATAAGCTTGTGCTCAAAAGAATTTTTGATTATTCTCTGGGTCATGTATTCTACATCATAACTCTTCCATCGAATTTGCGTATCCATCTCTCGGATACTGCAGCTTCCAAGCTTATTCATAAATATATTTTCGGAATTGCCATATTCCGAATAAACATCAATTGCTCCTATGGGTATAGGAATTATTTTAGTCGAAAAATTGTTTACATTTATTACGGTTGCTTTTCTCTTGGCCTGGGAAGTCGAAGCATAATTCCAAATTTCCGAAGTTTCCGGTATTGATGACAGTACAATTCCTTCTTCCCTTGCCTTCTTTATGAGGCTTGCAAATACATTATACTTAATTCCGTCATTGTAGAAATTTTCGATAGGCTTGTATTCCTGTAAATCTTTATTCCCAACCTTCCATACATTATCCTCATATTTATCCCAGCTCTGAATTTTCAGATACAAAGGCTCTTCTGCCGCAACTTCAAAAAGTATCCTGTCGCTTAGAGGAGCACTCAGAGAGTCCAGTTGGCTCTGTGTTTTGAGGCTTAAAGGATTATAAAGATTGCTGTTTATACCCTGGAACAAGTTCTGCTGCGCTGCCGCCGCTCCGCCCAGAGGCTGCACAACCTGTTCTATTACCGCATTTACATAAGCAAGCCTTGGAATTACACTCGGTTTTGGGGTAACCAGCGAAATAAGAAACACTATCAGAAGAAAAAGGGACATTGACATATAATACCATTGATTGATTTGAGTTTTATGCCCCTGCGTTTCCGCTCTTTTCTTTCTTGTACGCTCAAAATACAGCAGAAAGAACAGTAAAATATATACTACAAAATGTATTGTTATTCCTTTTGCAGTTCTCGCTGAATGAACTAAAAAAGAAATAAGGCCGTTCATAAAGACTACTGCTACCCGGTAGCGTATTATCGTAAAATAATAAATCGTCGAAGCATAGCCATAAACAGCAAAAAGAAAAATAATAAGATTGATGCTTCCCACGTTTGCAGCAATCTGACATATAACCAAATACAAAAAAGAAAATGCAAAAAACAGCAATACTTTTATTCTGCTGTGTTTTTGCGCAAAGTTGTAAGATGCAAAAATCACACAGGTAAAAATAACCGCAATAATCAAGACTCCTATATCAAACACGCCAAACATAGTTCTTGATGTCCAGTTTATCAAAGCCACAGATATTGCTATTGGAAGTATTTGATTTTTTAACCTGTGTGTACTTTCCATTATTTTACCCCCTCAATCAACCAATACTTCTTTCTCTTTAATATTAAGCCTATACCAATACTTCCGAGATTTCGTCTCCGAGACTTATCGTCCACAGGTTCATTTTGGCTGCTTTTGACTTTTCCTCCTGCCACACTTCGGATTTTACATTATCCCCATCATACTTGATTGCAACCAAATCCACTGTCATTTTCAGTTCCTGCATTCCTTTTATTGTCTCGGAAAGCTGATTGTCAAATAAAGCTGTAAATACCATGGCATCTCCTCCGGCAAAAATCCTGCCGTTGCCGTCCTGCATGGCAATGGTCGACATAGGAAGACGCTCATTGTTTAGTTCCTCTTTAGAACGTATAAATTTGAATGCTGCAAGTCTATGCTGCATTTGTGCAATTTGATCCCTATCCTTAATCAAATAGTTCATCCATTCCCCATATTCAAAAAGCCATACTTCTACATCCCTTCCGGCCCTAACCAGCATATCGACAACAGATATAAGGGCATCCAAAATCTTATCTTCCCTTTGAACAGCACTTTGAGTTTTGGGTTTTTCACCTCTTGTGACAACAGGGTCAAGTATCAGCTTCTTTCTCGGAATCCCCCGGCCCTCATCCTTTCTCACCATAAACACATCAGTTTTTGCAGAAAGTTTCCAGTGAATCTTATGCAGGGGATCTCCGCTGATACTCACGAAATTCATATCCGGGCTCTCCATTTAGACAGTTTAAAAAATTAAAATCGCTCAGCTCCGTCCCTGTCTCTTCATTTGCAATTCGGCCTGCATCAAGTAAAAAAGAGCTGTTCATCTTAAGCTGGGAAATTTTATTCAATACCGTTATTTCTTTGGTCCCCTCCGTTTTATCGTGTTTCTTTAAAACGGAAAAGCTAAAAAATCCCAGAAAATCTCTTATTTTAATATCCTTGACCCCTATTTCCGCTATTCCCCTGTACTTTGCCCTGTATTCCAAATTAATTATTTCGGTTTTATATGGCCCCAATGATGTAATAGGATTGGGATTGTCCAAAGGAACCAGGTTTTGCGGCACAATAAACGATATATCGATAATAGGTATCGGTATAAAGGATTTGTTTCGAAAAAATACGGTTATTCCCACGACACCATCCTTTTCAACCTGCGATGCATGAACCTTTTCATCTATTGAAATTTCCAGACTCTTTTGCGATACAAAGGACAGAATCAAAGACAAAACAGGCGAAAAAATCAGCATGTAAAGCATCAACATACTGGTTTCGTCACCAAATATATATGTATATAAAAACATAGCAACTAACATAAAAAGATAAACTATATAGCTCATCACACACTTCCTTTTACATTACTTGCAATCAAATCAATCATATTCCTATCACACAAATGGAACCTCTGTTTTCTGAAGAATATCAATTACAACATCCGATGCCTTTATATTCTTCATTTTCGCACCTTGGGTTATTATGATTCTATGAGCCAATACCGGAACAGCCATCTTCTGTATATCATCCGGAAGTACATAATCTCTTCCCTTTATAAACGCCCAGGCTTTTGAAGCTTTATACAGGTTGAGGCTTCCCCGGGGACTGCATCCTAATACCACATTGCTGTCTTTTCTGGTCCTGTCTACTATATTGATTATGTACTCTTTAAGACAGTCCTCCATCCTCACTTCCTTTACCCTCTCCTTAAGCTCAATAAGCTCCTGTGTAGTCATAACAGGCTCAAGCCTATTTAGCGGATTTTCGCTTCCGAACCTGTCAATTATCAATTTCTCTTCTCTTTTATCGGGATATCCTATAGTAAGCTTTAAAAAGAATCTATCCATCTGCGCTTCAGGCAAAGGATAAGTTCCGAAGCTTTCTATGGGATTTTGCGTAGCCAAAACCATAAAGGGACTTGGAAGCTTATATGTCTTTCCGTCTACTGTCACCTGAAACTCCTCCATTATCTCCAGAAGACTGGATTGAGTTTTTGGTGATGTTCTGTTTATTTCATCTGCCAGCAGAAAGTTGCACATTGCTGCCCCTTCTCTGTATTCAAACTGCCGTGTGCCGGGATTAAACATTGAGAATCCCATTATATCCGATGGCATTACATCGGGAGTAAACTGAACCCTGTTGAATTTTCCGTTTACCGAACGGGCAAGAGTTGCAACCAACTGTGTCTTTCCCACTCCCGGCACATCCTCTATCAATACATGACCATCGCTAAGTACCGCGACCAGAAGATGCTCAATAACAGACCTTTTACCGATAATAATCTTCTCAATATTATCTATTAATATATTAATGGCACTATTCATAAAACAGTCACCTCAAATTTAAATTTTAACCGCCCACTAAAATAAAAAGCATACAAAACAGCAATATAAATCACAATAACAATTATATCAGAAAAATCTTCCTGAACATACTATTGTTTAAAACTATTTTAGTTTCATATATGCATCCTTTTACGCAACTCTTCCTTTATACTGTCTCCATGAAAAATTATTATGGCAGACAAAAATATAATGCTTGCAGCAACCGAAATATAAGAGGGATAATTCACCTTGACAAGATCAAACAAAATAAACAAAATTGGAATAATACCAAACAGCCCGCCCAATAAAAAGTATGAAATGTAGTCCCGGGCACTAAGCTTCATTACCTTTGCTGTTATGTACATAACAAGCATTGCTGCAATGCATAAAAACGGAACGGCATAATCCAACGACCAGCCCATCCAGCCGATCTTCCAGTCCCAAAAAATTACGAGTCCGGATACAATTATTACCTGCCACATAATTGATTTTGTAATATTATACCTTTTGCGCAAGGCATAAATCAGGCTCAGCCATACGCTAAGCAAGCCAAACAAGACAAAACCGGGCCAATTGACATTGGTAGGTACTATTTTATAAACAACGTAGCTTGCCACAATGGCAACAATGGAGATAAAAATCAAAATCCGGATAAGAATATGCCGTTCATATGTAAGGGGTATTACAGGAAAAATATCCTCAGCCTTTTCGATTCTGCCATTTTCCGGGAGAACATTGCCGCATAACGGGCATTTTGCTTTTTTGTCTCGTATATAAATCTTACAGTAATTACAGTATATCATTCTTTTCAACTCCTACATATTTGACGAAATTTCAACTCTAATTCCCATTTCCGAAAGGGATTTGAAAAAATTCTTTTGCACCTCGGTTTCCTCAAAGGGGGAAGCAAAAGTTACCACCAATCTGTCTCCATATGTACATACAGCAAGCTGAGGTCTTTTGACATTGGGTATGACACTGAACTGGCGTATATAACTTTCAAACTCCGAAGGCATATTTATCTTCCCCAAATTGGATATAGATGCCGTAATCCCCATCTCCACTACTGCATCCGCAATACGAATAGATATATTTTTAATCGGCAAAGGCATAATCCTAGCAAAAGGGTTTTTTTCAATAGACATCTGCCAGTAAAGTTGCTCATTTAACCTTTCCTCTGTCAGCTCTCTTCGAAAACTCTCATTTAAGCTCCCAATTATTTCATTAAGATCAGTACTGTCTTTACCAAATCTATATGAAATATTCATAGTACTGAAAAAATTACTTGAGGTTTCCGACTTGAAAAACTGCCTAAGGTTAATTGGTACTACCAACACCAAAGGATAGTCTTTCTTGCGCACCGGCATATCCATATAAATTGAGCGAAATAATAGCGCCGATAAAAATACAGTCATTGTCGTGTTGTATTTATGAGCTTCATCCAATACGGCTTTCGCAGACATTGCGCCTTCTATTATCTTCATTCTGTTTTCCTCAAGTCTGGTTCCCCGTATACGATACACTTTTGTAAACAGACTTATTTGATTCTTTCTCTTTACTTTCTTTTTAAAATGCCTGCCCTGATAATACCGGTTGAAACTGTCATCCCTTTTTTCACTGATAGATGCATTGTAATTTAATTCCGGTATTTTACCAGAAAACTCTTCACCATGTTTGATTAGCAAATAATGATACACCAGTGTCATCATGAACCTAAGAGCCCCCGAACCGTCAGAAAGGGCATGAAATACTTCAATGCTGATTCTTTTGTTATAGTAAAGAACCCGAAACAAAAGCTTTCTTTCGTGTTCTCTGTAAATCGGTGCACAAACCGGTTTGCTTTCTTTTTCAACCAAAGGATGAATATCGCTGTTTTCAAGATAATACCAAAATATTCCTCTTCTTAAAACAGATCTATAATACGGAAATCTTTCAATAGTTTCATCCAGCGCCTGTTGTAAAATCTCCGGTTCCACCCCTTCAAACAATTCACATGAAATCCTGAATACTTTTTCATCTCTCTCGCTATATGTCGCCGCAAAATATTTCGAGGCATTATCCAGCCTGCTCCATTCCACTCTTCTTTGTTGATTCATATCAATTCCTCACTTTGTCCGTTGTAGCTGCTTAAAAACCAATTAATAATCTCATAAGTTCGGATTACATATTGAGATTTCCATGGCAGGGAAAAGAATCCATGGACTGCATCTTTCATGCGATACATTTTCACATTGTTTCCATATTCCTTCAATCGCGCCCCATAGGCCTCTCCCTCATCTCTTAAAGGATCATATTCGGCAGTGATAATCAAAGTATCCGGCTGCTTGAACAAGTCTTGAGCCAGCAGTGGTGCAAGATATGGGCTTAGCCTATCCTCTTTCCTGGGAGCATACATATCCATATAATTTCGAATTTTTTCGGAAGTTAATAAAAATCCCGTTCCATTCTCTCTTATTGAAGGAAATGGAGAAGTTTCCGAATGATCGTTATATGTAGAAGGATATATCAGTATTTGTCTTTTGGGTAAAAACTCACCCCTGTCTCTTGCCATCAATGAGACTGCGGCAGCCAAATTCCCTCCCGCACTGTCCCCAATCAAGGTGATATCTTCCGCTTTACAATCTAATATATCGAGGTTTTTGAAAAATTCTCTTGTTGTATCGTAGCAATCCTCAAGTCCTTTCGGAAAAGGGTGCTCCGGGGCTAAACGATAATCTACAGAAACAACAGTATTCCTGGTTTGATTTGCCATGTTGCAGCAAACATGGGTGTATGATTCGATATTTCCGGTAACCCATCCGCCACCATGAAAAAAATCAGAATACCGGAGGTTGGTTCGTTTTTGGGGTAAAAAAAACGCACAGGAATCTTCCTGTCACCTACAATAATTTCACGGTCTGTTACCCTACATCCGTGCCCTATACAAACTTTTACCGCATTGGTGAACTTACGGTAAAGTCTGTAATTCTTTTTAAGATTCTTACCGCAATAAGACAAAGCTTTCAAAGCCATCTTTTTATAACGGTTCATCCTTTGTATATCCTTTCTATGCCAACTTTATACAGCAACTATATTATATATTATATCATTTTTTCAGAAAAACAGAAATATTATCATCAAATCTATTTCAAGAACTTGGATGAAATAAAAGGCTAAAAAGCAAAATAAGAAAGGAAGTTTATTGCCTCACTATAGTCTTTTATTGAAAATAAACTATAGTGAGGCAATTAAGAAGCAATGCATGGTAAAATAAACCATTTATCATTATACAGGTCACTCAAGCTATTGCTTTTATTAGAATACTGCTTTTCTAACTATGCAAAGCCTTCTTGTCTGTAAACATCATATTAACTTTTTCTTTAAAGACTCATAAAATGCTTTATTTAACCGGGGTTTATCTTTCATTTTTTCGCTGAAATAAATTGCTTTCTCGGGGCAGTTATGAATGCATTTTAAACAAAATTCACAGTTGTCAGGATTATACATTGGAGTATTTTTAGATGATAATTGATTTTTCTGGAAATCTCCGTTTTCATTATATACCCAACAATTCCTGCCACAGCTTCTGGCACATAGACAACAGCGTTTGCACCTTTGAGGGTCTACAGAAATTTTGCTTTTCATTTCTTCATATTTTCGTTCACCTGTGGGACGTATAATATCATTTAAGGGGACATACCATTTCGATGGAGGTATTTTTGAGTATGTATCATCAGATTTAGTATCTAGCGTAGTTTTGATAATTTGCTCCATACTCTGAATCTTTGTAAAAGCTGATTTTTCATAGTTGAACATTAACGTTAAAAATGAAGGCAGCGTTAAAACGCCATCACTGGCAGGACCTCTTATACCACAATAATCAATAATCACTATATTTTTCTTCGTGAGTTCTTTGGCCAACATCTGTATACTGTCTCCCGGATACAGTCCATAAGTCGTTAAAATCACTGCTTTCTTTTCATCCAATAAAACCGGAAGATTAGCAGCATATTCCATCATTGATTTTGATGCTGGCAATGATATGTTGGAAATCCAAAAACAATAAGATCATAATTATTTAGTATATTATTATCAATGTGAAACAAATTATACATATCGATAATATAATACTTTGAAAGCCGTGTTTTGAGAACTTCACAAATAGTTTTAGTACTCCCTGAACCGGAATGATACACAATCAATATTTTACTTGTGCTGGCTTCTTTGATTACTATGCCTTTTACCGACTCACTCATACTTACATCTCCAAACTCTAAATAATTGTTGTGTTATAACCATCAATTATAATGATACCAGAAATTAAGACTGACAAAACAGCAGAAATAAGTTTGAATGGAACTATGGATTAAAAGCAATTTTCTTAAAGACCACAAATTTATCAAAGCATTGAATTAAAAAAAGCCTTCATGAGTTTATAACCATTGTATACATTTTTATTAATCAATTCTATAAAAATTTATTACAGTATTACGCATTTTAATTATACTCAAGTTCATATTATTA
>NZ_BAVR01000047.1 GCF_000521465.1 Acetivibrio straminisolvens JCM 21531
CAAAATATCTCTATTTATTTTGTACTTAATAAGGAAAAATATTTATGATAAATAATTAATAAAATATGTTATAATTAAATATATACAGCACGATATATATTTTACATGTTATAATAGCTTTATCGAAAGTTTCTGTTCTAAATGGTTTTGGCACGATTCTGTGCGCAAATTGCTAGCCGTTTCATAAAATGGAATAAGGCTTGTGACATTTATTGATATCCAAAATTAAGTAAAGTGACTTAAATTTATGGGGGTTAGTCATGGCGAACACATACTTTAATGATGCGATTATTGGGAATTCCAGCATGCTTGTGTGCTTAACACGGAATGGAGAGTTGACAAGACTATTCTGGCCTAATATTGATTATCCGCAGCATTTTGAAAAGATGGCGACGGGAATATTTTATACAGGCCAGAAAAACAGTACTTCGTGGTTTTACGAAGACAACTGGCATCAAAATCAGTATTATGTGGAAGATACCAATATTTTAAAAACGGTATATGAGGATGGTGGCAGAGGACTTCGGGTGGAGCAGACGGATTTTGTTCTAAAGGACAAAGATGTGATGGTGAGAAGGTATATAATAGAAAACATTGGGCCAAATGAAGTGGAACTGGGTTTTGTTCAATATTCTTCAACAGTCTCTACAACTCCTGAACTAAGAAGCACTTTATTTGATTTTGATGTGGATGCTCTGATTCATTACAGGCATAATTATTATATTTCCATTTCATCCGACATTGAAGTTATGCAGTTTCAATTGGGAAATAATGCTTTTGACAGTGCCAGATATACCGAGCTTAACGGATATGACTCCATAGGAATGATGAAGGATGGGGCCATGTCTTTTAATATAGGAAAAATTGCACCGGGAAAGAAGAAAACCTTTAATCTCTTCATCTGTGCCTCCCATACCTTAAAAGGCGTTAAGCAGTTGGTAAGGATGTGCAGACAGATGAATGTCGATGAGGAGTACGAGAATACCCGAAAATACTGGATGGGCTTTTTGAAGAATTCAAGAGCGATTGTAACGGGAGATAAGAGGATTGATGACTTGTATAAAAGGTCTCTTCTGGTATTTAAGCTTATGTCCGACGAAAAGACAGGAGGATTGCTGGCTTCCGCGGAAATAGATGAAGGATTCACAAGGTGCGGACGCTACGCATACTGCTGGGGAAGGGACGCGGCATTTATTACCGGTGCATTGGATGCTGCAGGGCTTACCGAAGCAGTGGATAAGTTTTACGAGTGGGCTGTAATGACTCAGGATGATGACGGCTCGTGGCAGCAAAGGTATCATATGGATGGAAACCTTGCGCCTTCATGGGGCTGCAGGTGGATGAGACAGGTACTCTTATATGGGGTATGCTGAAGCACTACGAGGTCACAAAGAATAAAGATTTTCTTAAAAGTATGTGGGAAAGCATAAAAAAGGGTGTTGAGTTTTTAACCCGGTTTATTGACAGCGACACGGGATTGCCTGCTCCCAGCTACGATTTATGGGAGGAAAGGGTAGGAGAGCACACTTATTCCAGCGCTGCGGTATACGGGGGAATTAAAGCCGGTGCCGAAGCGGCAAGGATTCTCGGTGCTCCCGAAGAATTAATTAAAAAGTGGGAAAAGGCGGCTTCGGATATGAAGGCCTCCATAGAGAAAAATCTTTGGAGGGATGAGGCGGGCCGATTCATTCGAAGTGTGCGCACCAAGCTCAATCCATGGGGAAGTGAACATTCGCCGTACACGACGATAATCAAAGTCAATGAAAAAGGTTATTTCCGGGATGTGACTTTGGAAGACTGGACTATTGATGTGAGTCTTCTTGGAGTTTCTATTCCTTTCGGTGTCTTTGATACACAGGATGAGAGGGTAAGAAAAACGGTGGAGGCCATTGAAAGCTCTTACTTCCCACCCTGTTGGCGGAATAAAAAGATATGAGAACGACAATTATATTGGAGGAAACCCATGGGTATTGGCAACTTTGTGGGTGGCCCTGTATTATATTGAAATAAAAGAATATGACAAAGCAAAGGATTACTTCAAATGGGCAACTAAATCCTGTACTGCCCTTGGGCTTTTGCCGGAGCAGGTGAGCAAGGATAACGGAGAGCCTTGTTGGGTAATACCTCTTACATGGTCCCATGCCATGTATGTATTAGTGCTTTCGGGACTTAAAGAGGCAGGAGTTTTATAATTTTTTATTTATATAGCTTTTGCTTTGTTATAATAATAAGGAAGAAAACTGTTTTAGTGAATGGAGAGACAAATGGCAAAGCAAAAATCGTTTTATGTATGCCAGGAATGCGGCTACGAAAGTATAGGCTGGATGGGGAAATGTCCTTCCTGCAGTCAATGGAATACCTTTGTTGAGGAAATCCAGGAAACCAAGAGTAAGAGTCGGAGCGGAGCTGTTCTTACCAATGTGAAGCCGGTTAATATAAACGATATTGAGACAGATAACGAAGAACGATATCTCACAGGTATGAAGGAAATGGACCGGGTGCTCGGAGGTGGAATTGTTAAGGGCTCCCTTATTCTTGTGGGAGGAGATCCGGGTATAGGTAAGTCCACTCTTTTGCTGCAGATATGTGACAAGATAAAGATAAAAACCAAAATTTTGTATATTTCCGGTGAGGAATCTATTAAGCAAATAAAGATACGTGCCGATAGATTGAATGTAAGAAATCCTAATCTTTTGATGTTGTCTGAGACCAACTTCAAGGTTATACAGGCTCTAAGCGAAACCGAACGGCCGGATCTCATTATAATTGATTCAATACAAACGATGTTTAATGATGAATTGCCCGCAGCTCCAGGAAGCGTTAGCCAGGTAAGAGAAATTACCTCCGGACTTATGAGGATTGCAAAAACGCTCAACATAGCAATAATAATTGTGGGCCATGTAACCAAAGAGGGCTCCATTGCAGGACCTAGAGTACTGGAGCACATGGTGGACACTGTATTGTATTTTGAGGGCGAAAGGCATTTGAGCTATAGGATTTTGAGGGCAGTAAAGAACCGCTTTGGCTCCACAAACGAAATAGGAATATTTGAGATGCGGGATGTGGGGCTTGTAGAGGTGGATAATCCGTCATCAATGCTTTTGTCGGAAAGAACCGAAAGTGTCCCTGGGTCTGTGGCCGTAGCAACTTTAGAGGGCACAAGGCCTATGCTGATAGAAATTCAGGCTCTGGTTTGTCCCACAAGTTTCGGGATGCCTAGAAGAATGGCAACCGGCCTGGATTACAACCGGATTACGCTGCTGATGGCTGTTTTGGAAAAGAGGGTGGGCATGCAGCTTCACAATTACGATGCATATGTAAATGTGGTGGGCGGACTTAAGATTGATGAGCCTGCCTGCGACCTTGGCGTGGTAGCTGCCATAGCTTCAAGCTTTAGAAACATTCCGGTGGATATGAACACCGTATTAATAGGCGAAGTGGGCCTTACCGGTGAAGTAAGGGCTGTAAGCCAGATAGATAAAAGAATCAGGGAGGCTGTCAGAATAGGTTTTAAAAATTGTGTGGTTCCAACTGGAAATATGAAGGTTATAAAGCAGATGAAAGAGATAAATAATATAAATGTAAAGTATGTGGAGAATGTACAAGAAGCATTGAATATACTTCTATAGCCATATTTTAATTTAAGCAAATACAGCTGTTTGAAATAATATATTTCATTGGAGGACCTATGACTGGCCTGGATAAAAAAAGGATGATGAAATAATTGATGTGTTAAGAATGATGGCACCGGGAACTTCACTTAGAGAAGGACTGGACAATATTTTGCTGGCCCGGACAGGTGCCCTTATTGTGATAGGCGATTCTGAGAAGGTTCTAAGTTTGGTTGAAGGTGGATTTTACATCAACAAGGATTATACTCCGGCGCATATCTATGAGCTGGCAAAAATGGATGGAGCCATAGTTCTCAGTAAGGACCTGAAAAAAATATTGTATGCCAATGCACTGCTTGTTCCCGACACATCGATACCTACAGGAGAGACTGGTACAAGGCATAAAACAGCCGACAGGGTTGCAAAACAGACGGGAGAAGTGGTGGTGAGCATATCCCAAAGAAGAAATATTATCACCATTTATATGGGGGCAAGGAAGTATATATTAAGAGAAACCCCCGTTATCCTTGCAGAAGCCAATCAGGCACTCCAAACTCTTGAAAAATACAAAGCTGTCTTGGTTGAGGCTATAAACAATTTAAGTGTACTGGAAATTGAAGATATTGTGACATTGGATGATGTTGCCTTTGTCTTGCAGCGTACGGAAATGCTGATGAGAGTTGCTGCGGAAATAGAAAGGTACATAAGTGAGCTGGGTTATGAGGGAAGGCTTATTAGTTTGCAGTTGGATGAGCTTCTGTCAAATGTTGATACTGATGAGCTTTTTATTATTGAAGATTATGCTGTACGCACGGACCTTCGCTCCGATGAGATTTTGGAAAGGTTAAGACAGCTGTCTTATGACGAGCTTATGAACTTGGTCAACATATGCAATATTTTAGGTTACAGACCAAATGCGGATGCCTTTGAGATGGTTATAAATCCAAAGGGATACCGGCTTCTAAGCAGGATTCCCAGAGTTCCCGTAAGCATAATAAGGAATCTGGTAGAAAAGTTTTCAAACTTGCAAGGAATTTTGAACGCTTCCATCGAAGAGCTTGATGATGTAGAAGGAATAGGTGAAGTTAGGGCAAGGATTGTCTGGGACGGCCTAAGGAGAGTTCAGGAACAAGTCTTTTTGGATTCCAGAAGGCTATAGTAAATCCGTAATGCTAATGTAAATGAAAAGAGCCTATACTTTTTGGGTATCGGCTCTTGTTTTTCTATCTCAAATTATATTTTCCAAGCATCTTTATTCTTTCAAGTTCCTTTAATATAATGTCGTAAAGATTAAGATCAAGAGTATTACATATTGAAGCTAGATAAAACAGATTCCTGCCAATATCCTTTTCGATAAGGTCCCTGCAGTTTTCGCAGAGCTCTCCCTCGATGTGGGTCTTCATTAATTTCTGGACTTCATCAAAATCCGCACCAACGGGATAATTCTGTTTTTCGGCATTGATTCTGGTGCACCCGCACTGAGTAACAGCCTTTACTATTCCGCGATTCACCCTGCCGTTTGAGTCCTGAAACTTTGTGATTAGATCCAAAATACTCTTGTTTCTTACTAGAAGCTCACCGACTGTAAACTGAAACTCATCTACCTTTATGTCCTTCAATATGCTCACTCCTTAGGTGTATTGATAAAACACAGAAATTTTAACGGGCAACAAGTTAATAAGTAGCAGACTTCTTAAGAACTATGATTGATTACTTCACTATCATTATAATTCTTTGTAGGACTCTTTGTCAATTAAAATCGGGATGGATAAACCTGCCATGGGCTTAAAAAATGAAATGACGAGGGATTATATAAGAGTATAATGTAATTTGTGCTCAAAAATAAGAGGAAATAAAAGATAAATTAAAATTTTAATAAAATATACTTGACATGGCTGTTGAACCTGTATTACAATATTGGAGTGTCAAAAACTTGGTTCACTATTAAATTGAACTAAAGAGTTAATTTCTATAAATCAAATTTGTTTTCGATTAAGGAGGTAAAAGGTTCGATGAATACTTTTATGGCGAAACCCCGTGAAGTACAGAGAAAATGGTACGTGGTTGACGCAGAAGGAAAACCATTGGGAAGACTGGCTAGTGAAGTGGCTAAAATTTTGAGAGGGAAACACAAACCCGAGTATACTCCACATGTTGATACAGGTGACTATGTAATAGTACTTAATGCCGACAAGGTTGTACTTACCGGTAAGAAACTGGATCAAAAGCTTTACAGACACCATTCACTGCATCCGGGAGGATTAAAGGAAATAAAGTACAAGCACTTTATTGCTCAAAAACCTGAAAAGGCAGTAGAAGTTGCTGTAAAGGGCATGCTTCCGAAGAACAGTCTCGGCAGAGCAATGTTTAAGAAGCTCAAGGTATACAGAGGAACTGAGCATAAGCACGAAGCTCAAAAACCGGAAAAATTAGAAATTAATGTTTAATGGGGAAGGAGGAGTAATTACTTATGGCTAAAGTACAATACTACGGTACTGGAAGAAGAAAGAAATCCGTTGCGAGAGTTAGACTTGTTCCGGGAGATGGAAAAGTTATTATAAATGACAGAGAACTTGACGATTATTTCGGACTTGAAACTTTAAAGACTATTGTTAAGCAGCCGTTGGTGCTGACTGATACATTAGGTAAATTTGACGTCCTCTGCAAAGTGGCAGGAGGCGGTTATACAGGTCAGGCTGGTGCTATCAGGCACGGTATTTCAAGAGCACTCTTGAAGGCTGACGAAGAATTGAGACCCGCTCTTAAAAAGGCTGGATTCCTCACAAGAGACCCAAGAATGAAGGAAAGAAAGAAATACGGTCTCAAAAAAGCAAGAAGAGCACCACAGTTCTCAAAGAGATAATATTATCAAAATGGAATATATCAAAACCCCAGAAATTGCAAAGTTTCTGGGGTTTGTTATTATAAATTCATAATGAGTTCTGCATTATTCTTTTCTCTTACAGTCTTCAAGGAGATTAATAATGTTTAACAGAGTAGTTTTCTACCTCCGCTTTCTCCTTTAATCCTTAGGAATTCTCCTTTTTCCGCTTCTAAATTTAGGTTGTTGAAAATAAGTAAATAGTAAACTAATATTGTTGACATTTGTAGGATGAAACGCTAATATAGGAGATACCTCTATTATATGAATAGGTTTTCTTGGGCTGTCAGTTAATTACAACAACACTGTGAGGAGGAATGCTATGAATTCAAAAGGTTTTGTTTGTTTAGTAGTCTCAGTTTTATTAATTGCAGTAAGTGCCGCTATGCCCATTAACATGTTTGCCCAAGCTCAAGGAACAACGGTTGTACTTCAGGTTAATAATACTGTTGCAACAGTTAATAACGAAAGTATAACTTTGGACGTTGCTCCATATATCGACGAAACCAGTAACAGGACACTGGTGCCTTTAAGGTTTATATCAGAATCTTTGGGATATAATGTTACATGGGATGCCGAAGAAAAAGCAGTCAGGATTTTCAACAAGGTTGATATGAATACCATAGATGACTCTGAAGAAGATGAATCCACAGGTACATCAGTAGAATACTTCAGATCATGGAGTACATACAAGTATATAAAACTGAAAATAGGCAGTGATGTTGCCGAAATATGTGATAACTATATAATCGGTGAACGTGTTGAAATAACCGAAGTGCCTATAGAACAAGCTCCGGTAATTAAAAACGGGAGAACAATGCTTCCTATAAGATTTGTTGCGGAGCAAATGAATTTAAAAGTGGACTGGGACGGTAAAACTCAAAAAATAACAATTTCATCAACAGGAGAAGAATATGTTCCGGAGGCTATTGAGACTGCACTTGGGAAAATTGCAGTACCTCATGGTAATTCGGATGTTAATACGGAAAACGACCCCGGATATGTGAAATCAAAGCATCCTCAGAATTATCTCATGAAAGTCGGCAGTGACGGCTTTGGGTATTTCATAGATGTGGTGGTTCAATCGGCGGAAAGCAGCGAAGCAGTCCTTAAAGGATCAATTATTGGATTGAGAGAGGATAAAGCGTGCTTTATGTATACCCTGACCAATCAAGATGATTATAGATATGACGGAACCATACAGGTTATCGGTGAAGGTTTTGTTGTAAACTATACGGATGCAAAGGGTGAAAAGTGTTCTGTCACTTTTTCAAATAAGTAATTTAAAGTAATTTCTAATGCTTATTCATTGACATATTTACTTCTGACGGCCCTTAAGAAACCTGAAATTATGAGAAAGAATATTTATCAAAAGTACCCATCTTAGGTCACATCTTACACTATTGTAATTACAGCAACAATATAATAAAATAAAATATGTTTATAAAATGAACTTAAGAGAACTTAGGATATAGTTATATAAACCACGACTTTTGGAGGGCAATATGCTGCTAATTAAAAACGGTAAAATTCTAACTATGGCCGGCAAAAATTATGAAAACGGATATATTCTTATTGATGCGGGGAAAATAGTTGAAGTGGGAGAATATACTTCTCCACTCAATCAAGAGGTTTTGAACGAAGGTAATTTGGAAATTATTGATGCAAAGAATAAATATATACTTCCGGGACTTATTGACGCCCACTGCCATGTGGGAATGTGGGAGGATTCGGTTGGGTTTGAAGGGGATGACGGCAATGAAATGACGGATCCCGTTACTCCTCATCTTAGGGCTATAGACGCGGTATATTATCTGGACCGTGCATTTTCGGAGGCGCGGGAAAACGGTGTCACTACTGTAGTTACGGGACCGGGGAGTGCCAATGTTATAGGCGGACAGTTTGTTGCCCTAAAAACCTACGGAAGACGGATAGAGGAAATGGTGGTAAAAGAGCCTGTTGCCATAAAAGTAGCTTTTGGAGAAAACCCAAAGACTGTATATAATGAAAGAAAAATGGCGCCTTCGACTCGTATGGCTACAGCGGCAATTCTCAGGGAAAGCCTGATGAAAGCCAAAGAATATAAGGAAATGACGGATAAATACAACTCAAATCCGGATGAAAACGACAAGCCAGAATATGATATGAAAATGGAAGCGCTGTTAAAGGTTTTAAACGGTGAAATCCCGATAAAAGCGCATGCCCACAGGCGGATGACATCCTTACAGCTATAAGAATTGCAAAGGAATTTGGACTAAGACTTACAATAGAACATTGCACAGAAGGTCACCTTATAAAGGACATTCTTGTAGAGGAAAGAGTTTCTGCAATTGTAGGTCCGTCCCTTACCGACAGGTCAAAGGTGGAGCTTCGAAACTTGAGTTTGAAGACACCGGGGATTTTGTCAAAGGCAGGAGTAAAGGTGGCAATAATGACGGACCATCCGTGTACCCCAATTCAGTATTTGATTCTGTGCGCAGCTATGGCAGTAAGAGAGGGTATGGACGAGATGGAAGCTCTTAAGGCGATTACCTTAAATGCTGCCCAGCTTACAGGTATAGCCGACAGAGTGGGAAGCATAGAAGTCGGGAAGGATGCGGACATAGCCATCTATGACGGTCATCCGTTTGACATAAAGTCTAAAGTTTCCACAACCATTATTAACGGAAAGGTTGTTTACGAGAGGAATAAAAATGAAAGAGATTAAAACCTATTCACAACAAGATACAATTGAATTTGGGAAAAAGCTTGGAATGCTACTTAAAAAAGGCGATGTTGTCTGCATAACCGGAGATCTCGGTACGGGAAAGACGGTGCTGACAAACGGCATTGCATGGGCTTTGGGCATTGATGAATATATAACAAGTCCGACCTTTACGATAGTTAACGAGTACGATAGGGAAGACATATCCCTTTATCACTTTGATGTTTACAGGATTTCTGACCCGGAGGAGATGTTTGAAATCGGATTTGAAGAATATCTCTACAATGGCGGAGTAGTGGTGATTGAATGGGCGGACCTTATAAAAAGTATACTGCCCGGGGACAATATTTGGATTAACATAAAGAAGGACTTGGAAAAGGGAGCAGATGCCCGGATAATCCGTGTGGAATTCAACGGCGAAAGGTACCGGGACTACGAAGAAAAGCTTGGGTCAGGAGATGAGGAACGAAAATGAAAATATTGGCTTTGGATACATCGGCACTGGTTGCTGCTGTTGCGGTGATGGAGGATGACAGGCTTCTTGGAGAGTATATGCTAAATCACAGGAAGACCCATTCCCAGCAGCTTATTGCAATGATTAGGGAGGTTCTCGGTTCTTTGGAGCTGGTGCCGAAAGATATAGATGTTTTTGCAGCTTCCACAGGCCCGGGTTCTTTTACGGGGCTAAGGATTGGAGTTACTACTGTAAAAGCAATGGCATATGCGGCGGGAAAGCCTGTCGTAAGTGTGCCAACTTTAGATGCCATAGCATATAATATTCCAATAAGCAGTTTTACGATATGTCCTGTTATGGATGCAAGAAACAACCAGGTGTATACTGCTTTGTACGATTGGGATGAAAACGGACAAAAGAGAATTACGGATTATTTGGGAATACCGGTGTCCGAATTGGTAAAGCTTATAAAAGACATGGGTAAAAAGGTTATTTTTGCCGGAGATGCTGCAAAGATGCATGAGGAGTATTTTAGACAGGAGCTTGGGGATGACTTTAAAATTGCTCCGGGAAGTCTTCTTCTTCAGAGAGCGTCATCTGTGGCTCATATCGCATATTTGAAAGCAATGAACAACGATTTGGAAAGCTGTTTTGACATGGTGCCTTTCTATCTTAGAAAGTCCCAGGCAGAAAGAGAATACGAGAAAAAGCTTTGTAAAGATTGCTAGGGTGGGGCAATGGGTTTGGATGATGTTCAAGTATCATATATGACTCTTGAAGATATTGATGACGTGATGATTGTAGAGAAGCTGAGTTTTACAATCCCATGGTCGAAAAATGCACTCATTGAGGAAGTACTAAATAACAGGATGGCCATATATATAACGGCAAAGATAAAAGGAAAGGCTATTGCTATGCCGGTATGTGGAAAATTTTTGATGAAGGACATATTACCAATATAGCGGTGCATCCGGAGTATAGAGAGAATGGAGTGGGCAGCAGGCTTGTGGAAAAACTGGTAAGCATTGCAAAGGAACAAGGGATTGTAAAAATGACTCTGGAAGTTAGAAAAAGCAATGCAGCGGCTCAGTCATTGTATTTTAAATATGGCTTTAGAGAGCAAGGATGTCGGAAAGGCTATTACTCGGATAATGGCGAAGACGCAATTATAATGTGGAAAGAAAATGTATAGTTTGTTATGTAAATCAAATTAAAATTATAAAATAAAAAGGATTTTATCATATCATAATAGAATATAATGCGTAAAGGATAAAATTGTGATAATCAGTTTTGCTTGTGTAAAATCAAAATGAGAGTAACGACGGTTTGTGTTCGAGATATCAGTCGTTTCAGAGTTAAATTCCACGATGTGTTACTTTGAAAAATTAAATCAAAGTCTTTCCGTTTAGTTTTCAAAATAGCTGGTTTAAAGGGGGAAAGTGTATGCCGCAAGTTAGTGGGTTACCTGTCAATATGCTAAGAAAGGAATGTGATCCTAGTTCTTTCACATTCAATGATACCTCAGAGCTTCAATCCCTTGAAGGAATTATAGGTCAGGAACGCGCTGTGCGGGCCATGACATTCGGACTTAAAATCAACACCCGTGGCTACAATATTTTTATGAGTGGTATGACCGGAACTGGAAAAACTAGTTATGCTGTGAATTACATCAAGAAGATAGCTAAAAATTGCAAGACTCCGGACGACTGGTGCTATGTCTTTAATTTCGAAAATCCCAATCAGCCTAAGGCAATAAATCTGCCTGCAGGACTTGGCAAAGTGTTTAAAAAGGATATGGAGGACTTTATCAAGGTACTTCAGCTTGAAATCAGCCGGGCTTTTGACAGTGAGGACTATGAAAGGGAAAAGGCATCGATTGCAAATGAGTATCAGGAAAAAAAGTCACAACTTTTGGAATTATTGAATAAAGACGCTGAAAAACAGGGATTTAAAGTAAAAACGACAAATGCAGGAATATACTTTCTTCCGGTGATCGAAGGCAAGACAATAACCGAGGAAGAATATGGAGAACTGGATGAAAAAGTTAAACAGGAAATAACGGAAAGATCAAATATAGTTCAGCTTGAGACTTTGGAAATAATTAGAAAGATAAAGAATATTGAGAAGGAAGCAGAAGAAAGAGTTGCCGAATGGGAAAATAAAATTGCATTGTTTGCAGTGGGAATGCAGATAAATGACATGAAAGAAAAGTACAAGGACTATAAAGAATTGGTCAAATATCTGGAACAGGTCCAGGAAGATATCCTTAAAAATCTAGATGACTTTCGGGATGAAGAGTATTCCGAGGACCATCAGTTCATTATACCTTGGATTAAAGGCAACGAAGGCTCACCTACGGACAAATATAAAGTAAATCTGCTTGTGGACAATTCTGGACTTGAAGGAGCTCCTGTCATAGTGGATTTCAATCCCACCTATTACAACCTTCTTGGAAAATTGGAATACGAAAACGAGTTTGGAACTATGACCACTGATTTTACTATGATAAAGGCGGGGTTGTTTCACCAGGCAAATGGAGGTTATTTGATACTCCAGGCAAAGGATGTACTTAGCAATGTTCAGTCCTGGGAAGCGTTAAAGAGAGCTCTAAAAACACGCCAGATAGCAATTGAGAATATGAAGGAGCAGATGGGGCTTGTTACGGTATCCACATTAAAGCCTGAGCCCATACCTTTGCAAATCAAGGTAATATTGGTGGGAAGCGAATACCTGCACCAGTTGCTTTATGAGTTTGATGAGGATTTCAAGAAGCTCTTTAAAATAAAAGTGGATTTTGATGAGGAGATGGACAGAAACGAGGACAACACCTTGAAGCTGGCCCAGTTTATAAGCTCGTTCTGCAGAAGAGAGAACGCACCTCATTTTGACAGGACAGGGGTGGCAAAGGTGGTGGAGTACAGTTCACGCATGGTTGGTAATCAGAACAAGCTCTCCACAAGGTTTAACGACATTGTTGAGATACTCTGTGAATCTGCGGCATGGGCTGAAATTGACGGCAGCAGTCTGGTTAAGGCAGAGCATGTAAATAAAGCAATTCAGGAGAAGATATATAGATCAAACAAGTATGACAACAAGCTTCTGGAGCTTTTAAAAGACGGTACCATAATTTTGGATACCGAAGGTGAGGTTGTAGGTCAGATAAACGGCCTTACTGTACTTGACATGGGGGACTATTGCTTCGGAAAGCCTTCAAGAATAACCGCAAACACCTTTATGGGTGAAAAGGGAATAGTAAACATTGAAAGAGAAGTTGAAATGAGCGGAACATCACATACAAAGGGTGTTTTGATTTTGAGCGGATACATAGGACAGAAGTATGCTCAGGACATACCGCTCTCCCTGACCGCAAGCTTGTGCTTTGAACAGTTGTATAGCGGAGTTGACGGCGACAGTGCATCGAGTGCAGAGCTCTATGCGATTTTGTCAAGTCTTGCGGAGGTTCCCATAAAGCAGAGTATTGCGGTAACAGGTTCTGTTAACCAGAAAGGGGAAATTCAGCCAATTGGCGGGGTTAACGAGAAGATAGAAGGATTTTTCGGGCTTTGTAAAGCTCGGGGGCTTGACGGCAGACACGGGGTAATTATTCCACATCAAAATGTCAGGAATCTGGCTTTAAACGATGAGGTTATTGAAGCGGTTAAAGAGGGTAAGTTTCATATATATGCAGTAAAAACCATAGATGAAGGAATTGAAATACTTACTGGAAAAAGTGCAGGAGAAAAAAGAGAAGACGGAACTTATCCTGAGGGGACAATAAATTATCTTGTATATGAGAAGCTTAAAAAATATGCAAGGACAGTTGCCGGGTTTGGCAAGGATGAAAAGGATTCAAAGAAAGACTCCGAATAAATTCTAAAGCTAAAGACCATGTACAGGAGAGGGTAAATCTTTATAGTTTGCTAGCGATTTTGTCCATAAGCTTGTTCACGGTTTTCACCTTCCATATACCTTACGGGAGGTGACTTAAGACAGCTTATGGTCTTTTATTTCATAAAAAACTATAGGGGGAGAAAAATGAAATTGAAAATCGGAAAAATATTTGATGTCTTAATGTTGATTATAGGGGTTTTGGGAATACTGGACTTCTTGATGCTGATGGCTATTGGTACGGTAATTAACTTTGGTATTTTGTTTCCTCTGGTTGCGGGAATAGTTCTTACCTTTGCAGCATCTGTCAGGCTTGCGGGCAAAGGGGATATGCTCCGAATCAAAAATACGGTTCTAAGAAGATTGTTTGCCGGGGCCTGCATTGCTTTTGCCGCTTCATTTGTCTTGATACAAGGTTTGATTATTTCATCTTCATTCACCGATAAAAATGTCGAAGTTGATTATATGGTTATTCTCGGTGCCGGACTAAAGGGGGATCAAATAACTCCGACTTTTCGAAACCGGTTGGACAAGGGTATAGAATATCTTCGTGCCAATCCTGAATTAAAGGTGGTGGTGACGGGAGGACAGGGACCCGGTGAAGATTTGACTGAGGCAGAGGCAATGAGAAGGTACTTGGTAAACCATGGAATTGAGGAAGACAGAATTATCCTGGAAGACAGGGCAACCAGTACAAATGAAAATATGAAGTATACTGCAGAAGTTTTAAAGAATCTAACGGGCAGAAGCGACTACAGGATAATGATTGTGACCAATGAGTTTCATATGTTCAGGTCAAAAATCCTTGCACGGCATAACGGATTTACACCCTATGGAATTACTGCACCGACAAATCCTGTTGTGCTTGTTAATTCATACATAAGAGAGTATTTTGCCATAGTAAAATCATTAATTTTTGATGTAATTCTGGATTAGTCAAAGGAGAAAATTAATTTAAACCTGGAGAAAATAAATCGGAGAAAAATAAAAAAGACCTTAAAAAAAGATCTTAAATATAATGGTCGGGGCGACATGATTTGAACATGCGACCCCTTCGTCCCGAACGAAGTGCGCTACCAAACTGCGCTACGCCCCGATTCACCATTATATTTTAGCACCAAATTGTTTAATATGCAATAGGGAATTTGAATCTTTTATTAGAATGTTTTGTACATTTCTTTTTTTGTGCCGCAAATGGGACAAGCGTCAGGAACATTATCAAGGACTGTATGTCCGCAAACGGGGCAGATATTTACTGTGCTAAACTGTATATCTTTTCCTTCTTTTGCCGCTTTCTGTGCTTCGGAGAATAAATTTGCATGAATCTTTTCGGCTTCCAATGCATAGTGAAAACTGCGCTGGGCTCCTTTTTCATTTTGAAACTTTGCAGTTTCTATATACACGGGATACATCTGTTCAACTTCATGAAGCTCACCGTTTATAGCACCCTGCAAGTTTTCCACCAAGGTTCCGACTCCGAAAACTGCTCCGGCCGGTACTGTGTAATCACCCTTTTGGTCTTTGAGTTCGTTGAAATGATTGCCTGCATGGACTTGTTCGGCGTATGCTATTGCTTTAAAGAGTTTGCCTATGTTTGGGAAACCATCCTTTTCCGCAAGATTTCCCCAATAGAGATATCTCATGTGAGCCATACTTTCACCGCCGTATGCGGATCTTAGAAAATCGGCGGTCATTGCATTTTTTACTGACATGCATTTACACTCCTTTACTGTTTTGTTTATGATTGTGAAAAAAATTCCCTTTATAGTATCTATGGTTGGATTGAATTATATACCTCTTTGGACTGTTTTACACATTATTTGTGCGGTTTTGAACAAGAATGAAGAAAAACAACCGGATGATATAATAATATGATATAATATTATTACATAGCTGGAGGTTTTTGATGTTTTCCGGTTTGATGCGGGAGGTATAATGTGGAAAATCTATTTCTTTTAAAAATAATAAAGGCTCTTGTAATTGCGGGGATTTTAGGTGTAATATATGGCATTGTGGGTCTTGTAGTCCTGTACTTGAGTGATGACAAAGGGATTTTGGAGAATCAAAGCAAGTACAGCACATCCGTCGGAAATGCTTTATTGATTATGCATACCTTTTTTGAACCTGGCAAAAAGCCCCAGACAGAACAGGTTATATGGTTAAAAAGAAGGAGAACCCCTGTGGAGAGAGGGGTTCTGGGATTAGATGAACTCAATTATGATAAGATTAGAATAGGGGGATACTCTAGCTTAAAAGGTAAAAGATTTTTCAGAAAATCAGGAGTCTAATATCTCCTGAATTTTTAACAACTTCTCAATAATAGTCTGGTTGCGTCTGTTAACTACCGGTTGCAATATATGTAGGGTTTTTATGATATCTTTTTTTCCAACCCTGTTGTTGGATTTTATATCCCTTATTTCATGTTTGAGCCCTTTGTATACTTCGCTGTACATCCGGGTCTTATTGAGATTTTCGTTAAGAACGCCTTTACGTTCGGTATTTGGTGAATATTGGGCAATTATACCAAGCATCTGGCTGAACAACTCTACCTGATCGATATTGTTGGAATCACTTGCCCTCTCATTTACTGCAGAATTTTGCAGTGTTCTTATTTTGTGGGCAGCATTTATTCCGTTTGTAATGGTCTCAAGTTTTTCGTATTTGTTCATATCTGCTCCTCGTCTTTTTCAAATTTCTAATTATATATTATGTTAAACTAACTCATCTGGTTACTTGTATAACAAAAATTTTACATAATTGCAACCAATTGCATTATTCAATGACCTTATTTAATTTTTTATATAATATAGTACATTAAAATTATTGCAGCATTGTTTTTATGTGATATAATGTATGCAGTAATTTTTATAGAATTATTTTCAAATGAATTCATAGTAAGGTTAGAGTAAAGGGGGACAAAGATTAATGAATTATTCACACGAAGTTGAAAATATGATTTGTGTTAAAAAAGGACCGAATCATGGACCTGCGCCTATCCCTGAAGAAGGAAGATGGGTTAAGGCAAAGGAAATAAAAGATATCTCCGGCTTGTCACACGGTGTGGGCTGGTGTGCACCACAGCAGGGATGCTGCAAACTTACATTGAACGTTAAAAACGGTATTATCGAAGAAGCTGGTTGAGACCCTGGGATGTTCGGGAATGACTCACTCCGCTGCAATGGCAGCAGAAATATTGGGCGGGAAGACTATACTTGAGGCTCTGAATACCGACCTCGTTTGCGATGCTATCAATGTTGCAATGAGAGAGATATTCAAGCAGCTTGTATACGGTAGAACCCAGACTGCATTCTCGGAAAACGGACTGCCAATAGGAGCAGGACTTGAAGACCTTGGAAAAGGATTGCGCTCCCAGGTGGGTACAATGTTTGGAACAAAGGATAAAGGTGTAAGATATCTTGAAATGGCTGAAGGATATATTTTGAACATCGGCCTTGACGAAAATGATGAAGTTATCGGATATAAATTCGTTCATCTCGGAAAGATGATGGAAGCTATTAGAAACGGCGTTGATCCGAAAGAAGCCTATGAGAAAAACATAGGAACATACGGCAGATTCAGTGAAGCTGTTAAAGTAATTGATCCAAGAAAAGAGTAATTGAATTAATAGAAAAGAGAGGTGATTTGACGTGATTAGATTTGAAGGTTATGAAAGAAGAATAGATCAAATAAATAAATGCATGGCAGAGTATGGATTTAATAGTCTTGAAGAGGTTAGGGAATTGTGCCTGAGCAAAGGCATTGATGTTGAAAAGATAGTAAAGGGTGTTCAGCCTATAGCTTTTGAAAATGCTGTATGGGCATATACATTGGGATGTGCAGTGGCATTAAAGAAAGGCGCAAAGACTGCTGCTGAAGCTGCGGAAGCAATAGGAATAGGATTGCAGGCTTTCTGTATTCCGGGATCAGTTGCCGACAGCAGAAAAGTTGGTTTGGGTCACGGAAACCTTGGAGCAATGCTCTTAAGAGAAGAGACAAAATGCTTCTGCTTCCTTGCAGGACATGAATCTTTTGCTGCGGCAGAAGGTGCTATAGGTATAGCAAGGACAGCCAACAAAGTTAGAAAAGAGCCTTTGAAGGTTATATTGAACGGTCTTGGAAAAGATGCTGCTTACATAATTTCAAGAATAAACGGATTTACATATGTACAGACAGAATACGATTACGGCACCGGTGAGCTCAAAGTTGTACAGGAAAGAGCTTTCTCAAACGGAGAAAAGGCAAAAGTTAAAGTTTACGGTGCTGACGATGTAACGAAGGTGTTGCAATAATGATAAAAGAGAGCGTTGACGTTTCCATCACAGGTAACTCAACAAATCCTACAAGATTCCAGCACCTTGTTGCAGGTACATATAAGAAATGGGCCTATGAAAACGGCAAGAAGTATTTCTCCGTTGCATCCGGAGGAGGTACCGGAAGAACACTGCATCCTGACAATATGGCTGCAGGTCCTGCTTCATACGGATTGACAGACTCAATGGGAAGAATGCACGGTGACGCACAATTTGCAGGTTCATCTTCAGTTCCTGCCCATGTTGAAATGATGGGACTTATCGGAATGGGTAACAACCCAATGGTTGGTGCTACTGTTGCAGTTGCAGTTGCTATTGAAGAGGCCAGCAAGGCTTAAGAGAATGCGTAGATCGTAAATATTGGGTATTAATTATTTATGACGTTAAGGAATAAATAATGTTTCTACTAAAAATAAGCAGGCATATCAAATTATAATGATAAGCCTGCTTATTTTTATAATCTCGTTTGGAAAAAGGCCGGATTATTTCAATAAAATAAAAAACATATTTTATGCATATACACTTGTACTTGTATGTAGGATTAAATTAATTTCAAATTTATTAGTTTTAGGTTTTGAATTTTTATACCGGAAGTCGTATAATGGTATTGTTGATTTTATTTAACTCAAAAAAGAAAAATACATCAAGAAACAATGAGATAAGGGGAAGTTGTATGGAAAATTCAAATTTGAGGGAGAGTCTGGCTGACTCTAAAAGAGTAGTAATAAAGGTAGGTACTTCAACTCTTACATATGAAAATGGTGAAATGAATCTTGCAAGAATAGAAAAGTTGGTAAGGGTTATATCGGACCTTATGCATCAGGGCAAGACTGTGGTATTGGTTACATCCGGAGCAATAGGAGTAGGCGTGAGCAAGTTGAAATTAAGTTCAAGGCCTAAAGAGTTAAAGGATAAACAAGCCGTTGCTGCTGTAGGGCAGTGCGAGCTTATGCATATATACAGCAAGTTGTTCTTGGAATACGGTCATATAGTGGGACAGATTCTTTTGACTCGTGACGTAGTTGAAAATTCTACAGGTAAAACCAACGTAATAAATACGTTTGAGACTTTGTTGGAAATGGGAATAATACCCATAGTCAATGAAAACGACTCGGTGGCAGTTGATGAAATAGAGTCCGGTATAAACAAAGTGTTTGGAGACAATGACACATTGTCGGCAATTGTTGCTACTTTAGTTAACGCAGATTTGCTGATAATTTTATCGGATATTGACGGTTTTTATGACTGCGATCCGAGAACTAATGAGTGTTCGAAGCTCATTTCAGTAGTTGAGGAAATAACGCCTGAGGTCGAAAAATGTGCAGGAGGGGTTGGAAGCTCAAGAGGTACTGGCGGTATGGTTACAAAGCTTTCAGCTGCAAAAATTGCCACTTCTGCAGGCATAAACATGGTCCTGGCAAATGGTGATGATCCGCATATTGTTTATTCTATTTTGGCAGGCAAAGATGTAGGTTCACTTTTTTTAGGTAGAAAATCAGACTCTTAATAGAAAAATTCGTATTCTTAATGGAAAGGGGAAAGAAATTTTTAAACTACGAAAGGAGGGCGCAATTTGAAAAAATTTATATCCGCAATAATTATTATTTCCATGCTTACTATTATGCAGTCGTATGCAGCCAATGACAGCCGGTTGTCCTATGACACCGCAAACGAGACCATGCTTAAAAGCAGCAGAGCTGTGTTGAAGCAGAAGCTGTCGGAAAGAAAGGCTTTTTTCAGTACAACGCTACGGTACAGCGTACCAGAGGAATTGATACGGATATGACTACTATCGATACTCCCATAGGGAAATTTACTTATGTTTATCCTCCCAATATCCAGGTACTTCTGACCAAACAGACAGAACTCCTGCCCCTTCAGATGAAATTTTATTGGAAGATGACAGACAACGGCAGGATTGTTACCGAAAAGGCACTTTCGCTAGGGCTTAGGGATTTGTACCTTGGATTTATGAAAGCCGATATGGACTATCAATTGAGTATGGAAAAGCTTAAGCTTCAGGAAAAGAAATATAATACTGCAAAACTCAAAGCTCAAGACGGGCTAATTTCGGGAATTCAACTTGAAGAAGCAGAGTATGATTACCTGAAAGCAAAAAAGGATGTTGAAAAAAACAAAAGAAGCAGGGAAAACATGCAAAGAACCGTTAACTCCTACATAGGTGTACCGATTGACACAGCTTACGACAAAGTATTGTATTCCGAGCTTACAAGGAATCTGACATTAAATCCTGTAGAATTTTATATCGAGAAGGCTTTGGAGAACAGGCTTGAGATAACCAGCTTAATTGAGGAGATTAAGATTAAGGAGCAGCACCTAGAAATCCTTGGAAAGGGCAGGGCGAAGGATATATATCCGGACATACGAAACGAATATGAAGATGTGTCCTTGGAAATAGAGACTCTGCAAGTTCGGCTTGACAAAGTAAAATACGATGTGGAAAATAACATAAAGTCTGCTTACATAGATGTAATAAAGGAAAAGGACAATATGGATATTTTGCTGCAAACATTGAACATGCAGAAAAGAAATTTCGAAAAGCTTAAAGCCCAGCACAAGCAGGGGTTGATACCTGAAATGATACTTTTGGAAGTAGAGCTTGGACTTAAGGAGTTGCAAAACGGATTTAATCTTACGGTTTACAACTATAATACAAAAAAAATGAAGCTTGAAGAGGCAGCGGGCTTAGGCCCGGCATACTAGAAAGGGTGGTGCATATGAAAAAGAGGATTCTGGGTTTGGTTTTGACCGCACCTTTGATATTTACTATTACAACAGTTCTGGCAGTTGGAGAAAATCTGGTATTTAATATTGAAGGCTTTCAAAAATATGCTGTTGAAAACAGCAGACAGGTTAACATTGACGACCTGGAAATAAAGACTAAAGAGAGCGCTCTTGAGGATGCAAAGGAAGATGCACAGTTTCTGTCCTCTGCCGGCACCAAGAGTGAAAGGCTAAAAAATGATATCAAGAAAGAAGTTTCTCCCCTTGAAGCAGAGTCAAATCTTGAGTATGCAAAAAGAGCGAAACAGAAGAATATCGACAATTTAAAGCTGGATGTATATAAAGCGGCTCTTGACAGACTTCTTATTGAGAAGGAGCTAAATTTGCAAAAGGAAAAACTGGATATACTGAGCGAAAAATACTCAATGGCCGAAGCACGACACCGGGAAGGAAAGATTACCGAAAATGACCTCAATGATGTAAAGTATGCTTTGGATACTAAAAAAATTGATGTTCAGAAAGTCGAAAAAAATCTGAAGACCGCCGAGCTTGAGCTTAAAAGACTTTTGAACCTTGAGCTGGACGATAAGGATTTAAAAGTCGAGGAAGAGCTGACATTGTCAAAGTGGAAGAGCATAAACCTTGAAAAAGTTATAAAGGATGCTATAGAAAAAAACATAGATATTTATAAAAAGGCTGAGGACCTTAAGGCAAAAGAGAAAACGATGGAGCTAACAGAGAAGTACTACACCGAGGGCAATTCAACATATAATGAAAATAAAACAAGTCTTGAACTTGCAAGAGTAGAACTGGAAGATGCGAAAACAAGCTTGGAAGTACAAATTAGAAATAAGTACAATGACCTGCTTACAGCAAAAGATAATGTGGAGCTTGCTTCTAAGTGGCAGGATATCCAAAAAAAGAAGCTTGAAAATGAGGAGCTTAAATTTGAAAAAGGACTTATAAGCAAGGAAGAGCTTTTGAATCAAAAGAAAATATTTGGATGCAGAGTATCAGACATTTGCCGCAATTCGTGATTTTAACGTTTTAAAGGCTGAGTTTGAAGAGTTGTGCAATTAAATAAAAATTAAAGTAAAAACTTAAATTTGACGATGGGCACCCAAAAAGGGTGTTTATCTGTATAGGACGGTTTTGGTATAAATTACTATTGCAAAAAGGCTGTGATATTGAAATGATTATCGAGATAAAAAATGTGGATAAGGTGTACAAAAACGGAAAGATTGAAGTTAAAGCTCTAAAAAAAGTTAATTTGTCTGTAGAACGGGGAGAATTTGTATCAATTATGGGACCTTCGGGCTCAGGCAAGTCAACCCTTATGAATATTTTAGGCTGTCTTGACAGGGCAACATCGGGCAAATACATACTTGACGGAATGGATATATCGGGGCTTAATGAGGTTGAGCTTGCAAAAATCAGAAACTTGAAGATAGGCTTTGTATTTCAGTCATTTAACCTTCTTCCCAGAATGACGGCTCTTCGGAATGTAGAGCTGCCGATGATATATGCCAGGGTGAATGCAAAGGAAAGAAGAAGAAAAGCAGAAATAGCATTGGAAAGAGTGGGGCTTAAAGACAGAATGAATCACAAGCCAAATGAGATGTCGGGAGGTCAGAAGCAGAGAGTAGCCATAGCAAGGGCACTGGTAAACGACCCCGCAATTATTCTGGCAGATGAGCCTACGGGAAACCTCGACAGCTATTCGGGGGAAGAAATCATGGATTTGTTTCAGGGGCTAAACAAAGAAGGAGTTACAATAATTCTCGTTACGCATGAACCCGATATTGCACAGCATACAAAGCGGATTGTGACATTTAGGGACGGATATCTAAAGAGTGATGTAGAAGTACAACGGCCTCTTGATGCAAAAGAGGTTATGAGAAGATTACGTATTGAAATGGAGGCGGCAACATGAAAAAAATTGTGTCGATAATAATTGTATTAGCAGTACTTGGAGGACTTGTTGCATTAACTTACCTTGTAAGCGGCAATATGGAGCAGGTATTTAGCAGCACTTCCGTCTACAGCGTAAGAACTGTTGAAATCGGAAAGGGAAATATATCTTCGTCGGTTTCGGCCTCAGGAAAAATTGAGGAAGCTGATTCCTATGACATTTATATAGACAATCCTACAAAGGTTAAAAAGCTTTTGGTGGAAAAATACCAAAAGGTATCAAAGGGTCAGCAGCTCATGGAGCTTGATATTGAGGCTATGGAAACGGAGCTGGAAAAGCTCAAAATAAACAAGAAGGTTCAGGAGCTTTCCAAAATCTCTCCGGCAGTTGATGCGGAAATAAAAAGAGCCGAGTCGGCAGTTAGGAGTGCGGAGCAAGCTTTAAGCGATTGCGAAAAGAGATTGGAAGACAGCAAAAAGCTTTTTGAAGCTCAGGCAATATCAAAAAGTGAGCTGGATATGGCCGAAAATGCTGTAAAGGATGCAAAAACTGCGCTGGAGAATGCAAAAGTTTCCTACAATGCTGCCATAGAAAGCAGAGATATGGACAAAAAGGTAAAGGAAGAGAATCTTAATGCGACTATACTTAGTATCAGCGACCTTGAGAAGAGAATTGAAAAAACAAAGGAATCAATGATTTGCCCTGTTGACGGGGTTATTACCGAGATAAATGTTCAGGAGGGAGCTTATACAAACAATGTTCAGCCTGCTTTTAGGATTGTGAATCTTGAAAAGCTGAAGGTAAAGGCTATGGTAAGTGAATATAACATTAAGGATGTAAGAGTGGGACAGAGGGTTAGAATCACCGGAGATGCCATAAGCGAGGATGTGGAAGTGTACGGAGTGGTAGAGAGTATCTCCCTGTTGCCAAGTCAAGTGTAACATCTGTGGGAGAGGAAGTAGTGATTGAGGTGGATATATCAATTGACAATGCCGCTTCAGAACTGAAACCGGGACTTAGTGTCGATTGTGAGATATTGACCAGCGAGAAAAATGATATAGTCGTAGTACCGATGGGAGCCTTAAAAACCGATAAGGATGGAAACGAGTATGTATTGCTGGTGGACAAAGAAAAAGGTGTTCTGGTGCAGCGAAATGTCAAACTTGGCATTATCTCCGACATGACTGCTGAGGTTTTGGAAGGGCTTAACGAAGGAGATTTTGTTGTAGATGATCCGCAATCATTCCATAAGGATGGATCTAGAGTAAAGATAATAGAATAATTGAAAAGAGGTGCTACAAATGAGCTTCCTGGAAAGTATTAGGCAGGCGCTTGACAGCCTTAGAGCAAACAAGCTGAGGTCCATTCTTACCATGATTGGAATTGTGATGGGTGTATTTTCAATTATTACTATAATGGCAATTGGAAATGCTACTGAAGAATATATTAACAGTCAATTTGAGAAAATCGGTGCCAACGTGCTCACCATTGGTTACAAAAATATGAACGTTGACAACGATGAGAGGTTGTATCTTGAAGATATTGAGACAGTAAAAAAAGCTGCACGGGAGATAAAAAATGTCACAACCTACATTCAGCGTACGGGTACATTTCGATTAGATACAAAAACCAGGGGCGCTTTGGTATATGGAACCACAGCCCAGTACAAAGATATTACACCGATGGAGATGGCAGCGGGTAGGTTTTTTACTGATTTTGACGTATCTTCAAGGTTGAAGGTAGTGGTTGTTGATGAATACTTTGCCAAAAGATATTTCAACAAGGTGGATATAATAGGTGAGGTAGTACAATTTAAAGCACCCTCAGGAAACTACAAACTAAAGATAATTGGAGTCACAAAATCCATCAATGAGGCTATGGCGAGTTTGTTGGACAATGAGGACTTTCCTACTCAAGTATATATGCCTATTACCACGGTTCAGCAAATGTATTACAACAATAGAACTCTAGACAGCATACTTGTTACATTGGACAAGGAAGAGGATTATAAAGAAGTGGGGGACAGAATAGTAAGGGCTCTGGAGATAAGCAAAGGTAAAAGAGACATATATATGACATACAGCACCCAGGATTCCCAGGAAATTCTCTCAAGCATAATTGGTGTTGTATCGGCGGTGCTTTTGGTTATTGCAATTATTACTCTCATTGTTGGAGGTATAGGCATTGTAAACATATTGCTTGTTTCCGTGACAGAAAGAATAAGGGAAATAGGCATAAGAAAGGCTTTGGGAGCGCGGAAGAAAGACATAATATTTCAGTTTATTACAGAGTCAATTATTATGACGGGAATAAGCGGCAGCATAGGGATATTTTTAGGAGTTTTGGGAGGCAATATTATTTCTCAGATTATTCAAATTCCGCCTGTTGTTGATGTTCCTGTAGTTGTCGGAGCGTTTCTAGGGTCGGTAGCATTGGGACTCATATTCGGCGTGTACCCTGCAAAGAAGGCGGCGGACTTGGACCCCATAGAATCGCTAAGATACGAATAATCAAAGGATGGAATAATCTTAAGAATATAAAAAGCTCTGAGACTTTAAGCCCAGAGCTTTTTATATTCTTTATTATCTGTTATCTCGCCTGAATACTCGAGGAAGTGTTTGATCAAGTTCCTCAAGAAAATCGGTCCACAGGGTTCTGTCATAAGGCATTTCATCAGTGCCACCGGGAGCATTGTTGTCAATATCATCTAAATCCGGTGCTTGTGAAGGACCGTGGATATTACAGTACTCTCCTTCGGGAAGCTCGTATTTAATGTCGGCAGGCGCCTTTTCTCCGGGCTTCTTGGGTACATAAGGCACCGGACGCTTTATAAATATCTTTTCCTGCACCGAATCACGGGGACAGTATTCACCGGCAAGCAAGTGATTTCCGTTGGCATCGGTGCTGTCCTTGCATACTTGTGCCTTGACGTGTACATCGCATAAATCCTCATCCGAAGGCTCCGTACCCTTGATGAATAATTCATTTCTCACTGCAGAACCTCTAGGATCATTGGCACATAAATCTGTTGCGGTTTTACCGGAGTAGATGCATATACTCTTTCTTACAATACCATCGGGTTCGGTAAATTGCACCGGCTCCAAGTTTTCGTGTACTTTTTCCATAACATCATGCCAAATTTGCAGCGCTCTGTTCGATTCGGCGCTTGAAATGCTGGCATTGTGGTCATAACCGTACCACACAGCTCCCACATAATAGGGCGAAAATCCTACGAACCATTTATCATAGTTGTCGCTGGTAGTACCTGTCTTACCTGCCGTAGGCATTTTTCCGTTTTGCAACTGACCGAGACCGACGGCTGTTCCGCCCGATTCTCTCACGACACTTCTCATCATGTCAATCATAACATATGCAGCAGCTTCATCATAAACGATGCTGCTTTTTGGCTTTTTCTCCAGAAGGACATTTCCTTGCATATCCAGAACCTTTGTATAGGTTACGGGTTCATAGTATATTCCTTTGCTGACGAAAGGCACATATGCCGCTGCCATTTGAAGAGGATTTACACCTTTATAAAGTCCACCCATCGCGAGCGACAGATATCTTTCATTGTCTCTGTTTATATTGACCCGGTCAAGATATTCCAAAGACAAATCAGGACCTAAAATATCCTGCCACACTTTGGCTGCCACTACGTTTACAGATCTTTTTATACCGTTGCGGATAGAGGTAAGTCCGGCATATGTGTGGTCATAATTGGTAGGGTATGCACTTTTGTCTTCACCCAGTAAGTACACAGGGATATCATCTATGATTGTGGCAGCGGTTATTCTTCTCTCATTAATGGCAGGTCCGTAAATGGCAATTGGCTTGAAAGTCGAACCCGGCTGCCTCTGTACCTGGGGATCCGATGCCCTATTAAGAGGTGCCCCTATCTTTTCTCCGGAACCTCCGTAGAGAGCTCTGACATAACCGTTGGTCCATAATTACCATAGCCGCCTGAGGTGTTTGGCTGGTCTTTTTGTTTATTTTTGTGAAATACTTTTCGTCTTTAAATATCTCATCCATTGCCTTTTGAACCTTAGGGTCCATCGTGGTATATATTTCAAGTCCGTTATTATAAATGGTTCTTATGGCCAATTCTTCCGAATAACCCAGTGCCATAAGATCTCTCTTTACGTCTTTTACAACCTGATCTATAAAGTAGGGCTGATTGCTGACATACTCCGACGTGCGTTTGTTTGACTCGGCAAACTTCAGTTCTTCATTTATAGCATTATTGTATTCCGTCTGGGTTATATACCCTGATCCAACATTTCTTTTAAAATAACCCTCTGACGTTTAATGTTGTTTTCTTTACCTTTTTCGGTGAAGGGATCGTATCTGCCGGGCCAATTGGTAATACCGGCTAAAGAGGCACATTCGGCAAGGCTAAGTTCGCTTACATCCTTGTTGAAATAAGTTTGTGCGGCAGCCTGAACTCCATAGCAGTTCTGTCCCATATATATGAGGTTCATATAAAGTTCCAGTATCTGGTCTTTGCTTAGATTACGCTCCAGATTGAGCGCAAGTCTCCACTCCTGGACCTTTCGCTTAACGGATCTCTCCTCGTTGCCGGTAAGATTTTTTATTACCTGCTGCGTTATGGTACTACCACCGTAAGATGATGCTCCGGGCTTGAAGAAATTTATTACCGCTCCCGTTATTCTTTTAAAATCTATACCCGGATGATTGTAAAAACGTTTGTCCTCAATTGCTACAAAGGCATCTTTCAAATCCTGCGGTATATCTTTAAAATCAACCATTTCTCTGTTTTTGTCTCCTTGCAACGCCATAATTTCGTTGCCGTTACAGTCATATACCCTGGTGGTAAAACCTTTTAACATAAGATGTTCCGCAGTGAGGTCTTCTGTAGTTTTGACATAAGCTAATGTCATACCCGATAATATGCCTCCTGTAATAACTGTAAGCATAACTGCAAAAAAGATAAAGACCCTAAAGGACGACAGTATTACTCTAAAAGGCTTATTGGTCCGCTTCTTGTTTGAGCTTTTTTGAGTTCTCTTTGAAGCAGTTCCTGTTTTCGAGTTCATAAAAGTTCCTCTCCTTTTTTAAAGTAAAAGCAAATGTTGTTTGCTTATCCAATTATCTCTTTAATAAAGATTCTAGTCTAAACTTATTACATTATAACATAAAATTGTGAAGTGATAAAAAATTCTTTGTAATTTATTTGATAATATGTGCTCACGGAGGACAAGCTTTAGGCATAAAATAAGTAAAGGAGGGTTTTTTATGAGGCGAAAAACCAATCTTTACCGAAGACTCTGGTATTGGAAAAGGAGCAGGGCAAGATTTAATACATACATAATAATTGCAATAATTATTATTGTCCTAGCGCTTATTATAGCTTTTGCTGAAGGCAGGATAAGGCGAAGCATTATGGAAATATCCGAACACCGGACAAAGGCAATAATAAACCGTACGGTAAGCAGGGCCGTAAATGATAACTTCCATGATAATGTAAATTATGATGAAATTGTAATAATCAACAGAGATGAAAATGACAGGATTGATTCCATACAAACAGATATAGTAAAGCTCAATAGAATATATTCCGATTTATCCCTCGACATTCAAAACAGGCTTTCGGAATTGAAGGATGAAAGAATATCAATTCCACTGGGTGCGGTGTTTGGGGATTCTTTATTTGCAGCCAGCGGACCGAGAATCAATGTTAAAGTAATTCCCACAGGGAGTGTGGAAACGGATTTCAAATCGGAATTTGTCAGCGCAGGAATCAACCAGACAAAGCACAGAATATATCTTGAGGTAAAGACCATTGTGGGAATTGCGGTGCCGTTTACGGCTAAAAAGACGGAAATAACAACAAGTATACCTGTAGCAGAAACAGTAATTATAGGTGATGTTCCGGAGTTTTATATAAATAGAGGAATGGATAGGTGACAATATCCAAACCTTCAGAACAAAAATGGTTGGTAAAATAAAAGTCAGATGGAGTCTTGACTCCGCCTGACCTGGAAAGTTACTGAAATCTGCTGCTTTGCTTTTGGAAAGTCAACGGTTATTTTACTTCAGATTAAGATTTGCCGCTGTCTTTATCTTTTGTGTTTTTGTCTTTTTTTGAATTTCCGCCATCCTGATTCTGAGTATTTGAGCCGGACACCATTTTGCAGTTTCCTTCAAATATACTTCCTTCATCGGATATGAGGCTTTGAACCAGTATATCTCCATAAAGCTGTGCAGTTGACATGACCCTTAATATTCCCTTGGCTTCGATATTTCCATCCACTCTGCCGGATATGTACACATTGTTTGCAAATATGCTTCCGTTTACATGGGCATCTTTGCCTATGTAAACATCACCTTTTACTTTAATGTCTCCGTTTATTTTGCCGTCAATTCTGATGGTACCTTCTGTTGTAATGTTGCCTTCCAAGATAGAATTAACACCTATAAGTGTATCAAAAACATCCGGGCTTGAACTTTCCTTTTTATTAAACATGCTTAGCCTCCCCTTTAATAAGATATTGTTTAATGCCTTTTATCTACTAATAAGATATGAGATAAAGCTTTTATTTGCTATCCAAATATTGAAGCGGGTCCGTAGGGACATCGTTGAGCCTTACTTCAAAATGCAAATGGGGACCTGTACTTCTTCCGGTACTACCCACTGTCGCTATTTTATCTCCCTTTTTGACAGTTTGTCCTTCTTTGACAAGAAGAGTTTGGCAGTGGCCGTAAAGTGTGCTAAGACCGTAACCGTGATCGATAATAACACATTTGCCGTAATTGCCGTACCAGTCTGAAAGGATAACTTTTCCGCTTGCCGAAGCCCTTATTACGGTACCGTAGTCTGCTGCAATATCAAGGCCTTCATGTTTCTTTTGGGAAAAATTGAAGGGATCCGAGCGGGTTCCGAAATTGGAACTGATTCTTCCTGAAGCCGGCCATAGAGTAGGAATGGAATCTACGTACTCTTTGAGCTTGGATTGGGTATCGCTTAACTCGTTCAGAATATCGGTATCATCACCGTTAATTTCTTCGAGTTTGTCTAAAATGCCTTTAAGTTTGTTTATATCGTTTATAAAGGCACGATCATCTCTAAGACCGGATCTTGAAGCTGTAACGCTTTCCATATTGCCGTCAATATATTTTGCGGTCATATCCCTGTAGAGACTTGTAAAGCTTTTGATTAATTTATCCTGTTCTTCGATTTTTCTAATATATGATTGAATAATTTCCTCTCTTTCAGTAATCAAATTCATTTGCTGGTTATTGACTGCAATAACCTTTTTCCTGTCATCGTTTAATGCACGGTTTTCGTGCATCAAATATGTAATCAAAATTCCGGAGCAGATAAACATAGTCAGTAAAACAGCACCTAAAGCCATTAACTTGTATTTTACGGAAGAGATTTTAAACACCTTTATCTCATCTGTATTGTGAGGAATAACAACAATCGATAAATATTTGTTTTCCTTTCCGTGGTTTGATCTTTTCATAACAACCGCCTTTTATTTTAATTTATTATTCATAGCAAATTTTTCATAACAAAACCTTATTTATTATATCATTGTCAAAAATAAAATCAAAGTCACAATTAACAATATAAAAAATCGAAAAATACATATTCTTCTATATTATATACAAAAATTCGCATCATTATAAGATATAGCCTCATATAAAAGTCAAAAAGCCGTGAAGCCCGGTTATCCTTATACCGGTAATCCTATATATAGGTGTAAATAATTATTACC
>NZ_BAVR01000046.1 GCF_000521465.1 Acetivibrio straminisolvens JCM 21531
CTGCATAAAGTTTTACATTTTACTGCACAAGTCAAATTAGTAATATATTGATAGGTTCTTTCGAACACAAGGTGCAAAAAACAGTTGGGAACATTAATCCAAAGGATTCGTACATTAATTGGTATTATTAATAATGCTTCTGCTTTCTATGTTGACTTCTAATATTTCACCCTTACGCCCAGTTGCTCCAACTTCTTTATTGCATTATCTTTTTCAACTTTAATCGGATTTCCGGCTATATTGATATCATAATCCAAACCTTTATATTTAAAACTGAATGCCCCGTTTTCCGCAAGATTTACCAATACTGAAATATCCTCTATTTTGTTATTTCCTAAATTAATGTTGTTTATCAGTGTCAGTCCGTTAAGAAAAGAGATATCCTTGATTTTATTGTTTTCTAACCGAAGAGATTCAATATTTGTTAAGTTTTGGAGAGGAGAGATGTCTTTAATTTTATTATCATATAAATACACTGTTTCCAGCGAAAGCAACTGTGAAACAGGGGTTATTTCAGTAAGCCTGTTGCTGCCTGCGTATAAACTTGTCAGGTTTTTCATATTTTCAATACCCTCAAGACTTGATATATTATTGTTTTCTGTTGTAAGCGTTTCAATATTTTCTAATTTATGTAAAGGCTTTAGGCTGTCTATCCGATTACAGTGAATATAAAGTCTTTTTAAGCTGGTACAGTTGGAAAGAGGAGATAAATCCTTAATATTATTGTAACCTAAAAACAAATCCTGCAATTTTTCAAGGTTGGACAAAGGCTTTAGGTTCTCAATCTCATTATTTGTAACATCAAGTACCTCAAGATTAATTGCATATTGAAGACCTTCAATACTCTTGATTTTGGATGAAGGTGCTTTTAGCGTGGTTAGGCTTTCCAGATGACTTTGTGTTAATTCTACATCTTCACTCAAATTTAATTGATTCCGAATTGCTTCTTCAAGATGCTTGTCTTTAATGAGTGCATAGCTATTATTGGCATCCGAAGATTCTGTGTTATTATTCGAGTATATACAGGAATTTAAAAGAAAAGTTGCTATTAAAATTAGTATTATAATGCTTTGCTTTTTCATGATAACCTCCAATTGCTCTAAAAATTGCTTGCCGGTCATCGGTATTGGTTACTTACTTATTTTTCAAGTGACCATCATCAGTATAAAGGATGTTTTCTTTGGTTTCAAGAGCTTTTTCCATGCGATAGGGACGGTTGCCGAAAACCGGTTGATATGTTTTGGCGAACAGATGCTGAAGATATGGCTATACTATTGCCACACAATATTGATTTTGAGGAAGATAGGTTTTGACGGTAAAATCAAGGGGTATAAAAGACGGCCGCTAATATGGTAGAATTAATAGAATAGAATACTCATATAGCACTTATACATGGTGTATTTATAGAGAATTTGAAGTGGCCTATTCATGCGGATGTCAAAGAGATTTGACGTAAAAAATTCCGTCTCTAATTGACTTGTGTAAAGGAATTTTGATAGACAAAAATTATTACTTTGATTAGATTGAAAGTATGAAAGGGGTTAGCAAAAAATGGAGCTGGGAAAACAGATTAAAAAATACCGAAATGACATGTCATTGACTCAGGATGAACTTGCAGAAAAAGTATATGTATCCAGGCAGACAATTTCAAATTGGGAAAATGGCAAAAGTTATCCTGATATTAATAGTCTCGTTCTATTAAGTGAAGTTTTTGGAACCTCTATTGATAATCTGATCAAAGGAGATGTAGAGATTATGAAAGAACAAGTAAAAAATGAGGACATAAAAAAGTTTGAAAAACTGGGGCAGGTATTTGGGGTTATGCTGCTATTGATAGTGATATCTCCTATTCCGCTGATATACTTTCTGGGATTTGTAGGAATTGGTATTTTGATTGCCTTATTGATAGCAACGATATATACTGCTGTATTGGTTGAACGGAAGAAGAAAGAATTTGATATTCAAACATATCGTGAAATTATTGCATTTATAGAAGGTAAAAAGTTGGATGAAATTGCAAAGTCAAGGGAAGAGGCAAAAGGCCATATCAAAAGGTATTGCTGGCATTTGGTGCGGGAGTGGTTACACTGGTTGTCGCAATTATATTTATGTATTTGCTAAGGTAATCTTTCCGACAATTTTTCCGGTAAAACAGGGGCGAATTTGCTGATTGCAATAAAAAACGGGGCTAAAGAAAAAAATCAAGAAACTATAGGGCGATTATCGGTATTTTTGCTTTTTCTTGTAAATTTACCTGCGATAATATTGAAAGTATTTGCTTTTTCGCACATAATGGAAATAGAAAAGATATTTATTTTCCCACGAAAAAGCGGAAAGGATGAAAATGAACCTTTCGCGGGAAAAAGGCGCGTTTGCTTACGAAAGAGATTTCTTCAGGCAAAATGGATAAATATTTTTAATACATGGAATGGGGGGATGATATGAACGCAAATATTGTTTATCCCGATTATAGCAATTCAATAGCGAATCTTGCAAATTCAATTTTGAAGAGATGGGGACTTCCGGCTAATGGCAAAACTCTTGAGCTTCTCGACCGGTATCTTGCGAAAGATTATAAGAATGTGGTAGTTATTCTTCTTGACGGAATGGGCAAGTGCATTATTGAGCGCAATCTCGAAAAAGACGGCTTTTTCAATACCCACTTGGCGGGAACATACAGCTCGACATTTCCTTCAACTACAGTAGCGGCTACAACATCGATTGATAGCGGTCTTACCCCCTGTGAGCATGGATGGCTTGGATGGGACTGTTACTTTCCGCAGATAGACCGTAATGTAACGGTATTTCTTAATACGGATACCGAGACAGGAGAGAAGGTGGCCGAGGAGAGTGTAGCATGGAAGTACTGCTGGTATTCAAGCGTGATTAACAGGATTGATTCGGCGGGAGGAAAAGCATATTATGCTATACCGTTTGTCCCGCCTTATTCGCAAACATTTGAGGAAAGATGCGAACTGATAAAAAAATATTGTGATGAGCCCGGGCAAAAGTATATCTACTGTTATTGTGACGAACCTGACAGTACTATGCATCTAACCGGTTGCTACAGTGAAGAATCAAAGAAAGTGGTTTCATCCCTTGAAAGAAAAATAGAGAGTCTTACTACTAAACTAAAGGACACTCTTGTGATAATAACTGCCGACCATGGCCATGTGAACACAAAAGGTGTGTGTATTAAGGATTATCCAAAGATTATGAATTGTCTAAAAAGAATTCCTACTATTGAACCTAGAGCTTTGAATTTATTTGTGAAGGAAGACAGAAGAGACGAATTTGAGAAAGAATTTACTTATGAATTTGGCGGCAAGTTTCTTCTTTTGCCAAAAGAAAAAGTACTTGAAATGAAATTATTCGGATACGGAACAGAGCATAAAGATTTTCGCGATATGCTGGGAGATTATCTTGCTGTTGCAATAGATGATTTGTGTATTTTTAACACAAAAGAAAAGAAAGAGAAATTCATTAGTTCTCATGGAGAACTTACTAAAGACGAGATGATTATTCCGTTGATTATTGTAGATTGTTCCTAGTGGGATTGATGGCACGAACAGGATTCTAAGCTTTTCGTATTATGATTTTTAACGTAAAAATAAAAGCTTGAGAGTAGTAACAGAAGAGGGGACGTAGAGCAGAGAACCGTCCCTTTAAACATCAACTCCAAGGAACAGCCTGACGAAATACCCGATTATAAAGGAAATAACTGCTACTCCCAAACTGATACCGGCCATTTCCAAAAATCTCTGTTTAAAGGGAAGATCCTTGGCAACTGATATATAAAAATTGAAAATAAGTATTATAAATATTGCCATAATAATTGTAGCCGCAAGGCTTAACACATAGTTGGAAAATAAAAGGTAGGGAAACACCAGGCATGCAACGGTGAAAACGTATGCTCCTCCGGTATATAACGATGATTTCAAAGCATGTTTGCTATCTTGCTCTGTTCTGGTTGAAAGGTATTCCGATGCTGCCATTGAGAGGGTAGCTGCTATACCTGTTATAAGGCCTGAAAGTGCTATGAGGCGCGTATTCTTTAATGCAAAAGTGAGACCTGCCAAGGTGCCGGTTAGCTCCACCAGGGCGTCATTTAGGCCGAGGACCATCGAACCTACAAATTGGAGCTTTTCCTCCTCGATTATTCCAATCAGCTCTTCTTCATGCTTGTTTTCTTCATTTGCTATTATTTTAAATTCCTCAATATTTTTCCCGAGTCTCCTGTATAGTTTTTCAGCGCCGCTTTCCCCTTTTTCCATAAGTTTTATGCCGAAAGTAACGCCAAATATCAGCGAAATAAAGGTATAAAAGTATATTTTCAAAGTATTTGGTTTCATATCCGTTTCAGTAAACTTCTTTAGCTCGTTATGGTGACAGAGTTCATCCTGGGCGATTTGCTGAAGAACTTTGCTGTTGTGTTCGTTCTTTATTAATGAGGATAATTTTGAATAAATATGGTATTCTGTGATTTCGTTTTTTTGAGCCTTTTGCAAAGATTTCACTATATCAGCATCTATTTTGTAATTCAATTCACACACTTCCTTTTGTATATTATATGCGGATTCGCAATTATGCCGGTTTCCGGTTCGGATATTTAAGTTGACAATTTGAATTCTTTATCTAAAATATATCATAATCTCAAAAAATAAGAAAGGCAAAAGTTAACCCTAAATATTGATTTTATTTGTTTTTTTGAATAAAGTATTGTTATGTTGAATTGGTTTTTTATTACCTCTAAAGATACTGCGCAAAAATAGGGATTTTAGACCGTCGTATTCAGGTTTTATGCAGTTATGAAAGAATACCGAGTGAAAAACTTTTTATTTTCAGAAACTGAGTTTTTTTACTTGTCACGAATTTTGAAAAGCATCCGAAGTTTTGATCTTTACTTTCTATTCAGGTCAAAATAATTATCTAATCTTATAGGTTAAAAGGAGGATATTATGAATAGAGGAGTTGTTGTTACCGGAGGAGGACACGGTATAGGAAAGCAAATCTGTATAGATTTCATTAAAGCCGGTGATAAGGTATGTTTTATTGATATAGACGAAAAGCGCTCTGTCGATTTTGCAAAAGAGCATCCGAATCTATTTTATTTTCGTGGAGATGTTGCCGATCCGTTAACGTTGAAAAGATTCGTTGAATTTGCAATGGAAAAGTTGCAGAGGATAGATGTCTTGGTAAATAATGCTTGCCGCGGCAGTAAAGGAATTCTATCTTCCTTACCTTATGAGGAATTTGATTATATCTTATCTGTCGGGTTAAAAGCTCCTTATGAATTAAGTCGTTTGTGCAAGGATGAATTGATAAAAAATAAAGGTAGAATTATCAATATTGCATCCACACGGGCATTTCAGTCGGAGCCCGATTCGGAAGCATATGCCAGTACGAAGGGTGGAATTGTTGCTTTGACACATGCTTTGGCAATATCGCTGGCTCCGGATGTGCTTGTTAATTGCATTGCGCCGGGCTGGATCAATGTAAAAGATGAGCAGGAATTTAGTCCGGAAGATTGTGCTGCAATCCCGGCAGGGAAAGTAGGAACACCAAAGGATATATCCGATATGGTCTTATTCTTGTGTCAGCAGGATTTTATAACAGGTGAAACAATTACTGTAGACGGAGGCATGAGTAAAAGAATGATTTACCATAGCGATTGGAATTGGTTCTATAAACTTGATAAGTGATATTTGGCTGATATACCAAAAGAAATGCCGATTTGCTATTGCCAAATACAGTGGCAATTTTACTTTTTGGAATATGGCATATCACCATGCCGATATGTAGTTGCTTGAACAAACAATGACGCTTCAAGCCAAATCATGTGAAATGAGTGTCCCTGGTGTTTTAGGGACTATTTTTTGTGAAAATCGAGCTTGGAATAAAATAGGGTAGAATTGACAAAATAGATAATGACAGCTGCGTTTAACCCAAAAATGCAAAACTTTTGACAAATCATGATGTAATGGATGGAAAAAAGGGTACTAATACTATTAAGGTGAACATTTAAAAAAAGGAGATGGAGTTATGAGCGAAGTAATAAATAACCGTGAGTACAGGCAAAAAGTCTTAAGAGAATTAATTAGGGAACTGCATAATGGTAAAAGCGTCGAAGAGATAAAACCAAGGTTTGAAGAGCTGATTAAAGGAATTTCAGCCTCTGAGATTAGCGAAATGGAACAGGCGTTGATTATGGAGGGTATGCCTGTGGAAGAGATACAAAGGCTCTGTGATGTACACGCTGCTGTTTTTAAAGGCTCCATTGAAGAGATACACAGACCGCAGAATCCCGAAGAAGTTCCGGGTCATCCGGTCCATACTTTTAAGCTTGAAAATGCTCAAATAAGAAAACTTATCGACGATGAAATCAAACCACAGTTGGAAAGCTATAAAAACGGGGATACAACTCAAAGTCTGAAGAAGTTGGAAGAGGCATTTCAAAAGCTTTGGGAGATAGACAAGCATTATTCTCGAAAAGAAAATCTGCTATTCCCGTACTTGGAGAAATACGGTATAAATGCACCGCCTAAGGTAATGTGGGGTGTGGATGATGAAATCAGGGCAGGCATTAAAGAGGTAAACAGGAGTCTTTCGGCCAAAAGCATACATTTAGAGAAGGCAGAAGAAACAGTGAATAGGGTTGCCGAAATGATTTTTAAAGAAGAAAAGATTCTTTTCCCTATGGCTTTGGAGAGCCTTACAGAGGATGAATGGGTTGAAATTGCCCGGTCGAGCAATGAAATCGGATATTGCCTGATAACACCTAAAGATGAATGGAAACCTGCGCGGGTGGATGTTGTGGAAAAAACACAAAAAGAGGGAATTAAGTCTCAAGAAAATCCCGGTTATGTTGAATTTGATGCAGGATGTCTTACACCGGAAGAAATAAATGCAATGTTAAATACCCTACCTATTGATATTACTTTTGTGGATAAGGACGGTGCCGTAAAATACTTTACACAGGGGAAGGAAAGAATTTTTGCACGTCCTAAGACGATTATCGGAAGGCAGGTGCAAAATTGTCATCCTCCGGCCAGTGTACACATCGTGGAAAAGATTGTAGAGGATTTGAAATCAGGAAAAAAGGACCATGAGGATTTCTGGATCAGGATGGGTGAAAAGTATGTTTTTATCAGGTATTTTGCTGTAAGAAATAATAAAGGAGAATACATGGGAGTAATAGAAGTGACTCAGGATATTGCTCCTATACAAAAAATTTCAGGTGAAAAGCGGCTTCTTTCAGATGATTAAAGGTTAGGAGAAGTAAATTTTTTCTGCCCAACACAACATAGGCGTATACTAGACTCCAAATATAAAATCAGAATACGGTATAGCACTGATACCTATGTTTGATAGATGATGTCAGATGGATATTTTGGCAAATCTCCCTACTTTAATTATATCATACAGGGAATTGTAAATATAGACTGTTTGTTCTCAATTGCCGGTGCTATAATGTAATAACATCTTAAATTGACGGGGTATATAAGATATTTGTAAAAGGTACATTATAGGTATGCTATTGCCCCCCTTGCGTAATTTTTTCCGCTATCTTCATTAAAATCAAAGAAGGGATTTCAAAAGGAGGAAAATATATGAGTTTCTATGTGCTTGGTTTCCAAGATATTGACAAAACAGAAATCATGCTTGTTGGGGGTAAAGGCGCTAACCTGGGAGAACTTTTTAAAATTAAAGGAATACACGTACCGGAAGGTTTTTGCATTTCTACTGAGGCTTTTAAAAGAATCATTGGAGCAACACCGTCAATTAATGAATTGCTGGAGCAATTATCGCTTTTAAAAATGGAAGATAGAGATAAAATAGCAGAGCTTAGCTGTAAGATTCGCAGAATCATTGAAGGGATAACTATTCCAAAAGACATTAATGAAGAGATCACCTGCTTTATTTCCGGACTTGGAGAAAAAAATGCCTATGCAGTACGATCCAGCGCAACTGCAGAGGATTTACCGGCTGCTTCTTTTGCAGGCCAGCAGGATACGTATTTAAACATTATTGGAACAGAGGCAATCCTAAAGCATATTTGCAAGTGCTGGGCATCGCTGTTTACCGAGAGGGCAATAATTTACCGCATTAGAAACGGTTTTGACCACCGTAAAGTTCAACTGTCTGTGATTGTTCAGAAGATGGTCTTTCCGCAGGCATCAGGAATTTTGTTTACTGCCGATCCGGTTACTTCAAATAGGAAAGTTTTATCTGTTGATGCCGGCTTCGGACTCGGTGATGCCTTGGTTTCCGGCCTGGTAAATGCCGATACCTATAAAGTGCGTGACGGAAAGGTTATAGAAAAGAAGATATCAACTAAGAAGGTGGCTATTTATCCCTTAAAAGATGGTGGTACGAGAAAACAAGATATTGAACCTGAGAGACAGAATAGCCGAGTGCTGCCCGATGAACTGATTTTGCGGCTTGAGCACATAGGAAGAAAGATAGAAGAACATTTCGGCTATCCCCAAGACATCGAGTGGTGTTTGGCCGATGACACATTTTACATCGTTCAGAGCCGGCCAATTACAACTTTATACCCTGTTCCTGAAGCGAATGATAGAGAGAATCACGTTTATGTATCTGTCGGACATCAACAAATGATGACCGACCCAATGAAGCCATTGGGATTGTCTTTTTTTCTGTTAACAACTAATGTGCCTATGAGGAAAGCCGGTGGAAGGTTATTTGTTGACGTTACTTATATGCTAAATTCACCTGACAGCAGAGAAGCTCTATTAGATACCATGGGACAACACGATCCGCTCATAAAAGACGCACTTATGACTATAATAGAACGGGAAGATTTTATTAAATCATTGCCGGATAATAAGAAAGAACAGAGTTCCATTGAAAGTAAGAAAAGCGTGCAGTCTTTAGGTTTTCAGACAGAAATCGAAAACAATTCGACGATTGTTTTTGATTTGATTAAGAGAAACGAAACATCGATAGAAGAGTTGAAACATAACATCCAAACGAAGTCAGGAGCAGATTTGCTTGATTTTATTCTGGAAGACATCCGGGAATTAAAGAAGAGTTTATTCGATCCGCAAAGTATGGATGTAATTAAGACTGCTATGTATGCTTCAGCGTGGATTAATGAAAAAATGAATGATTGGTTAGGCGAAAAAAACGCGGCAGACAAGCTTTCTCAATCTGTACCGAATAATATCACTTCACAGATGGGTCTGGAGCTATTAGAGGTCGCAGATGTGATTCGTCCTTATCCGGAAGTTATTGATTATTTACAGCATGTAGAAGACGATAACTTTTTGGATGAACTGGTTAAGTTTGATGGCGGACAGGAAATCCGAGACGCTTTCTATGCTTATCTTGGTAAATACGGAATGCGGTGCAGCGGAGAAATTGATATTACTAAACCTCGTTGGAGTGAAAAACCGTCTACGCTTATTCCCTTGATTCTCAACAACATCAAAAACTTTGAGCCTAATGCCGGCAAGCGAAAATTTGAGCAAGGGAGACAGGATGCTTTGAAAAAAGGACAAGAGTTGTTGGAACGATTGAAGCGGTTGCCGGATGGTGAACAAAAAGCCAGTGAAGCAAAAAGAATGATCGGCATAATCCGGAATTTCATCGGTTATCGTGAATACCCAAAATACAGCATGGTTAGCCGTTACTTTGTTTATAAGCAGGCTTTGCTGAAAGAAGCAGAGCAACTTGTTCGAGCTAACGTAATAAATGAAAAAGAGGATATATACTATCTTACTTTTGAAGAACTTCGCGAGGTAGTATGTACAAAAAAGCCGGATTGCCGGATTATCCACAAAAGAAAAGAAGAGTACAAATTATATGAAAAACTAACTCCCCCTCGTGTTATTACCTCTGATGGCGAAATTGCTGCAGGTAAGTACAAACGAGAAAATATCCCGGCTGAAGCTATTGTGGGTTTGCCTGTTTCTTCCGGAGTTGTAGAGGGACGAGCACGTGTCATCTTAAACATGGAAGATGCCGATTTGGAAGATGGAGATATATTGGTGACCTCCTTTACCGACCCTAGCTGGACACCATTGTTTGTATCTATAAAAGGCTTGGTTACTGAAGTTGGCGGACTGATGACCCATGGTGCAGTTATTGCACGTGAATATGGTTTGCCGGCAGTTGTCGGAATAGAAAAAGCTACAAAACTGATAAAAGATGGGCAACGAATTCGAGTAAATGGAACAGAGGGGTATGTTGAAATATTGTAGAGGGAAAGGCGGACTCAACTTTTATGGGGAGATTATGAAGTTTGCAAATTTGAATTTATCGGGTAATATTATGATAGAGATTATTTGTGGAAAAGGGAGAATAACATGGAGTACAAAATATTAGGAAAGAAAAATGATATTGCACTGATTATTGCTGATGAGATTATTATTGAAGATGCCCAATCTGCATTAGATTTGATAGCAACTGTTCAATACGAAACCGATTGCGATAAACTTATAGTATGCAAATCATGCGTGACCGAAGATTTCTTTGTTTTGAGCACCGGAATTGCGGGCGAAATATTGCAGAAGTTTATTAACTATCATAAAAAAATTGCTATTGTCGGAGATTATTCAAAATATACAAGCAAGCCTCTTAAGGACTTTATATATGAGAGCAATAAGGGAAATAGTATCTATTTTGTAAATAGCCTAGAGGAAGCCTTGCTAAAGTTGGATAGTTAAGAAATATAAATTATTTTGACTATCGAAGTTTTTGCAATTCTTCTTGGTAAGTAATTTCAAGTTTTTCACGCCTGCAGAATATACCTCTAAACTGCTTCTTAATGTTTGGCTTGTCCGGCTATGGGGACGAGCTTTTTAAATTGAGAAATCTTCTAATCCTTTTTACATTGATTTAAATGATTCTATTACTTACTATTTAAATAATTATGATACCTTTGTCGAATTCTATAAGTTGATAGCGATTAGGAGAATTTTTGATGCTGTGGTATTATTAAGATAAAACAAGATAGAACGGAGGAACATTATGATATTTGTTTGTTATCCGAAATGCACTACCTGCCAGAAGGCCAAGAAGTGGCTGAAGGCAAACGGCATAGACTTTGAGGAAAGGAATATCAAAGAAAATAATCCTACAATAGAGGAATTAAAAGACTGGCATAAAAAGAGCAGCCTACCGCTGAAGAAATTCTTTAATACCAGCGGACTTTTGTATAAGGAACTTAAGCTAAAAGACAAGCTTCCAACGATGAGTGAGGAAGAACAGTATAATCTGCTGGCATCAGACGGTATGCTTGTGAAGCGGCCGCTTCTTATCGGTGACGACTTTGTCTTGGCGGGTTTTAAAGAAAATGACTGGAAAGCCGCGTGTGGTATCGAATAGCCGGCCCGTGCGATGGCATCATGTATGACAGCATGAGAGAGGGTAAAGGCGGTTTCAGAAACCAAAATGCCATGCTCAAATAAATGAAGCCTGGCTTTCAAGCTCTTTTCTTACTTTGGCGAAGGTGCCTTTAAATGAATTCAAAGGGGAATTCAGCCAAAAGAAAGGGGCTTTTTTAGTAGGGTAAATTTTCCGTATGGGAAAGGGCGATATAAATGAAGACATATGGTAATGAAATAATAGATTGTGAAATTTATACAAATAAAGTATTTGTATATGGAACACTAATGAAAGGTTTTTGTAATTATAAGAGGTATCTTAAAGGCCGGATAAGCCGTATAACACCGGGCAAAACTTATGGATTGCTTTATCATCTGCCTGGAGGATATCCGGGTTTGCTTCCGGGAAACGGAATAATTGAAGGAGAAATTGTGGAACCTGTTGATGAAAAACTTTTGAAGTCTCTGGACCGCTTGGAGGGCTATAATAAAGGGAGTAGCAACAATCTATACATTAGGGAGCCAAGGAGCATATCTACCGAAAACGGGGAAGAGGTGACCTGTTGGATATATATTTATAAGGATGAGAGATATGCAAAAGAAAACGGAATTTTAGTGCCGGATGGAAATTGGAGAAAGTTTGTGGATAGGAGAAGAAATTGATGTGAGTAAAAAGTATTTTGCTTTTGGAAGTTGTACAAATCTTGAATTATACGAATGTTTTTCGATATAATTTTTAGGGGAATAATTGTACATAATTAACCTGTATTGTAGTAGTATGGCAAAATGAAAGGAAGGGATTTTACTGAATAGATATATTATCGCTTTTTTCCTTTTTAGTTTTCTAGGCTTTGTTTGGGAAAGCGTATATTTCACTATATGTAAACATAAATGGGCCAACCGCAGATCCCTTCCCGTTCTAATTTGTATGATATACGGATGCGGGGCATTATTGGCTTTTTTAGCTTATGACTTGATAGAATCCGGCCTTTTGCAGAATGTTAAATGGTGGATGATATTTATACTTGGTTTTATTATAAGCTTGTTTTTAGGCTATATTGCATCATTGGTTCTTGAAAAACTGTTCAAGGCTCGATGGTGGGATTATAGCAATGTTCCGCTGAATATTAACGGAAGGGCAAGTGTGCTACATCCGTTGCATTTGGTGTTTTAGCACTACTGCTGGTAAAAGCTCTGATACCATTAGTGGATAGAGGGCTTAGTACGTTATCTGAGCCTTTGATAGATATTTCTGCCTATATTCTTGTTTCAATTGTAATAATAGATACCACGTTATCAATATCGTTACTGACGGATTTTCAGAAATATGTTGTTTTCATAGACGAAGGATTTCAAAATTATGTGGCGGTTATTGTAAAACTAGTTTATGGCAAGCAGGATTCTTGTTACTATAAAGTAATTCAGCGTATTATGGTTTTTAAATTTCCAAGACGCAAAAATCGTTTGGTGAAACAACTTCGTGAAAAGAGGTTTGTTGAACTGACTAAAGATTACTTCGAATCCGATGTGGTAAAACAGATGGATAAGTATATTCATCATGGCACAACTACAACATTGCAGCATTGTGAAAACGTAGCATGGATTAGTTATCTTGTTAATAAAAAATTAAAACTAAATGCAAACGAGAAGGAACTAATAGGAGTAGCGATGCTTCACGATCTTTTTCTCTACGACTGGCATGATGGAGAGCCTTGCAGAAAAACCCATGGCTTTGACCATCCTGAAATTGCATGTAATAACGCAATAAAGCATTTTGGTATACCTGAAAAACAACAGCAGGCTATACTAAGTCATATGTGGCCGCTAAATATTACGAAAATTCCTAAAAGCAGAGTGGCCTTGATTATATGTATGGTAGACAAATATTGTGCTCTTATGGAGACAATACGCTTAAATAAACGTTTTGGCTTGAGGTATTGAAAAATTTTTAAACTCGACATAATACATAAGTGTTAAGTTGTTTATTGAAATCCGTTTTTATCAGGTTAAACTGACTATATAACTTAAATAATCATTAATTAACTTAAATTAGCGGAGGAATATAATAATGAATGTGAAACAGAGATTGCTATCGTGTGCCACGGAGCTTATTTCTGTTTACTCAGCTTTTAATTGTGGGGGCGGAACCGCCTCTAATTGATTTTAAGGGCTTTAATGACATTGAAGGTCATTGGGCACAGTTTTGGATCGAATTAAATGATAAGCAGGGAAGAATTGCAGGTTATGGAGACGGAAGCCTTAGACCGTCTCAAAATGTTACCAGGGCAGAATTTGTAACGATGGTAAACAGATTTTTTATCAGAAGAGGTGGTGAAGATAATGCACGTGTTAGTATGATGGAACCGACCATGTATCCTGCACATATTTTGCAATAGAGGCGATAAAAAAGCGTTTAAACGATATGGGAAACCTGGAATAATGAACAGTGTTCAGGGGTCACGATTTATCAATGGTGATTACATAAATTTGCCAAAAAGCAACAATATATTATACAAAGCCATAGAAAGGAGAATCCAACTTAGAAAAGCTAAAAAATTTGCTTTGACAATGGGAGCATTATATTATACCTATCTTATATTAATTTTAGCCGAAAATTAATATAAGATGATTTATTTTTAGTCAATGCAAAGTAAATAAGGGAAGAATGGGGCAAAAAAGTAGTCTTTAGAAGCAACGAGTATTGCTTTGAATTGCCGAAGGATGAATATTTTAGTACAATAAAATAATGGAACAGATAGATAAAATTTATAATAAAATTAATATATAGAGAGAGTAGGGGGCTATATCGATGAATGACGATATAAAGCGGAAAAATAGATTCATTGACCTACTAAATATGACAGCATCAAGGAAAGGAATAAGTATTCTCTTGGCTGTTGTTTTAATTGCCGGCATGGCAGGGGTATTTACCGGCTGCGTAAATGACAGCAGTAAAGTAAAATCGAAGGATTCGGTGACTTTTGACGGAGTGGATTATATCCTTCATGAGAATGTTGGTCTTGATTTTAGCGGTTTTAAGGACTTCCATGAAGGTCTTGGGGTGTTGTGCGAAAAAATTGGGCGGCTTTCAGATGCAGATGTATATAAAATTAATGGCCTTAACCAAAATGAATGGATTTTTCTTGACAACAACTCCATGCTTTCGCCCGACGCACCATATGGAGGCGTATATAGGTCATCTTCGGTCAAGATGGATACAATTGCGGACTTTAAACCCAATCACCTTGACATTTATTATTTAACTCCACCAACCTTGGAGCAGTCCGGTACGGACATACATGTTTTTGATACAGGCGATTCTGGGATTATCGAAAAAATAGTAGCTGCCATAGAAAACGGAAAAGCAGTATCGGATGAAAAGCAAGAAGAAGCGGCAAATGCAATGCTCAAAGGGAATGGCAGATATAAGAACTATCGTTTGGAATTTTCATCGGAAAGCTATCCGAAACTTCTTTTTAGATTACAATATAGTGAAGGTGAAAATGGAAGATTCTATATTGGCTATAATGGAAATATAACTTCATACAAGGTCATCGAAATTGATGATACCTTGCATGAGTATTTGCCTTAGAGAACATCATTTGGGAAATAAAGCACTTCAAATTAAAAATAGAATTCTATAATTACCTCCAATATGAGGCTTTAAAATACAAGAAAGCATATACTCGATTTGCTTTCTTGTATTTTTATTTAGCCTCTTGGAATGAAATGAAAGAGGCAAAAGCGAAGGGACTCGATGTCGCGAGCTTTTATTTTCACCTGTTCAGTTTTATCTTGCATGCGGGGCAATTTCAAAGTTGACATAAGTCGAATAAATTCTACAATAACCAAGCGTTAACTAGCTAATATTATTCATTATAATGGTTAACAAGTTAATGATAATTTTACTAAAGAAGATGGAAAATTGACAGATATGGGCAATAATATTGATAAAGTTAGTAATAAAGAAATTTTCAGGTGTTATGTAATTGCTCATGGACTTTCTGCGGTACGAAATGCAGACCGGCTTATATTATTGGAACATGGGGAAATTATAGAGCAAGGTACCAATGAAGAGCTTCTAACGACGTGCGGAAGATACTATCAACTTTATACATGGGCAGTTGAGTCGAATTAAGAGTAATAAATGCTTAGCATATGCAGAACTTCAACCTAGAAAGCGATAAGTTAGGAGGAAATAAAATGCTTGAACTTAAGAATATAACAAAGATTTATCATACCGGCGGCGAAAATGTAGAGGCATTGAAAGGAATAGATTTAAAATTTCGTGAATGTGAATTTGTTTCGATTCTTGGGCCTTCCGGATGCGGTAAAACAACGTTGCTGAATATTATCGGAGGACTTGATCAATATACTTCCGGCGACCTAGTAATAAACGGGACATCCACAAAAAAGTATAAGGACAGAGATTGGGATACATACCGCAATCATTCGGTTGGTTTTGTGTTTCAAAGTTACAACCTGATTCCCCATCAGACGGTGCTGGCTAATGTTGAGCTTGCCCTTACTCTGTCAGGAGTTCCAAAGGGGGAACGGCGCAAACGGGCAAAGGAAGCCTTGGAAAAGGTGGGGCTTGCAAAACAGATGAGAAAGAAACCTTCTCAGTTGTCCGGGGGTCAGATGCAGAGGGTTGCTATCGCCCGTGCCATAGTAAACAATCCCGATATCATTTTGGCTGATGAACCGACCGGAGCCCTTGATACGGAAACCAGCGTTCAGGTTATGGATATTCTAAAAGAGATTGCAAAGGACCATCTCGTTGTTATGGTTACCCATAACCCTGACATTGCTGAAAAATATTCGACTCGAATCGTAAAAATGCTTGACGGCAAGATTGTAAGCGACAGCATGCCTCTTACAGATGAAGAGGCAAAGGATGAGATTGCGAAAGCACAAAGCAGGGAAGAAATCAATCGTAAAAAGAAGAAGCCATCCATGTCCTTGGGAACCTCTTTTGGGCTTTCACTAAAAAATCTAATTACAAAGAAGGGCAGGACAGCATTAACCAGCTTTGCCGGTTCTATCGGCATCATCGGCATTGCACTAATTTATGCAGTATCCCAGGGTACCACCACATTTATAGATGCTGTGCAAGAGGAAACCCTTTCATCCTATCCCTTGACGATTGAAGCACAAAATGTGGATATATCCACCCTGCTTTCCACTTTTATGGGTAAAGCAAAATCCATTTCCGAGCATGAGGACGATGCAATTTACCAAAAGGCAATGCTGTATGAAATGATGAACGCAATGAATTCCCTTGAAGCACAGGAAAACGATTTGAAAGCTTTCAAAGAATATATTGAAAAAGAGAAAGCGAATGAAAACAGCAAGCTTGCTGCAGCGCTGGCAGGCGTACAGTACGGCTATGATATTGATCTTCTAATCTACACAAAAAATGTTGACGATGCGATTATTCGTTCCGATAGGGAAGTTATGACGTTGGAACTTATGAAAAGGTATTTCAATATGGACATGTCCCTATGCTTGCCATGCGTGAGCAGTCCATTATGGGCAGCACTTCATCCATGATGATGTCAACCATGAGTTTGTGGAAAGAATTGCTTCCTGGGGATGACGGAGAACTCGTGAATCAAGTAATAGACAAGCAGTATGATTTGATATACGGAAGCTGGCCTGCGAGATACGATGAAATAATCCTGTTTGTGGATGAAAACAACGAAATCGACGATATAACCCTTTATGCATTAGGACTGAAATCGGAGGAAGAAATTCAAAAGCTTATGGAAGCGGCAATCGACCATACGACTGTTGATTATGAGGTACAGAAATGGTCCTATGAAGATATATGTAATATGGACTTTCGCACCATTCTAAGCTCGGATTGCTATATCTACGATGAAAAAACGGAAACTTATACGGACCTTCGTGATACCGAAGCCGGATTAAAATACCTGTATGACAATGCACTAAAACTTCATGTTGTCGGTATTGCAAAGCCCAGAAAAAATTCCATCGTTTCTTCAAACAGAAGCTATATCGGATATACAAACAAGCTGACGGAGTATATTATCGACAAGGCATATCAATCGGAAGCGGTAAAAGCACAGAAGGAAAGTCCGAATACGGATATTTTCACCGGACTACCCTTTAAGGACAAGGATGGTACCGTTTCAACCGAGGAAAAAGCAGCAGAATTCAAAGAGTATATAAAAGAGCTTGATGTTTCCGGTAAGGCTTCCACCTACCTTAAGATTATGAGTATTCCATCTGATGAGGCGGTAGAGCAGTTTGCTTCCGGTGCCCTTGCAAACATGACACGGGCTGACATGGAAGCTTCCATTGCACCTGCGATGGCAGAACAGACAGGAATGGATGAAGCAACGATTGAAGGGTATATTTCTTCAATGAGTGATGACGAATTCAAAGAATTGTTTATCCAAGCTTTGACTGAGCGGTACCGTACACAATATGCAGCTAGGGTCCGACAGCAGATGAGTACTATGACCAATGAACAGTTGGCCGCGGCCTGGATAGGCATTGCCAGTATACGGACGAAGTGTGTGCCAAGTATTACGATGAGATTTTGGAATTTTCCGATTCGACTTATGAAGACAATTTGATAATGCTTGGCTGCGTTGATCTGGACAGTCCCGCATCTATTAACCTGTATGCATCCTCTTTTGAAAACAAGGATGTGATTAAGGACGTTATTGCTGAGTACAACGAAAGTGTTGACGACCTGAAGGAGATTACCTATACGGACTATGTGGGACTTATAATGTCATCTGTCACGACGATTATTAACGCTATAACCTATGTTCTGATTGCGTTTGTCGCAGTATCTTTGATTGTTTCGTCCATTATGATTGGTGTAATCACACTGATTTCCGTTCAGGAGCGTACCAAGGAGATTGGTATTCTTAGGGCAATCGGTGCATCAAAGAGGAATATTTCCAGCATGTTTAGTGCAGAAACCGTAATAATTGGTTTTGCTTCAGGTCTGCTTGGAGTAGTAATCACTTATCTGCTTTGCATACCGATAAATATTATACTGCATCACATGACAGGCCTTAACAACCTCAGTGCAAGCCTGCCTTTTGAGACAGCAGTTGTTTTAATTATTATAAGTATACTTCTGACGCTTATTGCCGGTATCATTCCGTCACGCAGTGCTGCAAAGAAAGATCCGGTTGTTGCATTACGGACGGAATAATAAAGCGGCTAAATTGAGAATGATATATGAAACGAAGAGCAGGGCAAAAGCAAGGAGCATAATTAGGCTTAAGCCTATTATGCTCCTTGCTTTTGCATATTTTTGTATGCAATATAGCCCTATTCTTCATCTTGTAGTGCATCGTATCCTTCTTCACCTGTTCTGATTTTTATAACGTTTTCAACATCGTAAATGAAGATCTTTCCGTCACCCATATTGCCCGTGTACAACGACTTCTTTACTGTATCGACTACTGTATCGACGGGTATCTTGCATACAACTATATCTACCTGAACTTTGGGAAGTAGCCTGGTTTTTATCGGCAAACCGCGGAAATACTCTGTGTGTCCTTTCTGCATACCATAACCGAGGACATTTGTTACTGTCAGACCGGTAATGCCGATTTTGTCAAGAGCGCTCTGAAGCTGTGTATATTTATCCTGATTTGTGATAACGGTAACTTTTGTCATCTTTGCTCCTGGATGAGCTTTATTTACTACTGGGATTGCAACATCCGGAGATACTTTGTAGGAAGAAGTCTTCGGTACTTCAACAGGACTTATTGCTGCTATGCTGTCTCCGTTGCCGTTGCCCGAAGCCGTAATAGGAGCAACGATGGCGAAATCGGGATAAGCTAAGTTTCCGTGTTCACCGATATCAAGACCCTGGATTTCTTCTTCAAGGCTGACACGAATGCCGATTGTCTGCTTAAGAATGAACCATACGATTGCAGACGTTGCAGCTACGAATGCACCAACGGCAACAATGCCGAGAATTTCAACTCCGAGCAATGAAAAACCGCCGCCGAAGAATAAGCCATTGACCGTAGAAATACTGGTTACGCCTTCCTGTGCAAAAAGTCCTACGCAGAGGGTACCGAAAACACCGCAGATTAGGTGTACGGATGTAGCACCGACAGGGTCATCAACCTTTATCCGGTCAAAGAAGAGTACGGAGAACACAACGATGACACCTGCTATTGCACCTATGATTAGCGAACTTGTAACACTTACAAAAGCACAGCTGCCGGTGATACCGACAAGCCCAGCCAGACAGCCGTTGATCGTCATACCGAGATCAGGCTTTCCAATGTAGATCCATGAGGTTACGGTGGCGGTAAGTATAGCTGCAATGGCGGCTGTATTGGTGGTTACCAATATATGCACAACATCTGCCGGATTCTGAAAACTCATAGTGGAACCTGGGTTGAAACCGAACCAGCCAAGCCACAAGATGAAAAGTCCGATAACTGCCAAAGCTAAGCTATGGCCGGGTATTGCTTTTGGTTTTCCGTCTTTATCATATTTACCGTAACGGGGGCCAAGGATTATAGCTCCGGTCAAAGCTGCCCAGCCACCGACAGAGTGGACGACGGTATCGCCTGCAAAGTCAAGGAAACCGAGATTGGCCAGCCAGCCGCCGCCCCATATCCAGTGGCCTACAACCGGATAAATAATGAGGGTAAGTATGAAAGAAAATACTATAAAAGATATATACTTTACGCGTTCTGCAACTGCACCGGATACAATGGTTGCCGCAGTACCGCAGAAAACAAGCTGGAAAAAGAATTTTCCCCAAAACGGTACGTTTGACGTCAGAGTATCTTTATAAAAGTCGAGAGTAGAACTATCCAAGATAAACAGTTTCTGAGTACCGATAATCGGGTTATCTCCGCCGAACATCAGCCCCCAACCAAGCAACATGAAGCCCAGTGAGGACACCGCAAAAACAATAAAGTTCTTCGATAGTATATTAACTGTATTTTTTGATCTTGCAAAACCTGATTCCACAGCTGCGAAACCAAGGTTCATAAAGAAAACAAGTATGGCTGCGAGTACTACCCAAAGAGTGTCAACTATCATTGTGGTGTTCATAAAACATTCCTCCTTAAAAAAATTCAAGGCGTGTATTTTATTGAGGCATCAATAAAACACACGCCTTTGTGCACATTAAGTTTTAGTTTTGGACTCTTTTGTTTATTTAGGCAGGTTTTATCACATCTTACCAAGTAACCTCTAAGAGTTAATTGGCTGCTATGTGAAAATAAGTGTAAATGACTGTACTTCCGAAAAGCTCCGGCATGTTTTCCGGATTCGTCCTCACCCTTCCCCCGCAAAATAATTAAAGGCGTTGTCGGCTTTCGCCAACAGCGCCTTTGCTATATATATTATAATAACTGAAACCGTTTTATTTGTCAATAGAAAAATATGATAGATTTTGTCTTAATGCAGCTTTAAAATGAAAAATAGAATAAATGCTAGTTTTAATACTTAGAAAAAGAGTACTTTAAAGATATAAATACTATTTCCCGAATAAATAATGAAGCAAAATAGGGTGAATGCTCGATAAAAACTAATTAATTCGGTTGAATGTGAAGAGGAAAATTCGTTTGAATATGGTATAATAGGTTTTGTATTTTATACAGATTCAACCCATTTAAGTTAGTAGATGGAATTAGGAAGGCACTTGTGTTGGGTCGCAAAGGATTTAATAAAATTTTTAAGGAGGATTATTGAAAGATGAAAAACGAGTACATTGCAAAAAGAAAAGCGGTAAGAAAATTTGACAATACGCCATTATCAGCTGAATTGCTTGCAGAAATTAAGGACAAAATCAAGTCTGTTAAGCCTTTGTTTTCAAATATAGATTATTCGGTTGAACTTGTTGAAGATAAAAATCCACCCAATCAGAATGCCCGTTATTATCTATACTTTAATAGCAGGGAAAGGGATGGTGCCTACGAGAACATTGGATTTATCGGTCAACAGTTAAGTCTATATTTATGCAGTATTGGTTTGGGTTCGTATTTTAGAATGAGTAAACCAAAGGTAGATTCAAACAGTAATCTTTCCTATGTCATTTGTATGCCTTTTGGAAAACCTGCAGAGCCTTTGTTCAGAGAGTTGTCTGAATTTAAAAGGAAAAAATTGGCCGATATTTCTGAAGGTACGGATATTCGTATTGAGGCTGCAAGACTTGCACCAAGCGGATTTAACGGACAGGACTGGTTTTTTGTTGCTAAAGACGGTTGTATTCATTGCTATCGTAAAAAGCCAAATGTCATTATGGGCTTTATGAAGAACAAGCTTAATTGCATCGATATGGGTATTGCATTATGTCATATTTATGAAGAAAGCGATACTTTCAGCTATAAGAAACTGGATACCGCTCCCGAGAAAAAGGGATATATCTATATGGGAACAGTCATATAACAATGCGTTAATATGCATGGATTATTGCTTCTATTATTATTACTTATATTGTCAAATAAATTGCTGCGCCGATTACACCTGAGCCGGGCATTACAAAAATAGGATTTGGCTTCCGTTTCCTTAAGATAAATATAGACGCAGCAAATAAAAAACAGAAATGCTCCCGGAATACCTTCAACTTTAATTCCCACAAAAGTGGCTGAATTGATGGCAACAGGTCCGGGAGTCATTTTTGCAATAGTGATGAGAACGGTAAACTCCGTTAATGTCAACTAGTGGTACAAATTAACTAAAAGTAACATGTCTTATATATGAAATTGCTGCGGAATCCCGATAACCTAATTTTAAATGAAATATTGTAAAATTAAAAACTGTGAAAGCCGAACAACAATAGAGAAAATGTGAGGATATTAATGAAGAACAGTATACATGAATGGAATAAATGGCTCATGATTTCTAGCAAGCTTGTATTAGGCTAGAATGACTTTGAAAATAGAAGTTGACACTTATATAATAAATAATGTAAAACAACATAGCAATTTTTATCACTTTCTTTCATTTAGCATAGGGGTGATATTGTGATAGGTATATTAAGCATTGATTTTGATTATTTTGTTAATGCTTCATCACAGGCCCGGGACATGTATTTTCCAAATGGAAGTGATGAGATGCCTAACAATAAGCTTAAATCTATGTGGGAAGAAAGATATTTAAGATATCCGGAGCTTAAAAAAGTAGGGGTAATTGACGATTTTTATTTCTTAAAAAAATTTCTAAAGGAATTGAGTATTCCAAGAGAAAATTTCATAAAGGCTGACAGTCATAAATCTATTAAAAATATTATCGAAAGGTTACCAAGAAAATCACAACTTAAGATAGTTAATATTGATTTCCACCATGATTACTATCACTATTATAGGGGCAATGACTATTACAACTGCGGCAACTGGTTAAGAAGAGTTGTTGAAGAACGGTCTGATACAAAGTAAAATGGATTAGAAGAGAAGATTCACAAATATACTGCCTGGACGGAATATTCCCATTTGAACATACTGATGATATAAAATCTGTTTATAACGAAAAGTTTGATTATGTCTTTCTCTGCAAAAGCCCGGAATGGACTCCGCCTCACATAAATAGTAAATTTGAAGAATTATGTAGAACAATAGAACGGGGGACGGTTCTTTGTTCCAACAAAGAATATGTTTCCTAAAGCTGTAGAACAGGGGGAGGTTTTTTTGTTCTATTTGAAAAATTTGAAAAAAGGAATATAATATTTTTGATATAGAAAATTTTAAGCGATTGCAAGATAAATAATAAAAAATGCTTCTAATCAGATAAACAGGAGGAAAAGAAAATGCAAGAAGTTTACGAGTTTTTGAAGAACTGCGGAACATATTATTTGGCTACAGTAGAAGGAGATCAGCCTAGAGTTAGGCCGTTTGGTACAGTGGATATTTTTGAAGGCAAACTTTATATCCAGACAGGCAAGGTAAAAGAAGTGTCTAAGCAAATACAGGCCAATCCTAAAGTTGAGCTCTGTGCTTTTGCTGACGGCAAGTGGCTTAGAGTTGCAGGCAAGCTTGTTAGAGATGACAGAGTAGAGGCAAAAAAGCATATGCTTGATAATTATCCGGAACTTCAAACTATGTATTCTGCAGATGATGACAACACCGAGGTCCTTTATTTTGCAGAGGCAACAGCTACTTTCTATTCCTTTACCGGTGAGCCAAAGATAATTAAATTTTAGTAAAGTGCTTCTATGCTCATCTCCGATTGATTTAATACCGGATTTTATTCCGATTTTGCTTCCGGCATTAATTGCTCTTACTGTCAAACTGATACCGACAGAGGTGTGGGACAAGAATTTTGTGTTAGCTGAAAATATTTGGAAAGACGGCAAACCGAAAAAATAGTATTATGCCATATCCGTAATTGCAATATGGGTGTTAATTATTTAGCTGATAGTTAAGACGGTTTGTGGTTGTAGTTTATATAAAATTAGCGTCAAGGGGCAATGATATAATAAAAAATATAATCAAAAAAGTGGAGGCAATATTTATAATGTGGATGGCATTTGCAATACTGTCTGCAGTATTTGCAGCACTTACCTCTATACTGGCGAAGGTTGGCATAGAGAATGTAAATTCAAATCTTGCGACAGCAATAAGAACTGTTGTGGTTGTAGTCATGGCATGGGTAATAGTCTTTATTACCCATGCACAGAGTGGATTATCTGAAATTAGCAGAAAGAGCTGGGTATTCTTGATTCTATCGGGACTTGCAACCGGTGCTTCATGGCTGTGTTATTATAAAGCTTTACAGTCGGGAGACGTATCAAAGGTTGTGCCGATTGATAAAATGAGTGTTGTAATTACGCTTATCCTTGCCTTTGTTTTCTTACGCGAAAAATTTACTGCAAAGTCACTGGTTGGCTGTATATTGATTACAGCAGGGACTTTGATTATGGCGCTGTAAGAATTGTGCTGGAAAAAACATTTTAGAAAAGTCTGGAGGTATGCATAATGCTTGAAAAAGAGAAAAAAACCAATGCTTCGCAGCCGGTAGAGATGACGCCGGAACTCGAATCAAAAATGGTTTCAGAAGCGTACAAGAGGCATCGTGTTGACGGGAAATATATATGCGATCAATATGCTCCTTTAGGAAGTATAGACAACCCAGTTGTTGTAGGAATACCGGAGTATTCGCATTGGCTTTATTATGACTATCAAAGAAAGTGTTGGATTCTGACAGACGGACTTGGAAACGGATATATAAGATGATATTACAGGGGAATGAGACATTTCGAGTTGCAGAGTAGCAGTTTAAAATGAATGATTAGAAGTTAATCGATATCTTAAAGTGAAATATATCAAAATGGAGATTATTTGTTTGTGCCAGTAAAATTAAGGCTCCCGCTACGAAGAAAAAATGGTGAAGGGCCTTTTAATTTGAGCCGAGGAAATTCTTTAATAAACATTCATATTACCGAGTTCTATTGTTCTTTTAAATTCTTTTTGATATTTCTAAAAAAGGTTTATTTAAGAGGGAATTGTTTGGGTGGCGGTATAGTAGGTATATTGGATTTGATAACATTGGATTGAAGTTGTACAATAAAAAGTGGCTGAGAAAAAATTTTGGAGTGAAATATATGAAGATACTTTTCATCAACTTACCGTATCACGGTCACTTTATGCCGACGATAGGACTTGTTCGGGAACTTATAAAACAGGGATGTGCGGTAACATATCTTATGCCCTTTGATTGGAAGGAACATGTATATGAAAGCGGTGCAGATTTTGCGGGCTATGAAAATCATCGGAAGCTTTCGGAGCAGATAAAAAATGCTTATGCTGCTGCAGATAGAGTGGCAAAAGATTATGATATGATTGTCTATGAACAGTTTTTCTTTCTTGGAAAACATCTTGTAGAAAAACATGGAAAGCCCGCAGTTAGAATTTTTACCGCACCTGCCACAAATGGAAAGCTCATGAAGGAATATATCTGTGCAGGGGGAGCATTGGGGATATTCAAGCATAAATGGATTTGCAAGCTCTGGACAAAAGATATTGCAAAAGGCATTCCTATGAAAACCGATTGCTGGCTTGACGAAATTGTCCAAAATCCTCCGGCGCTAAATCTTGTATATACCTTAAAAGAGTATCAGCCTTATGCTGAGGATTTTCCGGAAGAACAGTATAAATTTCTCGGAGCATCTGTTTACGACAGGAAAGAGCAAAATATAGATTTTAAAAAGACTAATCTGCCGGTGATTTATATTTCTCTTGGAACGATTGTAAAAGGGGCGGTATCGTTTTTGAAAAGTGTATAGAGGCATTTAGGAATGAGCAGGTGGATGTCATTATGTCCGTCGGCAAAGGTTTTCCAATCCATAAGCTTAAGAATATTCCGAAAAATTATAGAATCTATAACGAGGTTCCTCAACTTTCGGTGTTGAAGCAGGCAGATATTTTTGTGACGCACGGAGGAATGAACAGCGTTTCCGAGGCGCTTGTTCATGGGGTGCCAATGGTTGTAATTCCTTTTATGTCGGAACAGCCCACAAATGCAAGGCGTATTGAGGAATTGGGGCTCGGAAAGAAACTGGATTATAGTACTATTAATAGTGAGTCGTTAAAAACTACTGTTTTATCAGTTATGAAGGATGAAGGAATATTAGCCAATGTCTCAAGAATCCAAAGAAAAATGCTTGATGCGCCGGGCAATCGGGGTGGAGCAGCTATGATTATTGATTTTTATGAAAAGGTTAGCCGGTAAAGTGTTTGCACTACTAAGCGAAAAATTATGATCAACCGGAAAGGAAAATACAATGAGCATACGAGAAGATAGTATAAAAATCGGGGATACAGAAATTGATTATGTATATAAGGAGGCGTGGCAATGAAGACGTTATTTGTATCTGATCTGGATGGAACACTCCTAAGAAGTGATGAAACTTTATCGCAGTTCACTATTGATACAATCAACGAATTGGCAAAAAGAGGTATACTTTTTTCCTATGCCACAGCCCGTTCTTTGGTAACAGCTAAGAAAGTTACAAAAGGATTGAATTCTCACATTCCGGTCATTGTGTATAACGGGACATTTGTAATAGATAATGCGACAGAAGAAATCTTGATTGCAAGCTATTTTGATGAAGGAATTGGAGAAGTATTTTATGATTTGCTCAAGAATGGCATCTACCCAATTGTATATTCTTATATTGATGGAGTAGAGAAGTTTTCATATATTCCTGAAAAATGCACAGAGGGAATGAAATTCTTTCTTGACACGAGAAAAGGTGATAAGAGAACCAATGAAGTGAGAACAATAGAAGATTTAATAACGGGGAAGTGTTTTTATATCACCTGTATTGATGAACCGGAAAAATTAGAGCCCTTTTTTGAAAAGTTCAAGGACAGATATCATGTCGTCTACTCAAAGGATGTTTATTCGGATTTTCAGTGGCTTGAGATAATGCCTAAGACTGCATCCAAAGCCAATGCTGTTTTGCAACTGAAGGAAAATTTGGGATGTGACAGAATTGTATCCTTTGGAGATGGTGCCAATGACATTGATATGTTTCAGATTTCGGATGAAGCTTATGCGGTGGATAATGCAATTGATGATTTAAAAACTATTGCTACCGGAGTGATAGGAAGTAATGATGACGATGGTGTAGCAAAATGGCTCATTGCAAACATAGAAAGACTATAAATTATTAATATATTACTCATATTTAATTTCAAGAATATAATATTTTTTTTATAGGAATATTGAATGAAGGAGGAGCTAATTTGCCAAGGGTATTTTATAGTGAATCAATAAGGCGTTTTTTATCTCAGAGTGACGAGGAAATACTTGGAATACTTGCTTCGAACAACTCATTTGAATTAAATGATTTGCAGCGTAATACTTGGCTAGAAGAGATTAGAATACTAAAATCTGCAATTTCTGAATTTAAAGATGGGTGCATTATATTTGAGTATACAATTCCACGTATGGGTAAACGAATCGATGTAATTATCATTCTTAGAGGAATTATTTTTCTTTTAGAGTTTAAAGTAGGTTCTAGTAGCTACGACAGGTCTGCTATTAATCAAGTTATTGATTATGCCTTGGATTTGAAAAACTTCCATAGTGAAAGTTTAAAAAGATTGCTTGTACCTATTTTAGTTGCTACAAAGGGGCGAGATGTGTTACTGAATGCAGGTCTTCTAAAGGATGGGATTTATAAACCACTTTTATGCAATTCAAACAACATAAAGGCAGCTATTGATTTTATATTTAGCAAAGAGAAAGAAGTAAATTTTGAACCACTTGACTGGATAAATGCATCATATGCTCCTACGCCAACTATAATTGAAGCTGCTCAAGCTTTATATAAAGGACATAATGTCGCAGAAATATCCCGAAATGATGCTTCTGCAATAAACCTTGCTAGAACTTCTCGAGAGATAAGTAAGATTATTGAATATAGTAAGGTAAATAGGAAAAAATCGATTTGCTTCATAACAGGTGTTCCCGGAGCCGGTAAAACACTTGTTGGTCTAAATATTGCAAATGAACGGCATAATTTTGATAAAAATGAGCATGCCGTTTTTTTATCTGGCAACAAACCACTTGTTAACGTCTTACAGGAAGCTTTGGCGCGCGATGAGAGTAAACGTAAAGGAATAACGAAAGCAGAGGCGCTTGCAAAAGCAAAAGCTTTTATCCAGATCATACATCACTTTCGAGATGATGCTATTTCTACAGATGAGGCCCCTATTGAAAAAGTTGCAATTTTTGATGAGGCTCAACGTGCTTGGACAAAGGAGCAACTTGAAAAATTTATGACTCAAAAGAAAGGAAAGCCTAATTTCAATATGTCTGAACCAGAATTTTTAATCAGAGTAATGGATAGACATACAGATTGGGCAGTTATTATATGCTTGATTGGTGGAGGCCAAGAAATAAATACAGGAGAAGCTGGGTTGTCAGAATGGTTTTCTTCTTTAAAACAACACTTTCCTCACTGGATGGTGTATTTATCTAATAAAATATCTGATAGCGAATTTATTCGGGACTCATCTTTGCCCGACTTACTAAATGGTCTTCAGTATAAGTTTGTTCCTGAATTGCATTTATCAGTTTCAATGCGGTCTTTTAGAAGTGAAAAGGTTGCTGCTTTTGTAAAGGCAATACTTGATGTAGATTCCATAAACGCCACAGAACTGTTGCGTCAAATTATTGACAATTACCCAATTGCTATAACGAGAGATTTTAATGCCGCAAAAACGTGGGTTAAGGAAAAGGCTAAAGGAACAGAAAGATTTGGACTTATTGCAAGCTCAGGAGGAAGAAGGCTTAGACCTCATGGTATTTGGGTGCAGAGCAAAATTAATAGTCCTGCAAATTGGTTTTTGAATGATATGGATGATGTGCGTTCATCATATTTTCTTGAAGAGGCTGCGACAGAATTTGATATTCAGGGACTTGAATTGGATTGGACTATTGTATGTTGGGATGCAGATTTCCGTTTTGAAAACGGTACCTTTGGTTATTATTCATTCACTGGAGTAAGTTGGAAACGTGTAAATAGTGAAGAGAAAAAGATATATATAAAAAATGCATACCGTGTTCTTTTAACAAGAGCTAGACAAGGTATGGTTATATTTATTCCTTATGGTTCTGATGATGACTTGACGAGGGCAACAAAATATTATGATGAAACCTATAATTATCTATGCTCTATAGGTGTTAAGCCTATATAACATAATACACAATGTAGGATTTAGAAAAGGTTTGAAGAAGATATTCATAATAGATTAATTGAAATTTAGTAAAATGCTATTTCGTTTTGTGTAAAATTATAGGATAAACAGTATATATTGATTGAAAGCAGAATTATAGATAGTAGAAAAAAGGGGTGTTAATGTGAATTGGCAACATTTCCAAACATATAATGAGGCACCAACACGAGCTTTTGAAACTATGTGTAATCAATTGTTTGAGCTATGGTGTAGAAAAACATACCATGAGGCTCTGAAAGCAGTTACTATTGTAAATGGCTCAGGAGGCGATGGCGGTGTTGAGTCTTTTGCAACGATTAAAAATGGAACTGTTATTGGAATGCAAGCTAAGTGGTTTCTAGAAAGCATTTCATCTAGTCAGTTTCAGCAAATAAGAAATTCAATAAAGACTGCGCTTAAAGTGAGACCATTGATAAAAAAGTATATTGTATGTATTCCGCGTGATTTATCTTCAGATCGTATAGGTAAAGGAGGGAAGGTTGTAGAAGATACTGAATTAAGTCGTTGGGAAAAATTGAAGAATAAATTGGAAAGTGATTATCCGGGATTAGAAATTGAGTTATGGAATGAAACTCGACTTTTAACTAATTTGCAAGATAGTGATGCTGCTGGTATACGTCGATATTGGTTTGAAAAATCAGAAATTTCTAAAGAGCTTATTATCTACTCTTATGAAAAGCAAAAAAGTGGATGGCTATCGCAAAAATATACTCCTTTATTACATATTCAAGGACAAATGCATAGAAATATTTTAAAATTTGTAGGTACATTAGGAGATCGCCAAAGTAGTATAAAAAAGCTGAACATCATAAGACAGCAATGTAATAAGTTTTTGAAAGCGTGTGATGATTATTTTCAATTCGTTCGAGATACTTTATCACAAGAGCAATTAATATACGAAATTCAGAGAAGTCAAAATCAAATAAAAAAAATATTGGATGAGGTAGAACATGTTATAGATGCTTTGAAAAATGAACAAGAAATTACATCCTCAATTGACGAAAGCAATTGGTATATAGACTTTGCTGTGCTAATTGAGCTATTAAGGCAATATGAGCATTCGAGAGAGAATTACTTTCATATTAATGAAATCAAAAAAACTGCTAAAGCTCTTTGGGAAAATGAAATTCATACTATTATTTCCGGATATTCGTTTCCAATTAGATAATAAAAAATATCTGATACTAGGCAATCCTGGTTCGGGGAAAACGCACGGAATAGCTAATTTAGTGGAATCATTGTTAGAAGGGAATTTACATATTCCAATATTAATTCGTGCAAAAGATATAAATCCAATAAATAATTGGGCTGAAATCTTAAAGAAATCTTTAGGATTAGCTCGATTTGGAATGAAACAGAATTATGGCAGGCTTTAGAAGCATTGTCGTATCGTGTAGAAGTTAATAGTGTTTCTACAACAGATACTATGGCAGCTAAAATTGCTCCGAAAATACTAATTTGCATTGACGGGGTAGATGAATCTACACCGTATGATTTATGGCATGAAAGACTTCGAGAGATAGAAGTAATATGTCATAAATATCCTAGACTTAGATTTTGCATCACAAGTCGACCATATGCATTTAGAAAATTGAATTATAAGGATAGTTTATTGAGTAATGTATTAGTTCTGCCTTCTGATGGTGATGTTCCAGTAAACGAATTATTTGATAAATATATTAGAGAATTTAACATAAAAATCGAAGGATGCTCATGGGTCAAATGGAGCTTAAAGACTCCTCTTGCATTGCGCGTTTTTTGTGAAATTTATAGAAATAGAAGAGTAGCCGGCATAGAAAAGTCTTCTACTACTATTACTAATCTTTTATCGAAAAAGTTTAGAATAATTGAAAAAGAATTTAATGATAAATATGAAACAGGGTGTGGAGACAAAGACTTTATTATGCACAAATCATTATTAGCGATAGCTAGAAAATTTTTAACAAATACGACCGTGCACAGAGATGACCTCATTGATTCATTAAAAGATATTTCAGAGCTTATTACTGCTGTTCATGATTATCGAAAGAAACTTATTGATTTTGTTGAAGATTATGGAATACTGCAGAGCTATATAGTTAATACAGATACTATACTTGCACCTCCGAAAATTTATTATTCTATTGGTATCCAGCCATTTTTTGATTATATGCTTGCATTATTGATTACAGATCAAATGAAAGATCCATCAGATATAACGCTTACAAAGGC
>NZ_BAVR01000045.1 GCF_000521465.1 Acetivibrio straminisolvens JCM 21531
ATAATTTATATTAGTCTATGTATATTATGTAAAAGCAAGATGATATTGAGGGACTTGCTATTAGTCCTAAGTTTTTAATTAATAAGATAAATTAGGACAGAATACCTGTGAAGATATATAAGAAAATTGCAATTACACTAGTGCTGGTTGGTGTTGTGACTATAGCAGGATCTTTTTGTTACAGTCATATAACAGGAAATGCGAATGAGAACAATTCTGAAATTAATATGGGTGGTTCAATTAAATCAAGTTTTAAAATTGAAATTGAGCCAATGTCAGTTTCGGCATCTTCAATGGGTGATGAAATAGATTGGTTAAATGAATCTGATTTGATTGTAAGATTGAAAATAACCGACTTGGATTCTACAAAGTATTTGGAGGATTCTTTTTTCGGAGAAGTTGAGTATAAAATCTTTAATGTAGAGGTGCTGGAAACATATAAAGGTAAATGTCCTAAGGACCTTAAGATAGGGCTAAGCCAGCTCTCATTTTCTTCAGACGAAGCAGTTTCTGACATTGTAATGGGAGAGGAATATATTTTGCATCTAATGAAAACTCTAACGCATGGGGAAAATGTTTATAACGTTAAGACTAACAAGGCATATGTTTATAAATTAATAAAAGACGGTAAGAATGACAGTGAAAAAATATTTATGAGGGAAAGCAGTGAGAATCCGCATTATTCGGAACTGGGATTAAAAGAAGAATTAACCTTAAAAGAATATAAAAATGTCATAAAATCTATAATTAAAAAAGATAGAGGCACGAAAGAAGAACTTGAAAAAATACTGATAAAGCCCTCAGAAAAGGATTTATCTGAATAATAACTTTTAATAGATAAAGAAAAGGCCTTACCAGATTACTACGGTAAGCCTTTTCTAATTAAATAACTTCTAGCAAGGCCATTGTAATATCGTCTATTATTTTATTGAAATTTTTGATATTAGCAAATTCCATAGCAGCATCTATGATACGGTCAAGGGTTATTGCAGGGCTCAGTTTTTCTCCCAGCAATATATTAAGAAGCCTTTCTTCACCAAACTGTTCACTTTTGTTATTTCGCAATTCTACAATACCATCGGTATACATAAACAATCGGTCGCCTTTTGCGATGGAAATACTTTTTTCAGTGTACCCTGGGTTGTCAATCCAGTCGCTGATAGGGACTCCAGGTATTCTAAGGATATCAAACCTTTGGCTTTCGTGATTGAACAGTATGGGACTTGCGTTATGTCCTGCATTTGAATATGTTATGCTCTTGTTTTTGGTGTCAATTATCGCATAAAACACCGTAATATATAGCTCCTGGTCATAATAATCCCGGTTAAACTCTTTATAAAGCTGATTTAGAGCCTCGGCGGGCGAAAGGGTCCTTTTATTTATTGAGGAACGGAGGAATACGGTCAGCATTGAAGCAGGTACTCCATGTCCGGATACATCGGCGATATATATGCCGATGTGGTCTTTGTCAATCTTGAATATATCCAAAAAGTCTCCGCCAATAGCTTCACAGGGCCTGTAAACATATGAGAAATCGATTTTGTCCCGGGGCAATTCTTTCGGAAGAAGGCTGCACTGAAGTCTCCTTGCCATGTTGAGCTCGCTTTGGAGCTTTTTATTATGTTCAAGGATTTTCTTCTGCATTTTCTTCATCTCGGTTATATCCCGAAGAACTTCAACTACAGAGGTAATTTTGCCGTTTTCATCCCTAATGGGGGAACTCATAACAGAGAAAATTTTGTCCCCTATAATCTCTTCCTTGCTTTGGATTGTTCCTTCAAAAACGGCCTTTCTTGAAGTACAGTTTTCACAGGGCTCACTTTTTCCGATGGCCTCATAACATTTTTCCCCGATTAAATTTTTACCCAGCGCTTTTGACATGGAATCATTGGCAAAGATTATATTGTCATTAATATCAATGACCCTTACCCAGTCATACATTCCGTTTATAATTTGCTCTACAAAAGTTTTATGTTCAACGTTATCTGCAAAGTAAATTTTTTTATTCAATGCATCCATAACCGGTATCCTTTCATACTGGGGTAAAAATCCCCGGACCAATGAAATATAATTAACCGAAAATTCGGGTTATAAAACCATGAATAAAGCCATAATTTCCTATATATTATAACAAAGGGGGCTTGTAATATCAATATCACGTAATTTTATATAAGGGAAAAATATAAAAATAAAGTAATAAAATAACTGTCTGCGGAAATAATATAAATAGTGACTGTAAACAAATATAAAAATTGGGAGATTTGATATGCTGGTAAAAACAGTTTGTAAGCAGGTACGGATTGATGTAAACAGTGACTGGGCTTTTAAGAAATTTGCCGATGCATTGTATATGCTGATAAGCAATTCATTTAAAAGCGGTTATAAGTCGATTGTATTTGTGTGTATAGGAACGGACAGGTCGACAGGAGACAGTCTTGGGCCTTTGGTAGGCTATAAGATAAACGACATTAGCTATGAAAACGTTTATGTCCATGGGAGCTTGGATGAACCTGTTCATGCAAAGAACCTCGATACAGTTATGGAAGGAATTCGCAAACGCTATGACAAGCCTCTTATTGTTGCAATTGATGCTTGCCTTGGAAAAATGGATCATGTAGGTTTTATAACTGTAGGAGAGGGTTCTATCAAGCCCGGGTCCGGTGTTAACAAGGACCTTGCACCGGTAGGCGATATATACGTAACCGGCATTGTCAATTTTGGCGGGTTTATGGATTACATGATACTTCAGAACACTCGTCTTAGTATAGTAATGAAAATGGCAGACATTATATCAATGGGGATTAGATATGTTCTGTGGAAATTGAACTGCAATTCTGAGCTGTCATCCGTGCTGTGACAATAAACTTTATTGGAGAATATATATTTTATGTTTTCAAGAGATATAATAATTGGTATAATATATTATCATATCGTATTACAGGAGGTAATAAGATGGAAAAATATGTTTGCACGGCATGCGGGTACATATATGACCCTGCGGAAGGTGATCCGGACGGAGGAATAGCTCCGGGTACAGCGTTTGAGGATATTCCTGATGATTGGGTATGTCCTATATGTGGAGTTGGAAAGGATATGTTTGAAAAAGAATAGAAATTAAAAAACGGGGCCTAATAGTCCCGTTTTTGTGTATTGTGTCGAGTTGCCGAGTTTTACTGTACAATATCAATAAGTGATTTATCTACCCATTTAACATAATTTTCTTCAATAAAGATCAAAACCTCATCATCGAGCCAGGTCAAAACAACAGCATCATTATCAATATACCTGACTTTTTTTCCTGTGTAGAACATACTATTCCTCCTATCTTTTGTAAGGTGCATTATACTTATTTTTATTTTATATGGAGCTTAAGTATATATAGAAATTGGTACGAAGAAAATAGTACGAAGATTTTTATGTACAATTACAATATCGGCATAGAAACATTTTACTTTAGCCTTTAGTACAATTTAATTGCAAAAATTTGTTTTGTTTTTCTATATTTATTCTTTGTTCTAAATATGTTTGTATTTTATTGAAATAATATGTTGGTTGATGTATAATATTATTTAGCATTCTTTTTTGTTCACAATCGCAGTTTCCGTATGAAAATATATTGAAACTGTCTTTTGAAGTCTGCTTACCTTCTTGTTTTAAAAAACAGGGCTGTTTTTTCAGGAATAAAGTAAAAACAATTGTAAAATATTTTAATTTGACGATAATCAATAAGGGTAGTAAATTTAATATAAGGCCGTTACAACTCTGCAGCTTTATTTACAAAAAAACCTGAAGGAGGTTATAAATATGAAAGTTGAAAAAAAAGAGGTGGAAGGCGTTAAAATTGTAAAACTTACAGGGCAGATAAGGATTTCTACTCAAAATGAGTTTAAGGATTTATTGGATAATCTTGCAAGGGAAAATGAAGGTAAGACAGTTATAATCAGTATGGATGGAGTAATATATATGAACAGTGCAGGACTGGGAATTATTATCGATACTTATAAAAAGTTTAAGGAGAAGAAGGGAAGAATGATACTGTGCAACCTTACCCCCGATATCTCGAAGCTTTTTGAGGTAACAAGGCTGAACAGGTTTATAGAAATTTACGGTACCGAAGCTGAAGCTTTAAGCAAGGTATAAAGGTATTGATATATAATAAAAATATAGAGGCTCATTTGGATTTAAAGTGGGCTGTTTTAAAAATAAGACGGCGTCTTTGGGTTGAGATAATTTACTTGACTGAAAGACGCTTTTTTCATTAGAGTCATATATATAATATATATGACTGTCACGGAGCTAAATATTGCGAAATGGAGGCGTAAAAGCATATGGTAAAGAATAGGCCCATAATTGGAATAACACCATGGTTTGACTACAATGAGAATAAAATGTATATTAATAATGTATACTGTGAAGCTATAATCTTATCGGGAGGACTGCCTGTTCTTCTTCCGATTGTAGAAGATGATGGGTTGCTGTCGGAAATGATTGAGGAATTCGACGGCTTTCTGCTTTCGGGAGGACCTGACTTGGATGCCGCGCACTGGGAGAGTGGAATTATAAGTATAATGGGGAAATTTCCCCTTACCGCGATAAGATGGAGCTTTTTATAGCGAAGAAAGCAGTGGCAAAAGACAAACCGATATTCGGAATTTGCAGAGGCATACAGGTTTTGAATGTTGCGATTGGAGGAACGCTGTACCAGGATATATATTCGCAAAATACGGATAAAGAGCTGATCAAGCATTCACAAACTGCTCCAAAGTGGTATCCGACACATAAAGTTAAGCTCGAAGAGGGCTCCATAGTAAAAAGGGCGCATGGTGCCGAAATAATAGCTGTAAACTCTTTCCACCACCAGGCAATCAGGGAGCCTGCTCCGGAATTTATTGTTACCGGAAGAAGTGAAGACGGCATAATTGAAGCAATTGAACATAGGAATTGCAAATTTGCTGTGGGAGTACAATGGCATCCCGAACATATGTGGAATAAAGATTCGTCTTTTTTGAATCTTTTTAAATCCTTTGTTAAATCATGTCTATAATTAACCGAATAGAATGTTATGTAAAATAAAGGGTCACAAGGGAAACAAAACGTTGATTTTTTGGACAAAGATATTAAAAAATAAGTCGAAAAACATTAGTATTTGGTACATGGGTTGAAAAATGTGTTGCTATATGATAATTTATAATTAACAAAAATGAGAGGGTTCCTTATATGTGGGGTTCAATTATATATTTTGTTGCAGTCTCATTACCGGAACAGTTTCTAATGGCTTTATTTACTTGGCTAATTTTAGGTAAACACAAAACGGCAAAATTTTATAATGTAGTAGCTGTGGGAATTAGTGCGGCTGCTTTGTTTAGAATAAGCCAAGTTGTTATTTCGGCTTTGTTTGGAGCGACAAATCAGGCTGTGCTGCAGGGTATGCTCACAACGGTAGTTCAGGTATGTGGTTTCTTAGCTTTAGTGTTGTTGATTTATAGGGTGAATATTACAGAGTCGATTATTGGCTCGTTGGTTATGATAGTGGTTTTTACTGTAGCACAGGGCACGACAATAAACACTTTGTTCCTTTTCTTCGGATGGTCTAGAGAGGAGTTCGTTAGTAATCAATATTTAACGATAGCATGTGCATTTGTTTACTTCATTGTAATGGTATTAATATGTTACTTTGTATATGAGTTCAATTTGAATATTAAATATTTAAAGAATAAATCGAAGGACAAGCCGTATACAAGCCGGGTTAAGTTTCTGATTTTGCAATTGTCGTTTAGCTATGTGAATTTGCTTATTATATATTACTTGTTTTTTAACAATATCAGTGTTTTCGAGACTTTTGCCAATAAAATTCTTATTATATTCTGCTTTTTAATTAACATTATTTTCACAGTTATTCTGGTGAAAAGTGTGTTTAAGATGGGAGAGATAATTCAAAAGGAAGAAGAGCTGAAAAGAAAATATGACGGAAGAGAATTTATTCAGAATATAGATTACATGAAAACCCTTATTGACGAGAAGCAGTATGATGAAATTAAAAAGTTTCTTAATTCCATGAAGGACGATATTGACAACAAAATCGTAAGCGAAATGGACAAAGAGAAAGATTAACTAAGGACTAATAGAATAAAGCTGCAATGCTTGTTCTATTAAATAAAAAAATAGGGGGATGTTATTATGAAAGGTAAAGTATTAGGTGTAGTTTCTGCGGTATTATTTGTGGTTGCATCAATGGTGGCAAGTTCAGCTTCGTACATGTTCTTATATCAACCGAGAACACCGAAAGCATTACAAAAATAACATCTCGCAAGACGACTTCATGGGGAAGAGAATTATTTAGGGGATAAGATTTGTACATCATCTTATCACAAGAAAAATGACATAAATACATAATAAGTTTATTTTAAGCGCCAGATTACAGGCGCTTTTTTGATGCTAATGCTGCCATTAAATGTGTCTCTTTTTTAGAATAATAACTTTCTTTTTTTCATATTTTAATATTATAATCGATAACTTTTTTAGCAATTTGACCGTATGATATAGCAAACCGAAAAAAATGTATAATTGGATGTGGTATTGTGTATAAGAAGGGAATGCACGGAGTAACAGAACTTAGTAAGAAAGATAGGAAAGTGCTTGATAAATATACTAAGTCTTACTCTAATTTCATTGAAAGCAATACAGTAAAGCCCGAAATGCTGCAAGAAAAGCTTTCTACAACTAAAAGCTGATTGGAATTTCTGTAAGATATACAGGTATGATCCTTCGGGATTTTACCTGTATTTTTTATTTGGCCTCTTGGAATGAAAGAGGCAAAAGCGAAGTTTATTTTAAAATTAGCAGGGGAAACTGCAAAAAGCAGTGTGAAAAGGGATGAGAAAATCTACGTTTGAATATCAATTGAGGCAGTAATTGACATGCAATTAAAATAAAAGTATAATATTACATAATAGTTACATTAAAGATATATTAATAAGAAGTGAGAAAGGGGAGTTCATTTCTTATTGAACGATAGGCCTTATGATAGCGAAAAGAAGAGTTCTTGCTACAATACTTTCTTTGTTTGTGCCAGTTATTTTGCTTACCGGTGGTCTTTACTTTAATTCTAAGATACATAACTTTGAGAAGTATGAAACTATAGAACCTACTGAAAAAGAATACGGATATACATTATACATATGTAAGAGCTGCGGTAAAGTAAAGACTGACGATTATGTCGAACCGACAAGTTACTTATTGCCTAATATTGTAATTAATGAGGTGTGCAGTTCTAATAATAGTATTTTGCCTGATGAAAATGGGGATTGCTTTGATTGGGTAGAATTATACAATCCTACTGATAGGGTTATTAATTTGTCTGGATTTGGCTTGTCCGATAAAAAGTCTGATTTATTTAGATATACTTTTGGAGATATTGAGATTAGACCAAAGGAATATCTAGTTGTTTATGCAGTGGGTGATGAGGTCGTAGAAAGTTCCAATACAGATAGAATATATGCCAATTTCAAGTTGACTTCAAAAGGTGAATCTTTATTTCTTACACTTCCCAATGGAAAAGTTGTGGATAAAATAACCTATCCTGAATTAAAAGGTGACGAATCTTATAGTAGATTTGAAGTGAATAATAATGTTGCTTATAAAATCACTAAGGGGACCCCAATGGAAGAAAACAGAGAATTTATTGCTGTTCAAGCTCCTGTTTTCTCAGCAGATTCGGGATTTTATAGTGATTCATTTATGTTAAGCTTAACATCTGAACCTGGTACAGAGATTTATTATACACTTGATAGTACAGAGCCAAATATGAATTCAATAAAGTATGAAGGTCCTATTTTGATTAAAAATGCAACTTACAATGAGAATGTTTATCGACTTAAAAAGGATACAACTACTGATAATGAAAAATTCCCCAAAGACTTGGTAGATAAAGCGACTATTATTAGGGCAGTTGCATATGACAAAGACGGAAATAGCAGTGATATTGTTACAAAGAGCTATTTTGTAGGCTTGGATAAATATAAGAATACTAATGTTGTTTCCATGGTTACAGACCCAGCTAATTTGTTTGATGATGAAAAGGGTATTTATGTTAAAGGAACTTTGTACAAACAGTGGGAACTGGGAGGAAAAGTAGGAGAAGAACCATTGCCAAATTGGAAGAATCGGGGATTTCTTTGGGAGAGACTTGCGGAAATCACTTATTTTGATAAAGGGGATTTAGTTCTAGAACAAAGACTTGGCATAAGAATACGTGGAGCTGTTAGCAGAAAAAGACAGATGAAAAACTTCAATGTATTTGCAAGGAAATTCTATAATGGTCAAAACAGATTATTAACTCCATTATTTGATGAAATATCTTCACAAAAGTCATTTGTTTTACGTGCTGGTAATTACAAAGAAGGGTTTTTGCAAAGTTTAGTTGCAGACCGTAATATTTCAACACAATTAGCAAAACTATGTGCGCTCTTTATAGATGGTGAATATTGGGGAGATTATCAAATAATGGAGAAGTACAGTGTTCATTATATTGAAGAACATTATAAAATAGATAAAGATAATGTGAGTATTCTAAAACGCGGGCAGCTAGAAGCAGGCAATGAGGAATGTGTAAAGGATTACAATGAGTTGTTGAGTTTTATAAAGAATCATGATTTGTCAGTGAAAGAAAACTATGATTATGTTTGTGAACGTGCTGACATTCAAAGTTTAGTTGATTTTTACTGTACGCAGATTTATATAAATAATATTGACTTTTCTTACAGACAAAATGTTCAAATTTGGAGATCTGAAGCAAAATCAAGTAATCCATATGAGGATGCAAGATGGAGATGGATGTTATATGATCTGGATGCTTCTATATATAAAAAAGAGAATGACATTAAATATTTTTACGACTTTAATATGTTTACAGAGGATTCTCCTTTTTCCAAAGGAATTTATCAAGATCCTTTTATAAGTAATTTGATGAAGAACGAAGAGTTTTGTAAGCAATTTGTAAATACATTTATGGATCTTGCAAATTATAATTTCAATAAAGATATTGTGAAAGAAAAGCTATATAAAGTGACAGATAATCCTGAAAAATCAATGATTGAATTTTTTGAAAACAGATTTGACTATATTACAAAATACATGGCTGATTTCTTTAATTTAAAAGGTAAGCTGACTAATGTAACTCTACATATTAATAATCCTGAAGAAGGTACTATTAAATTAAACACGCTGCCTGACAGCATTACAAATGGTAAGTGGAGTGGCAAATATTACACCGATTACGAAATAACTGTAACAGCAATTGCTAAAGAAGGCTATTCTTTTGATGGTTGGAAGATAGAGGGGGCAGAGATTGTTGGAAATAAGAATTCTCAAACAATATCTGTTAAACTCATTGACAACCAGGATTGCAGCATTGAGGCAGTATTCAAAAAATTAAACTAAAATAAATACAGAAGGGGAGTTGGAACAAAGTGGGGATTAGAAAACTTATTTTAGCGACAAGTATCTTAATAGCACTAACTTTAACAGGATGCGGAGATAAAGGAACCGGAGCAGTTCAGCAAAACGGAGTTTCAACGGGTGAAATTAATGCGAAAATAGTATTTGATAATGATAAAGTTAATGCTGACACTGTTGACGGGTTAAGTATTAGTGAAAGAGAAGTTAAAATCACAAAACCGGGACTGTATACATTTAGCGGGACTTGGAGCGACGGTCAGATACTGGTTGATGTGGGTAAAGAATCTGAGGCTGTCTTAGTGCTCGATGGGGTAAACATTACAAATAAAAAATCAGCACCGATATATGTAAAGAGTGCTGAAAAAGTAAAAATCGAGCTGGCCGACGGAAAGGATAATGTTTTGACGGATGCTGAATTTTATGAATTTGATGATCCTCAGGATAACAAGCCAAATGCCTGCCTTTACGGCAAAGATGATATTACTATAAAGGGCAACGGAAATTTAATAGTTAATGCAAATTATAATAATGGAATCGGCACAAGCAACGATTTAAAAATAACAGGTGGAAATATTACTGTCAGAGCTTTTAATAACGGTCTAAAAGGGAATGACAGTGTGACCATAAGCGGTGGTAATATTGATATTACGTCAGAGGCTGATGGAATTAAGGTAGATAATGCGGAGGAAGTTCATAAAGGATTTGTAAATATAACCGGAGGCTCGCTAAAAATCAGGGCAAAAGATGATGCAATAGACAGTGTAAGAAGTGTTACCGTTAATAATGCTGATGTTAAAGTAAGTGTCGGTGGCCGGGAAATAAAATGTGAAGGTATCTTAAATATAGCTGAAGGCTGCATAAGCCCATTGGAAGAGTAAGAAGATTCTTTAAATTTAAATAAATATATGCAAAAGTCGGGGCATCCCGACTTTTATTCTTTTTTGCTTAGACTATTACGTCTATAGATTGAACTGTAAATTTTTACTGTTACGGATTTGTTGGCGTTTTAAAAATATTTACTTAGAACCGATAATATTTATTATTGTAAATGGCACAAAGAGCGGAACATCTCCAATTTTTAATTTTGTTGTAACAGAACTCAGCCCACGCATGCCCATCTTTGATAAAAATACGGCAATGGGCCAGGCATGTGAAGATATAAACATCTGAATATTTTTAAAACCGTTTTGCTCAAACAATCGTGATATTGAATTATGATTATACAGGCAAACATGCTCCGGAGGGATGAAAAACGGCCATTTTTTTCCTAATATTTTGTACCACATTCCGCCTAAAAAAGGAGTGGAAACAACTAAAGAGCCGTTTGGAGTCATGTAATTTTGTATTTCTTTGATAAATGTGTTTGGATTGTAAACATGTTCAAGCACACTAAAAGTTATTACGCAGTCAAATTTGGCGGGTGTATCATTAGGAATGGCTTCAAGTCCGCCGCAATAAACATTGTCTGCAAACTTTTTTGCATGGCTTACGGCTTCGCCGGAAAAATCCGTACCGATTCTATAATCAAAATAACCTTTTGCTTCATCCAACAGAAAACCGAAACCGCATCCGATTTCCAGGAGCTTTCCGCCTGTTATATTTCGTTTATGTAATTCTTTCATATATTTTGAGAAAGTACTGCGCAGAGCTTTTTCTTGTATTTCATATCCTGTTCCTGCACTATATTCTGAATAGAAACTGTCTTGAGAATAATATGATAATAATGACTCTTCGCTAAGTCTGGGATTCAAATATACCAACTGACAATTATTGCACTTATTGTATTTATATGAATTTATTTCATAAAGCAAATTGCTTGATTTCGTATTACACAAAGGGCATGAAGTGTATTCAAGGGAATCCGTGTCGGGAAGGAATACTTTAGATGACATATTAATTACACCGCCTTTAATAGTTTTTTGCAAACAACTAAAACAACAATAGATTCCAATTATAATAAAAATAAAAAATATTAATAAATAAGATATTTTGTAGCCAACAAAGCACCTAAAATATTACAGTAATATAATATCATGCACATAAATCGACAAATAAGTAATATTAACCTATCTTATTGATTATATCTTATTCTTGTTTCAAAAGTCAAATATCAAAAAAGTATAAGTTTGTGGTTGACAAAGGGATATTGTGTTTGCCCAGGAATTCTGCAAAGAATTTTTAAAATATGTCATCACAGTATATGCTGTATGAGGTAAGAAGCGTTATGTAGCGCTTTGAATATAATACTGTAAGCCTTTGCGCATGATAACAATCAATATTAGTACTACATCATAGTAATACCAGAATTCATTTATTGCAATAGAAACCATGTTAAAATACAAATGTTGAAATAAAATTAAAAAAATTCTTCTGAGAGTATTTGCAGGAGATTGGTTCATGCTTTTATCTTGCCACTGAATTACCAGTCTATTGACAAAAGAGAAAAATAAACATAAAATAGAAAAATAAGAGAGTGGAAGAATTATTTATTAGAAACATGTATAAGTATCATATTGATAGGGATTATAACTAAAAAATCAGTTTTTAGACAGTTAATACATAAATACGGTAATATAGAAAGTTAATTGTTGTATTAAGAAAAAGGGATTCAAGGATTTTATGTATGTTACTGATAGTGTTTACTGTCAAATAAATGCTAAAAGGCTCAAGTAAAGATGGCAAGACTGATGAGGTTTTTTAAATAATTTCTATTTCGAAAATGTTCCATTCAAAAAGTTATTGTAATCAAATATAAGTGATGAATAGATGTAGATGGGTTTGGATAAATATGGGGCAGATAGTTAGAAAATATAATTAATATAATCTATAGATTTCCTAATAGCTTCATGTATGAGGATAAAAAATAAAAACACTAAAAGAAAACATAAGAATGGTTTGTATTTGGTAAAAGTATGACAGAATGACTAAAAATCTTAAATAAGATGATTTGCTGAAGGAACTATTGATTATAGGTAAGTTGTTTGTAAAATTCTTTAGACGAATGAGTTGAGATGTCAGTATATGTAATAATATTGGCGAAAATAATGCTATTAACTTTTATAGATCAAACAGAGAAAGTCAATTTGAAGGATTAAAAAGAAGGTATCGGGCAGGTAAAGATGAAAGTACTAACAAAAACTCAGGTAAAGGTATTTTAGATATATTTGAGAACGTAACAGTAATGTCCTTTTTCGCTCAAAAAGTAAACAGTAGAGCTAAAAATGATGCTAATAATCATTTGTTAAGGTGTAGGTCTTGAACGAGCTCTTCTCTTTCTATCTCATAGGAAGTACATAAGAAATTTTTATACTATTTCAATTTAAATGTGATACTCATATAAGGCATAAAAGAATAAAGATTGGAAAATAAGTTGCAATAAACCTAAGTGAGTATTTTTAAGGGGGTGATAGCTTTCTTGATTATGAAAAGTAGATAATCGTATTACCAATAATGGGGTAAAGAAAAAGCATAAGTTGACTGGGGGTGGTAATTAAATTGAAACGAAAGAAACTATTTCCACGTATATTGTCTCAGCCATATTATTGCTGAAGCAAAGAAAATTGCTTCTAGAACTATTAAAAGCACATACTCTTTTATGCTGTCCAAAGCAATATAGTTGAAAGTACAAGCGGGTTTCTCATCAAAGGACGATTCTTTATTAAATAAGAAAGATAAGCTTACTAAAAAAATTGAGGGTCTCTATTACTGTTGTTTACATAATGATGAAAAAACAATGGAATCACACTATGTAATAACTTCGAACTGTAAAATCTTTCATGGTTAATTTCTGCAAAGTTTTAGGATCTATTTTAGCGAATAATTCTTTGGCGATAAAACGAAGAAGTATTCTAATTAAAATTCTAATTAAATAAGAAATCCTCAAACTTCAGAAAGGAGATACCATTGCTTTAAATCTCAAATATCAAAAACTAAAATAAAAGGAGGTCATAAAATGTTTGCTTTATCTAATAAAGCTGTTTTCCGTGTATGGGTTATTATTTTACTTTTTGGGCTTCTTTATATTTTATGCAATGATAATAATGTGCTTGCTCAAGGTGAACCTACCAAAATAAGTACGGAAAATGCAGAACTTTCTGCAGCAGCACCGACAAACTCATGGCAAGACGTAAGAAGTGCTTTTGATGGTGATGAAAGTACGGTATTCCATACAGCAGAAGATGTTGACCATGCATATGTACAGGTATCATTTGCGGAACCAAAAACTGTAGTTGAAATAAGGGCTTTAATTGGAGAAATAGGATATCCTTTTATAACAAATGACTGGTGGGTTGAAGCTGCAGACAGTTTAGAGGATTTAGAGAACATGACAGGTTCATATCGGCTTGTAGTAGACACTCAATATGACATTGCAGGAGAATGGCAGGAAGTATATTTGGAACAACCTGTAACTAGAAAGATATGGAGAGTTTCTGCGAGAAAGAAAATATGGGATAACTCGGTGGGCTTTGTTGAAATAGAGTTTTGGGGCTTTAATGCAGAAGACGAAAAAATAATTAAAAAAATAAATATACTAGAGCAAATTAACACTTTAAATGCAATAATAACTAATACCATAGAGGGGGAGGTATGGAAATTAACAGTGGTATTGATAACTATTCATATATAAAGCAGTGCTTTGATGGGGTAAGTAGTTCTTTTGCAGAAATTTTAGAGGGAGATAGCGCTTATTTACAAATAGAGTTCTCAAACTCGAAAAATATTAATCAAATTAGAATTTATAACGGAATAATACAAGATCAAAAATTAACAATTGAAATGGCTGATTCAGAGGAAGATTTGAAAAGCAAATCTGGTACTTATTATTTAATAAATAGCCAAAGCTACCAAATTACACCTGAAAATTGGATAATAGTTAATGTGCCCAGTGATTTCGTAAGTAATAAGTTTGTTAAATTTAGTTTTACAAAAGCACCAGGAGCCAACACAATAATTATTCCGAAAATTGAATTGTGGAGTGATGATATTACTCCACCAAGTGTTCCGATGAATTTAAATGCAAGACCTCTAGATGCAAGAACTATTGAATTAACGTGGCAGCACTCTTCTGATAATGACAAAGTATCTGGATACAGGGTGTTTAGAAATGGAAATTATATAGGAACTTCAATAACAAATAGATTTACTGATACTTTATTAGATCCTCAGACAACTTATAATTATACTGTATGTGCTTTTGATGCAGTGGACAATGAATCTGCATTAAGCAATACGGTAACGGCAACTACAACTAATTCCATGGAAATAAAAACAGACTACAATGTCATGGTTCTATACTATGATCCCATAATAAAGGCCGGAACTTATTTTACTAAAGTTATCCCCGAGGATATTAAATATTCTGAGCTTTATTCATTATCATTGAAACCAGTAAACGAAAGAGCTCAGGAATTTGCCGACAATATAAGGAGAGCTTCGGGAGGAAGTGTAAATTTCAACATAGTTGAGATTAGAGAAATAAATACCGAAATTCCTGCAAATTGTCCTGAAATGCTGAACTCTGAAGCGTTAATTGAATATATGGAATTTAGGGATCCTAATAAAGATTATGATGTATATCGTCTAGGAGGATTTAATTATCGTAAAGCATTTAAAGATAACAATATCATCGAACTAGTTGAAAATGGTGATGTAGATTTTGTGTGGATTTATACCACGCCTCCTAATAATGGGCTTTCAGAGTCTACTATGGTAGGAAGAGATGCTTACTTCTCAAATGGTATAACATTGTCTGATATTGCTTGTTCCAGAAAGTTTTTAACTTTAATTGGTAGTTCTTATGAATGTTTTGGCCATCATATTGATAATGGAACAGCAAGTAGAATATTTTCAAAGTTACCTAAAAAAACTGAAGTAAGTGTTCTACAATCAGCAGATATTAATAATCAAAGCACAGTGTTAAGAAAGTTAAATGATTGGGAAAAATTCCAACTTACAGATACAATAAATTTTGAGCCTTCTTCTGTATCTCCTAATTATTCCCAGGTCGGTAATATGCATTTCCCTTGTAATGCCGTTATGGAGTATGGATGGGAGTATATAGATGAAAATTTTAATCACTATGATAATTGGAACATAATTGAAGGGACATGGTCAATATACTCTGGAATGTTCAGGGGGTATTCTAACAATGTTGCAAAAGCAACATTAAAATGGAGCACAGGATTTACCTTTAATCAACCTATGGTGTGTAGAAATATGATTTTAGAATCTGATATTATATTAAATTTAGGTAACCAAGGTTCTAGTGCAGGAGTTATTTTTAGGGCAACGGAACATGAAAATTCGGGATTTTTGTTCAAAGGATATTATGTTGGAATCGATGCCAATAATGATAAGGTGTTTATTGCGAAAATAAATAATGGATATAGTGAAATTGCATCGACTTCTATGCCAATATATCTAAATACAGGCTATAAGCTTAAAGTGATTGCTGAAGGCAGAAACATAAAGGTGTATATCAATAATATGGAAGAACCTGCTATTGATATCGATGATGATTCTTTCTTAGGATCGGGGACATTTGGCTATCTCGTAAAAAGTGGACAAGCAAGCTTTGATAATCTATTAATAAACTCAATTGCAGAATCCTATGCAGACACATGGTATAATTATCCTGATCTTGATGGGGAGCCATCAAAAGTGACTTTTGATGACTGGAATGGAGAACAGGATGCATATCAATTGTGGGTTTTTGACCATATTCCTAGGAATCCAGGCATGCATAATGCTATAAATATTTCAAATAACGAAGTATTTGAAGGTATATTAAACAATTGGTGGCCATATATAGTCGACTTTAATAGATTTGATGCTAGTCCGATTACTTATGAGGTAACAGGGTATCCAGTTCCTCCTGTTGTAAAACCTAGTTTGCATATATCCAAAAATTCCTTTGTATTGTCTTGGATAATTCCGCAAAACTCAGGAATACAAGGATGCAACATTTATCGTAATGGAGTTAAAATAGGCTCATCCACCAATGGAATATTTATTGATGATAATATAGAACCATATATTTTATATAACTATGAAATAAAAGCCTACGATTCTTATGGTAATGAATCTATTCCGGTTAATGTATCTGGAAGTGCGTATTTAAATGGAGTATTTACGAAGATAAACATAAATAATGCATCGCTATCCTCAGCAGCACCGACAAACTCATGGCAAGATGTGAGAAGTGCTTTTGATGGTGATGAAAGTACGGTATTCCATACAGCAGAAGATGTTGAACATGCATATGTACAGGTGTCGTTTGAGGAACCAAAAACTGTAGCGGAGATAAGAGTTCTAATTGGAGAAATAGGATATCCTCTTATAAAAAATGACTGGTGGGTTGAAGCTGCAGACAGTTTAGAGGATTTGGAGAAGAAGACAGGTTCATATCGGCTTGTAGTAGACACCCAATATGACATTGCAGGAGAGTGGCAGGAAGTATGTTTGGAACAGCCTGTAACTAAAAAGATATGGAGGGTTTCTGCGAGAAAGAAAATATGGGATAACTCGGTAGGTTTTGTTGAAATAGAGTTTTGGGGAGTTGAATCCCAAATAAGAAAATTAAGTTTGGACGGTGCAGAACTTTCTGCAGCAGCACCGACAAACTCATCGCAAGACGTAAGAAGTGCTTTTGATGGTAATGAAAGTACGGTATTCTATACAGCAGAAGATCTTGAACATGCATATGTACAGGTATCATTTGCGGAACCGAAGACTGTAACTGAAATAAGGGCTTTAATTGGAGAAATAGGATATCCTCTTATAAAAAATGACTGGTGGGTTGAAGCTGCAGACAGTTTAGAGGATTTGGAGAACAAGACAGGTTCATATCAGCTTGTAGTAGACACCCAATATGACATTGCAGGAGAATGGCAGGAAGTATATTTACAACAGCCTGTGACTAAAAAGATATGGAGAGTTTCTGCGAGAAAGAAAATGTGGGATAACTCGGTAGGTTTTGTTGAAATAGAGTTTTGGGGCTTTGAAAGTCCTCTAAAAAAATTAGGTTTGGACGATGCAGAACTTTCTTCAGCAGCACCCACAAACTCATGGCAAGACATAAGAAGTGCTTTTGATGGTAATGAAAGTACGGTATTCCATACAGCAGAAGATGTTGAACATGCATATGTACAGGTATCGTTTGAGGAACCAAAAACTGTAGCGGAGATAAGAGTTCTAATTGGAGAAATAGGATATCCTCTTATAAAAAATGACTGGTGGGTTGAAGCTGCAGACAGTTTAGAGGATTTGGAGAAGAAGACAGGTTCATATCGGCTTGTAGTAGATACCCAATATGACATTGCAGGAGAGTGGCAGGAAGTATGTTTAGAACAGCCTGTAACTAAAAAGATATGGAGGGTTTCTGCGAGAAAGAAAATATGGGATAACTCGGTAGGTTTTGTTGAAATAGAATTTTGGGGCTTCGAGAATTAAGAATCAAAACCGAATCCGTGTTATTTATAAATGCAAGTCATTAAATAACTGCTTATTGACATAAGACAGTAGAAGTTTTTTAAAGAACAGGATAAGTTTCTTTGATGATATAGCAACAAGAAGCCATACAATAAACTGAAAAAGATGATAGTAGCGATGAAACTGCTATATTGGCAGTGGAGCGAAGTTTTTTCTTTTTTTAATTTGATTTATCGTCTATAAATTGCTATAATTAATCTTGAGCGAATTTTATTTTGTGGTACTTGGGGGAATTTATGCTAATAACCAATTTGTTGGACAGGCTTAAAAAGTACAAATTTTTTTCCGATCTATTGACCCCTGAATCCTTTTCTCAGATGAAGAGATATATAATTACGGGTTTTACGGGCTTTGGAATTGAATACGCATTATTTTTCGGGTTTTATTATTATATTTTTAAAAGTTTTTTTCCGGCAGGATATTCTTTGGCGAAGGGTATTGCAGGAAGCTTGCTTAATTTTGATTTAAAAGGCGATACATATTGTTATTTGCTGGCAAATGCTATTGCCTATGTGGTTGTATTTTGGTTTAATTTTCTTGTTAACAGGATATGGTCTTTTAAATCGAAAGTCAATATCTTCAAGCAATTAAAACAGTATGCAGTTTTGTTTGTCTTTAATTTGGTTGCCACCAGCGCATTGTTTTATCTGTTAAGCGATAAACTCGGCATTATACCTGCGGTTTCTAAGGTATTGATTATGGGTTCGGTGGTATGCTGGAATTTCGTTTTGTATAAAAAAGTTATTTATAAATAGTTTTCTTAAGGAGAGTAGGTTGGATGATTGGACTTTTATATATTGCAATTGCATGGATAAGCGGATATGTTATTTTAAAACAATTGCTGCCTTCAATTTTTGATTTTTCAAAATCATTGTCTCTAACGGGAAAACAAGTGAAGTTACCTGCATGGGCAGTTACACTTCCGGCATCGTATTTGGTGGGAACGCTTTTAGTTACATGGACTACATATATAAGTGCTTATTTGTTCAGAACATCCGGAAAACCGATGTTGTATGGTAATATAGCTGCTTTTTCGATTTTTTCGTTAATTATTATCTATTTTATTACTAAAGATATAAGAAATGTTGTAACAACATTCAAATCAACAATTTCCGGGATTAGAAACAGTTCATTTCTGAAACTAACATCGTTGAGATTTTATATGTTTTAGTATTTCTGGGGATATGGACATTTTTTATGGTGGGGTCTTTTTATGTAAAAGACGGTGTAATGAAAATCGGATGGTCCGTATCAAGTGACTTTTCACCCCATCTTGCAGTAATCAGATCTTTTTCCTATGGATTTAACTTTCCGACAGAATATCCTCATTTTGCAGACGGTAATATGAGATATCATTTTATGTTCATGTTTTTGGCGGGAAATTTAGAGTTTTTAGGACTGAGAATTGATTGGGCTTTCAATCTTCCGGCCATATTATCGATTGTGTCATTTTTGACACTGCTGTATTCCTTTGCCGTATTGCTACTTGGCGAAAAAATAATCGGGGTTATCACGGGAGTGTTGTTCTTTTTCAGAAGTTCCTTTGCTTTCTTTACATTTATAGCAGGAAAGCCTACGATAAAGGAAGCATTAAGCGGGATAAAAGGCATGACGGAGCATATTGGCAATACGCAACATGAAGAATGGGGACTTTATGCTCAGAAAGTGTATGTAAATCAACGGCATCTGCCTTTTGTATTGGGAATAATGATGCTTGCTTTGATAATAGTACTTCCCTTGTTTATTAAGATGATGACAAGCATTAGTGAGCTTTATCAAAAAAGGGTACAAGAATCTCAGGTATCCCAAGACTCTCAAGAACCCGATGAAAGTCAAGAGATAGTGACAGATAAAGATGAAGGAATAGATAAAGATGAAAAGAAAGAAAGCTTTTGGAAGTCATATATTAAGGAGTTTATTTTAGACAAAAGTGCGTGGATTCCAAACAGTATATTTACCTCTGTGGTAATGGGAGTTCTTCTCGGGCTTACGGGCTTTTGGAATGGTGCGGTGGTTATAGCGGCACTTGCGGTACTCTTTGTTATGGCTATTTTCTCAAAACACAGACTTGATTACCTAATCATAGCATTAATCACTGTTGGACTAGCTTACTGCCAGACACAATTTTTTGTCAGAAGCGGAGGTTCGGTGGTTTCGCCCAGCATCTATGTAGGTTTTTTGGCGAATACCAACGGATTGCAACAGGATTTGTCCCGGTTTTTTGCCGTTAACGGTTTTGGTGCAACACTGCAGCATCTATTTAAGTTGATTCCTTATGTTGCAGGTTTTATATCGAACTTCTTGGAATTCTGCCGTTTATTATAGCTATATGCTTGTTCCGCAGCAACGGCAAGTATAAATATCATATAAATTTGTTATTCATAGCAGCTACACAGATTATCGGTTATTTCTTCATAAAGTATAAATTGGAAGCCGATACTAAAATCGTAAATAGAGAGCTTTTTATTATTTCAATGGTATTTTCTTTGGTATTGGTTATATGTGCCAGCATAGCATACACATCTTACAACAATTCCCCGGCACCTAGGGGCGTAAGGGCATTAATTCTGGCATTTAGTGCTCCGATTATTCTGGCGAGCACAGTTAAGCTCACATTAGGTATTGATATCAACCATAAATATGTGATTATTGGTTCCATACTTATAAATATTTTTGCTGCCGCTTTAATATTCTTCCTTTTCAAAGTAAAAAAACCTCTTGCTACCGTTGTGGCAGTGCTTATTTCCATTGTAATTACAGTTACGGGTTTTGTGGATGCAATAGCACTTTACTCCCTTAACAGTAGGTCCGTGGACATCCGTTGCGATGACCCTCTGCTGGTTAAGGTAAAAAATGACTCTGATAAAAATGAAATTTTCCTGACAGATGATTATCATCTTCATACAATATTGCTTGCAGGAAGAAAAATATTCTGCGGCTGGCCGTATTTTACGATGTTTGCAGGCTATGACTGGGACCTTCGCGATAGGATAAGGAGAGACATATTTAGTGCTCCTGACGAAAGTACCCTTAAGAAACTTGTGGAAGAGAACAATATTGGCTATATAGTCATTGATAACCAAGTTAGAGAGCCAAACAAGTATTATTTAAATGAAGAACTCATACGGAACACCTTTGAGGTATTTTATGACGACGGACATGATGTTGTTATTTACAAAACACATTAGATTTGTTATAGTCATATTTGGTAAAGATATGAATTTGGCTTTGTTAGAGGCTTAAATGGTTTATAATAAAATATTTTATATGAGGTGGGTTTTCAGACTATGGGTAATACTAGAACAAAGAGTGCAAAAAAAGGTTGGATTTTCGAGATGGAAAAGCCAATATCCCAAAATGCGTTCATAATTGTTGGAGTGGCCATAATACTGATAAGATTGATTCTGACCACAATTCCAAGCTATCAGGTGGATATGGGAGGATACAGGGCATGGAGTTTGTACCTTGCCGAAAAGGGTCCGAAGGGTCTTTATGAAACTTTTCACATTGTATATGCCCCGGCGTATATGTATATGCTGTGGATTACGGGAATAATAGCTAAAGCTTTTTCCGTCAATGCAGCTACCCATGCTTTCTTGATAAAGTTATGGGCAGTTGCTTCCGAACTGGTAGGAGCCTATCTGATTTACAAAATAGGAAAAAGATACGGAAAAGAGAGACTTGGATTTATTTTGGGAGTAGTTTATGCACTTAACCCCGGAGTTTTCTTCAATTCTTCGATTTGGGGACAATTTGACTCGATACCTGCTACTTTGCTTGTGGGTATGATATATGCCTTTAGTGTGAATCGAAAAATGACGGCAGTACTATTGTATGCACTTGCTGTACTGACCAAGCCCCAAAGTGCACTCCTTACGCCGCTGGGTATACTCTTTTACAAAGAACTGTTTGATTTCTCCAACATTACTAAAGAAAAGATTGTTAAGAGTATAAAAGAAACGTTGGTGGCTCTTTGTATAGGGTTCTCGTGTTATTTTATCGTTATTTATCCTTTCTATTATCACATGGATCTTTATGAACAGATGAAGAGTACTTCTGTTGTTAAAGATTTTATAGCCGAAACCATTGACTATTTTTGCTGGATGCCCAATTTGTACTTAACCAGTGTTCAGGATTATCCGTATCCCACTGCCAATGCCTTTAACTTGTGGACGCTATTGGGGGGACAACCGCCAATATTCGATTCAAATACATTCTTCATATTATCCTATAATGCATGGGGAACTATACTGTTTTTAATTTCTATAGGCATAGCTTTTGCATATTTGCTAAAATACAGGAAAAGTGACTTTGCGATGTATTTTGCTTCTTTCTTTATCCTGCAAGTGCCTTTACCTTCATGACAAAAATGCATGAAAGATACCTTCTTCCGGCCATAATTTTCCTCACGATTAGCGTTCTGTGGAAGAAATGGATGGCCATACCTTTGGCAGTTTTAAGTATATGCGTTACTGCCAACCACTGGTATTTATATTACATGTCATGGCAGGATGTGTACTGGCTTGATAATTATGACCCTGTTGCTGTGCCTGTTGCTTTATTGACTGTTTTGTTGGTTTTATTCTCGGCAGGATATATTGTAAAACAGATTACACAGGCTAAGAAAGTTAAAGGATAGGGATGTTAGCTGAATAAGAAGGAGAGACACGGAATTATGAATATATGTATTGTTGGTGCAGGAGCTACCGGGCTTGTTGCTGCAAACGAATTGATTAAAAAAGGTCATAAAGTTTCCGTATTTGAGGCTGAAGAGCAGCATGGCGGGTTGGTAAAAACCATAGATGTCGGCGATGAAAAACTGGAAGTATTCTATCATCATATATTTACCAATGATGTGGAAATAGTTAAGCTGATTGAAGAGTTGAATCTGACTTCTGAGCTTATGTGGCTCGAACCGAAAAACTCCATATATATTAACCGAAAGCTTTATCCTTTTACTTCTCCGATAGATTTGCTGCTTTTTAAGGAGCTTTCATTCATTGACAGGATAAGGATGGGCTTGCTTGTCTTTAAAGCGAAGTTCTTAAAGGACTGGAGCCAATTGGAAAACATGAGCTCTAAAGACTGGATAATCAAAAATGCAGGTAAGAATGTATATGAAAAGGTCTGGGGGCCGCTGCTCAGTTCAAAGTTTGACTATGACGCCGATAAAATTTCTGGAACCTGGCTGTGGAACAAATTTAAGCTCAGAGGCTCAACAAGGGGGAAAAACCTTAGCAAGGAACTGTTGGGATATATGAAGGGAAGCTTTGGGGTAATATACGACAAATTGGCTGAGAGAATAATCAATGCCGGTGGAGAAATACATTACTCAAGCCCTGTGGACAGAATAGAACCCCAAGAAGATAAAACCCTGAATGTCCATAGCAACGGCAAAACATTCAATTTTGACAGGGTTATTGTGACGACTTCGCCGGAAATCCTCAGTAAAATGAATGTTCCGTTTCCGAAAGAATATAGTGAAAAGCTTTCAAAAGTAAAGTACAAAGCAAATATTTGTATGGTTTTGGAACTTTCGGAGAAATTGTCGGATTACTATTGGACTACAATTGCAGAAAATGATTTTCCGTTTGTGCTCTTGATTGAACATACCAACTTGGTTACCGAAAATGAGTATAAGTCGCATATTATTTATCTTTCCAGGTATTTGGACAAGAAGAATAAGTTTTATTCATTAAGCGATGAGGAAATTCAGAAGGAGTTTATAAAATACTTGAAAATTATGTTCCCCGATTGGAATGAATCGAAGATAAAATGGGTACATATCAGCAGGACAGAATATGCCCAACCGGTTGTTGTACAACAATATTCAAAAATTTTACCCGAAATCAATACCCCTGTGGAGAACCTGTATTTGGCCAGCATGGCCCAAATATATCCGGAAGATAGAGGACAGAATTATTCCGTGAGGCTCGGAAAACAAGTGCAGATATGATTAATTAGAATGGCAGGATGAAGCAATATAAAATAGATTTTGATTGGAGGTAAGATAAAATGCTAAAAAAGATAACAGTGAGCATAACTTTTGTTCTTTTATTTTGCGTATTAATTAACCAGTGGGCTTTTGCCGCTGAAAACTTATTAAAAAACGCGTCCTTTGAAGAAATAGAAAATAATGAGCCCGTTGGTTGGAGTACATGGGTCTGGAATAAGCAGCCGGGGGTTGCGGAGTTTGGAGTAGGACAAGAGGGAGCACACAGTGGACAGTACTATGTTACTATTGAAAATAAAGAGGAGAGAGATGCACGATACCTTCAAGAAGTGGCGGTTGAACCGAAGACATGCTATAGGCTTTCCGGTTGGATTAAAACGGAGAATGTGGGCGAGGAGACGTTGGGAGCAAACTTGTCCATAGAAAGATATACTACATATTCCAATGATATAAGAGGTACCGTTGATGAATGGCAATATACAGAGTTATATATTTTGACCGGTGAAGATGTGAATACATTAAAAGTGTCATTGGGTTTGGGCGGCTACGGACGGCTAAATACCGGGAAGGCGTCATTTGACGATATAGTACTGGAGAAATTGGATGGTATACCTGAAGGCGAAAGATATTTATTTGTTGGAAATACCGATTCTGACTCAAATGGTTCAAAAGACGAGAAGGATAAATCACCTGAAAATACTGAAGGCAAGTATACTTGGATTTGGTTTGTGATTTCGGCGATTGTTTTAGCGACCATACTTTATTATTACTACGGAGCGGGAAAACTCAAAGGTTCAAATGGAGAAAATAACACCAAAAATGATAATGATACGAATGACGAAAAGTAAATATTAATTCGGAGATATTCATAAAAGGCTGCGGAAATTCTACTTTCTGCAGCCTTTATAATTATCAATTTATATTGATGGGGTTAAATATAGATTATGTTATTCATCTAATTTCTCCTCTACCGGGAATGCGGTTATGGCTCTAAGGATATATCTTTTTAGTAATGTAACATCACTGGAGGTTATTTTTTCGTCTCCGTCCAAATCAGCCGCTTCCAATCCATGGGGAGATGGGAATTCGGTAATTTGCTTGAGAACATAACGCTTTAAGAGTGTAAGATCGCTGGAGTTTACGCTGAAACTGCCGTCAAGATCACCGTACTTGAAGGTTTCTTCTGTAACTCCTCCTAGTGGTATTGCATGGTCCAACCCTTTTTTCCACAATGTAGGTTCGATTATTGCGTATTTTTCTTCATCGACCGTTTTCCAGTCTTCCAGCATCAAACCTCCGGTATCGGCTGAATTGGGGTTGAAGGCCCAGAAGGTATGATGAAGTTTTTTCTCAGCAATAAAGGTTCCCAGGCATTCAAGCCATTTACGGTTGTTATCTTTGATTAGCTTGCCGCCCCATTCTCCGATAAACATGGGTGCAATGTTTTGCTCAACAATGTAATACCAGTTGGGATACCAGCACTCTTCATAAAGAGTATTGATGTCGAAGTCTTTTTTAAACCATGGCTGCATATAGATGTCCGGTCCGTAATCGTGAACGGAATATACAAGCTTGTCCGGCGCCGATATGACGACAGGGTGGTCAGCAACTCCTCTCAAGTTTCCGCCCCACCAGTTGCAGTATGTAGTAAACTCACCGCAGTTGGTGTAATCATATCCTTCCATCGGGTATGCCTCAACACCTTCAACGACAATTAAAAGATTCGGGTTAATTGCAAGTATTTCTTCGGCAATAATTTCGGCTGCCCTTTTCCAATTGTTCGGGTCGTCGGAGCCATCCCATTTTGCGATGTTTGGGCCTGAGAACTTTCCGTGGGCTCATTTTTAAGATCCATTGCAATAACCGTATCGTCATCCTTGTATCTTTCGGTAATCCATTTCCATGCTTCAATAAAGTCTTCCATGGTCACATCTTTGTTGTACCAGAGGTTATCCTGATATGAATCCTTGGATGCACCGTGCATATCAAGCATAACCTTCAAACCGTTTTTCTTCATGTGATTTATTGTATAGTCCAGTATTTCCAAGCTGCTAAGGCCGTCGAGGCGAGGGTTTTCATATGTATTTACAAAGGAAGTTTCGACGCGTTCACCGTTTTTCCATTGCAGAATAATTTCGGCACTGATGGGGATTCTGATAATATTGAAACCTAATTTTGCCATTAAATCAAGGGAATCTTCCAGATTACATTTGTTAAGACCGTAAAAACCGTTTGCTCCATCGGTTTCAAAACCAAACCAGTTGATACCTGTAAGGTAAACAGTATTTCCTTTGGAATCCTTAATTAAATTTCCTTCCACATGAAGCCAGTCATCATCATTTGGCGGCGGTGTTGGTTCCGGCGGTGGCGGCGGTCCTTCTTTTCCCCACACCAGCTTACCTTTGTAGTAGAGCGTCATTTTATCGTATTCGGCATAATCAGTAAAACTTGGGTCATAAGAATAATCATTGGATTGGTCATAATAGCCGTTTGATATTTTTTTCAGTACCAGTTGCATTTGACCGCTGTTGCCCCCGTCTTTTATAGCTCCGGCTCCATCTGTAAAGCCGATTTCTGCATATCCCAGCTCGGGGTGAAATTCTCCAAATATGTTGTTTGGACCTATTGCAGTATAAAATGATGTAAGGACTTCTTCGGTAGTACCTTCTTTTTCGTAATAATACCTTACCCTAAGGTCGGCCATATTTACATCCATGCCGCTGTTGTTGTAAATAATTATGTAAGGACGCATGCTCTGATATTTTACATCCAGAGAGCCATCCATATAATGGATTGACAGGCCTTCCAAAGCCGGTTCTTCAGTTGTGTCATCTGCATTAACGGAAATGAAGCTAAAAAGACAGGAAACAATCAGGACAGAAATTGTTAATACAGACAGCAGGCTTTTTTTGGATTGCTTTTGATTCATTAAAACTAAACCTCCCCCATTCAATTAGTTGTGGAAAAATAAAAAAAGTAAAAATTATGTAAATAAAAACAAACGTACTAATTTAATTATATCATTAATGTGGTGTTTAAATATAGTGTTTTCAAAATGAAAAAATAAGTGGCCAATATTATGCAAGTGACAAATTTTCAAAACAAACATCATAAAGATTGCCGGCCTGGAAATTTACATTTTTTACGAGACAGAGTAGTGCTCATATGCGAGTTGACATAAAGTCACAAGAATAAAAAATATAATTCAACACAAAAGAATCCTCTTCGTAACTAAAAACTCTTCTGCAACTTCCACATATTATCGCTCAAATCATATTTTAGCTTATTATCACAACTGAGCTTACTAACGTCAACAATTCCATTTTCCAAGTCATCTTGTGTACAGATATCTTTCAGTATATATAAATTAATTTCATCGGATTTAGTTTTTGGGAAAGCTATAACCAGTCCATCCGTACACATTTCATACAACTCGTCAATGAAATTGCCGTCAATATTACCGTTTCCCATTTCTTTCAGTTTCTCTGTGACTTTGTATCTCAGGACGTTTTTGTACTTTTTATATCGTACAAATATGTATAGTTACAGTAGCCATCATCATGACACAAATAGCCATATTCGTTCATAAGACTGTCGATTCTAAAAGAACCTAAAGGCCTTTTTTGGTGACTCATAAACAACAGCCTCGCAAGTTCCTCATCCGTTACTAAATGCAGTTGCTTCTCATTTTCGAAATCAACCCAGCAAAAATCACCAAAGGCATAAACATCCTGTTCAATCAAGGAACGGGCCTGCTCTTTGGTGACATACTCCAATAACAATTTCGTGTTAAATCTGCATTCATGGGAATAACCTGCTAATATCAAATAACACTTGTCTAAATTTAAACCCATTGAAAAATCTTTAAATGTAATTCCCGTTGAATGTACCATGCTGTTGTTTCTATCAATTTTAACATATACGAAAGAATAGCCGGACACAATAATCATCCTTTTTGCTTACGCATAGTTTACTTTTAATAGCTATTTCCAATTTGGCACAATACATCTAACTTACTGCCAATACATCCTTAAATTCTTTGTTACGCATTTTTATATAATTTTATCATAGGTAAAGGTAATTTTAAACTGAAATAGTATTTATTTTTGATTTATGCGGCGGATTGATAACTTCTTTATCCCAAAATGAACCAAATAACAAATAAGAGACAATATGTTACTGGAATAGCTATTCCGTGCGCAAATTTATATTTACTGAAATATTGCACTGTAAAACGCTGTGGAAGAAAGAAGTAAACAAATCTATGCCATGTGGAGAGGGGATAAACATTGGACAACATAGATATTGATAGCTTGATAATGTTATACGGTAAAACTGTTTATGGATTCTGCTTAAGGCTTGCGAGGAGCAAAGACAATGTATCGGGTGGAAAGAGAAATTCGACAATGGAATTGTAATACAGGAATCCATAAAGGAAGCTACTTGTGAGAATGGATATGCATACTATAAATATGATGGCAGTGAGGTGAAAATTTCTTTAGAGCACTTATTTATTTACGGAGAAGTGGGTGTATGGAAAACAGTGGGAGCAAGCATAAGGGGTGAAGAGGAAATTGGATTTCAGCTATTAAAGAACGAGGATGGTGTGATTATGGTAGAGCAGTAAGAAAGGCAAAATAATCAGAGTATGGAGATTGATATACAATAATAGGAAAAAGAGTAATAAATATATAGTGATTTAATAAAATAAATGTCTTGAAGTATTATAAATTATTAAGTATAATATATAAGGTATTCCTTCATGATTATTCATTAAGAAGGAAACTGATAAGTTAATATTTGGTCGTGCTAGATGGGGAGGTAGCGGTGCCCTGTACCTGCAATCCGCTATAGCAGGGTTGAATTCCTATAATAGGCATGTTTCTGTAAGGTCTGCCCTTTGCAAGTGGCAATGAAAATTGGGTCCTGCGCAACGGAAGTCTATGAACCCCGTCAGGTTCGGAAGAAAGCAGCGGTAAGTAGTCCCTTTCGTGTGCCGTGGGTTTGCCTGATTAGAGTTAACTGCATTGGTTACGCTTGTATATGCATGTCGAAAATAGGTGCACGACCAATTAATTATATAACTAAAAATTTAAGTATATCAAATTGTCTAAAAAAGCTATTTAAAACTATTAAATAGCTTTATTTTATATTTGGCCTCTTGGAATGAAATGAAAGAGGCAAAAGCGAAGGGACTCGATGTCCAGAGCTTTTATTAGTCAGCTTTTTGATATGCGAAAGTAGGAGGATGCTTTGTGTCGTATCTGGCTTTATATAGAAAATGGAGACCTATGGTCTTTGAAGATGTAGTTGAACAGGAACATGTTGTAAAGACACTTAGGAACAGCATTTGTTCCGGGCGTATAGCTCATGCGTATCTCTTTTGTGGGACAAGGGGTACGGGTAAAACCACCATGGCAAAAATATTTTCCAGGGCTGTAAACTGTGTGGATTCGAAAAACGGTGATCCTTGCAATCAATGTGAGGTTTGTCAGGGAATACTTAACGGAAGCCTTTTGGATGTCATAGAAATAGATGCTGCCTCAAACAATAGTGTGGATGATATAAGAGATATTAGGGATGAAGTCATATATACTCCTTCAAAAGCCAGATACAAGGTTTATATTATAGACGAAGTTCATATGCTTTCGACAGGTGCATTTAATGCCCTCCTAAAGACTCTCGAGGAGCCACCTGCCCATGTTATATTTATCCTTGCCACTACTGAACCGCACAAGCTTCCTGCAACTATACTGTCCCGCTGCCAAAGGTTTGATTTCAGGAGGATTCCGGTAGACAGTATTGTAAAGAGGATTGAGTACATTGCAAAAGAAAGCGGAGTAGAAATTCAAAGGGAAGCATCGAAACTGATAGCAAAGCTTTCCGACGGAGCTTTGAGAGATGCCATAAGCATATTGGATCAGTGCATATCTCTTGGCAATAAGGAGCTTACCTATGAAGATGTCTTATCCGTGGTAGGCCTTGTGACAGATACTTTTATTGGCGAGGTTGTAGATGCCGTAAAGAATAGAGAGATACAAAGGGTCTTAAAGGCTGTTGATGAACTGGTGATGGAAGGTAAGAATATCGGCCAGTTTGTTTCGGAGCTGGTGATGTATTACAGGAATCTCATGATTTGCAGCTCGGTATCGAATCCTGAAGAAATAATTGATGCTCCAATGGATTCAATTCAAAAGATGAAGGAGCAATGCAATGGGCTGGAGCGGTTTGAGATTGTGGCTGTGATAAAAGAGCTGTCTTTACTGGAGGCGGCATTAAAATCGACTACACATCCAAGGGTTCTTTTGGAAACGACGCTTATCAAGCTCTGTGAGAACAGGATGGACTTGGGAGATGCCGGTGTATTGGAGAGAATTCAATCTCTGGAGAAGAATGTTAATGATATTATGGAGAAGGGTATTGCCGTGCCCAAGAATGGTTCCGGCAGTTCGACCGGTTCTCTAAAGGATTCCGGCAATGCGGATTCCGGTAAAGAAAATTTGGAGTCTGAAGATGATAAACGTATTGAGAAAAAGAATATTGCCAAAAATGTAAAGGGAATTGAAATATGGCCCAAAGTGTTGGACGAGCTGAAAAGCAGGGGCAGAATGGTTATATATTCCCACCTTCTGGATGCGAAACTTATAGAGTTGGGCTCAAATAGAGTCGGGATAGTATTTAAAAATACCATTGGTAAAATGTTTGTTGAAAAATCCGAGAATCTTGAAGTTGTAGAAGAGTGCCTTTGTGAATTTCTTGGCAAAAAAGTTCGGGTTAAATGTTTGGGCGAAGAAGACATTGTAGATACAGAAAAAAAAGAGGAAAAGGATGAGCTGATTGAGAAGGTTCAGGATTTTGCCGAAAAGGTTGATATTCCACTGAATATAATTGACGAATAAATTTCAAAAATTTTACTGGTCTTTTTAGCATATATTGATATATAATGATGGTTAGGTATTTTTATATTCGGATATGTGTAATCTGAAGATATAACATAAAATTGGAGGTAGATGATAATGGCAAAAGGCGGTTTCCCGGGATTCGGCGGTAATATAAACAACCTGGTAAAGCAGGCTCAGAAGATGCAAAGAGATATGGAGAGAGTTCAGGAAGAGCTCAAGGAAAGAACTGTTGAGGCATCTGCCGGTGGAGGAGCAGTTACTGTAATTGCCACAGGAAAGAAAGATATTAAGGAAATCACTATAAAACCGGAGGTTGTTGACCCTGATGATGTTGAAATGCTTCAGGACCTTATACTTGCAGCAGTCAATGAAGCTTTAAGAAAAGCCGATGAAATGGTTACAACCGAGATTAGCAAGGTTACGGGCGGATTGGGTGGAATTCCCGGTTTGTTTTAGTTGATGTTTACAATGATAAAGGGTGAATATACATGAGCTTTTATGCTGCACCGATTGCAAGGCTTATAGAGGAGTTTGAAAAGCTTCCCGGTATAGGCCACAAGACTGCCCAGAGATTGGCTTTTCATGTGTTGGATATGCCTCAGGAAAAAGTGGATAGGCTTGCAAATGCTATAACTGAAGCAAAGCAAAAAACAAAATTCTGCTCGGTATGTGGTAATTTAACCGATTCCGAGGTTTGTCCCCTTTGCAGTTCGGAAAAAAGGGACAATTCTGTAATTTGTGTCGTTGAAGACGCAAGGGATGTTGTTGCAATGGAGAAGATCCGAGAGTTTAAAGGGCTTTACCATGTGTTGCATGGGGCGATATCGCCGATGCAGGGGATTGGGCCTGAGGATATTAAAATTAAGGAGCTTTTGGACAGGATAAAGGAAGGAAACATCAAAGAGGTTATTATTGCGACAAATCCCAATATTGAGGGTGAAGCTACTGCCATGTATATTTCAAAGCTCGTTAAGCCTTTGGGTATCAAGGCCACAAGGATAGCCCACGGAATACCTGTGGGAGGAGACCTTGAATATGCGGATGAAGTTACATTGGCAAAGGCTTTGGAGGGAAGACGCGAAATTTAATCCGGATAAAGAAGTTTAAAATGAAGTAAATAAAGTTGTTGCATGAAACATGGTTTATTAGGCTAAGGAATTCCTATAGGCCATGTTTTTTATTTGGATTTAAGGATAACTTATAATACGTATTGGTATAATATTACAATATAATGAAAGCTTGGGGCATAGAGACCCCTTCAACTTTAGTCTATTTCATTTCTCTCCAAGAGGCTGAATAATGACGCTTGTTTTAGAAAAGGAGTATAGCATGAATATTCGAAGGTATTTGCCGGATGATATATCCGAAATTACAGAATTGTTCTACAACACAGTTCATACTGTTAATTTG